>JAJECI010000003.1 GCA_022822065.1 Candidatus Dadabacteria bacterium
GGGAATGAGCGGGGTTGAGGCCAGGTTTATGATGACACTTTACTCTGCAAACAGATGGGAGCCGGTGGCGAAAGCAATCAAATGCCTTGAGGAAGCGAGAGGGAAGGATAATACCTACGCGGAGCTGATAGCGAAGATGTATGGATGGCGTTATGACACGCGGTATGTGTCTAACAGTGCGCACACGGACCGCTGGGACCGTGCATTGCTTGCGTTCGGGGAGAGCGTGTCGGATTCTTCGCTTGAGCCCATGACGGCGGCTGACGCGCAGGTTTTTGCTGACCGAGGCTGGTCGCGCTGGGTAGAGGTAGCCAAGGCGCTTTGGGAGATTGAGTAGAGTCAGTAAAAAGAGTCTTCTGAAACAGTTTTAATTGTAAGCTGCTTCCCGACAGGATAACCAAGCTTGACTGCTCCATGGATTCCCTGTCGTTTGGTGTAGCGTTTCTGTATTGATTAAGTAAAACAATTTAAAGAGTAATGAACTCCGAAGGGATAGTTGCGTCCGCTGGCTGGTAAGGAGTGGCGATTCGGGAGGGGTCGGTGTTGAGTTTCATTCGAATCGAGTGATCCTGGCTTTTGAAATGCCCTCTTGACGGGTGTTGTTACAGTCCCAGACTCATTACGAATCCCAAAAAACCAGTACAGTCATCATGATTTGACCTTCCCGTTTGCAAGGGGCTGGTTATTGTGAAAGCAGGAGAAATTTTTTGATCAGGGAGGTCAGTTATGATGAGCAGCAATACAAGATACAGAGCAGTTCACGCAGATGACTGCAGAAGTTATTCCGCCTACATAGGTCTGGATGTTCACAAGGAGACCATTACGATATCCGTGGCTTATAACGGGCGCAAAGACCCGGAACATTTGGGGGAGATTCCCAACAATCCGGAGTCGGCGAGGAAACTGGTTGCTCGACTGAACAAACAGTTCGCTTGTGAACTGCTTTTGTTCTGCTATGAGGCGGGCCCTTGCGGGTATGTGCTCTACAGGCAGCTTTTGGATCTTGGGCACCATTGCATGGTGGTTGCTCCGTCTCGGATTCCGAAGATTCCGGGGGAGAGGGTAAAGACGGACAGAAGGGGCGCGTCCAAGCTTGCGAGGATGCTTCGTCGAGGAGACCTTACCCCTGTTTGGGTCGCGGACAAGCGGCAGGAGGCAATGCGTGACCTTGTCCGCTTGCGCGAGGACGTCAAGGATCGGGAGAGGAAGGTTCGCCAGCAACTGAACAACTACAGCGAGAGAGTCTCAGAAGAAGATTTTCGAGGGAGAGCTCGACGTTTGCGTTATTCTCCGAGATCCGCGCCATGGTTTCCTCAAGAGCGGAGAATTTGCCCAGAAGTTCAGGTAGGTCCCTTTTTCCCGAATATTCGCTTAATTGCTCAATGAGATCGGCATTTACTATTTCTTTTTTCTCCCCGGAGGTCTTAAGAATCACTGAGTCCCGAAGCCATGTCGAGAGAATGTCAAAGACCGTTTCAAGTTCCTGCAGTCCTCCGCCTTTTACGTCTTTCTGTATCCTCTCCACGGAATCAAAAAGGGTAAGGGGCTTTTTGGCGTCGACGGCCATTACACAGTCTATGTATTCGATTCTTTTACGAAGATAATCTTCATCGGTAGCAAGTGCCCTTGAGATGCTGCCTCCCGATATTCTTGAGACAAGCTCCGGGTCATTCTCCCCAGACTTCTCCTTTTCCAGAAACTCTCTTACTTGTCCTGCCTCAAGGGGCTGGAAGACCACCGACTGGCATCTTGACCTTATAGTCGGCATGAGCAGGTCCGCGAGCGTCGTTATGAGGATTATGACGGAGTTAGGCGGCGGTTCTTCGAGGGTCTTTAAAAACGCATTCTGGGCGTTGAAGTTCATTCTCTGCGCGCCGTCGATTATGAAGACCTTGCAGGGATTCTCATAGGGTGCCAGGTGTATCAGCCGCTCTATATCATGTCTTATGTGGTCCACTTTTATAGTCTTTTCGTCCGGGTATCCGAACACCAAGATGTCGGGGTTAAGGCCTTTTTCGGTTTTCGCACACGAGGTGCATTCGCAATCAAGGTTCTCTGTCCCTCTCTCGGCGCAGTTTATGAGTTTCGCGAAACCGGTCGCGACCAGTTTCTTTCCTATGCCCTCGGGTCCTGAGAAAAGGTATGCGTGCGAGATCCGGTTTTTGCGTACCGAGTTGCGAAGAAATTCCTTCTGGGGTTCGTGTCCTATGATCTGCGGAAATCCCATGGTCTTTATCTTACCGGCAAGCAAGGGCGTCTGTTAATAGCAAATAGAACTGTCCGCTTTTGCTTTCTTCAAATCAGACTCGAAGGGCGAGCCCGAAGAGTCTGATTGAAACTGCGCTTCTATCCCAGCGCCGCCGCCCTGCCGATCTCTTCCGCTCCCAGAATTAAACTCCCCTCCCTGTCATAAACCCCAACCCTGCGCTTGCCATGATATACCGCCATGCCCCCCTCGGGGTATTCATGCACCATTACCTTCGCCCTAACGAAGTGATAACGATCCTCAACCGGGGGAATCTGCAGACTCATCCCCCTGTACCTAAAGCAGTTGTCGTTGCCCACCACCCTCCGGTGCTTCAGACACAGTATGTCGTCTGTCCCCACTCCGAGCAGCGGCACAAACGCGCTTCCCTCTTCGGCGGGAGCTACCATGAAACGCCCGTTGAAATCAGGAACGAACTTATCCCTCAAAAACCTGTTCGCCTCCTCCATCTCCACTATCCCCTGTTCCGACAACTCCGCACACAGCCTCCCCTGCAGAGTCTCGAACATCCTCTCGCTTCGCCCCCTGGCCTGGGGGGAATATGCGGCTATCATCACAACCCCCAGCTCCGCCATTGCTCGGCCAAACTGCGTAGGGTTATCTTTATCCACCCGTCCCCCGGCCACCGGAGTGCTCCAGTAGTGAGAACCCCTGTCACTGTAGAGACTTAAGAATATGCCTTTGCTCTCCAACTGCAGGAACGCTTGCCTCCGTGGCGCTCGGTGTAAGCCTCGTAGAAGTGAGCCACGTTGCGCTGCGGGTAAAGATCCTCGTACAGCACCACCAGCTCCGAGGTCTCCTGCTGTGGATCCCTCCTCGGCGATACCTTCCCCAGACGGCGGTCCAAAAGCCCTTGTGCGCCTTCGTTGCTGTATCGGACTATGTAGCGGCGAAACGTCCTCTCGGTTACCCCAAGCTGCTCTGCCGCCTCTTTCTGCGTCACCTTCCCGTGCTTCCATCTGTCGTAAACTCGCTTGAACTGATTCATCCTCACTCTCTGCAGAAACCTTGTCTGGTCCATGGGTATCTCCTCCTCCTACGGAGAAGATAAATCCACTCAAACACTCTTCTGGCAAAGCGGACAAATCACGTACTCTAAAAGCGGACAGTTAATGTACCATTCACAGACGTCTTCTATGATGGGAGATGGTTATTTCGCATCTTTAGTCGATATGCATTCTTCAAGAAGCAGGGCTACGTGAACCGGGGTTGCCTCTGTGAAATGGGATACCTGCTCGAGGCACGAGATACCCGTCACGCAGACCCTCTCCGATTCTCCCAGATCCCTTATTTTCGGGAAAAGACCGCACTCCCCCATGGCTTTTGATATCTCGTAGTGCTCTTTTTCGTAACCGAAGCTCCCCGCCATCCCGCAGCACCCGGCGTCGCTCGACCTCGCGTCGTAGCCCAGGTCCCTGAGAAGCGAGAGGGTTTTTCCAAAGTCGCCCGTGGATCTTTCGTGGCAGTGTCCGTGAACGAGCATCCCTCCGCGTCCTTGCCCCTCGGGACTGCGGAGGTCTCCCCCTTGCGCGCAGACGAATTCGCAGACCGAGTGTATGTTCGGAAGCAGTGCGTCAAGAGACTCGTTTCCCGGAAGAAGGTCTGTGTATTCATCCCGAAACGCGGACAGGCAGCTGGGTTCTGAAAACACCACCGAGATACCCCTTCGGGCGTAAGCCGAGAGAACGTTCACGTTATGGGCCGCGTTTTCCCTGGCCTCCTCCACCATGCCGGTACTCAGCATCGGCCGCCCGCAGCATTTTCTCTGCCTCTCAAGAAGCACACAGAAACCCAGGCTTTCAAGCACCCCGGTGACGGCTTTTCCTATTTCCGGGTAGAAAAACTCAGACCAAGTGTCGTGGAAATAAACCACCTGTTTTCCGTTTTCGGGTCCCTCCTTTCTTCTGCGGAACCACCCGCTGAATGTATCTTCGGCTATCGGGGGAAGGGATCTTTTTTGTGAGATTCCCGCGAGCGAGAGCAGCGCCTGCGAAAAAGAACCCTCAAGCGCGCGGTTTAAGAAGCCGGGAAGGGCGCTTCGCGCGGAACTTATCTCATGCACCCGGGCAAACAGCCTGTCTCTTGCCGTAAACCCGGATTTGTCCTTGTAGTGGGCCAGGAACTCGGTTTTCATCTTGCCGACGTCGACCCCGGAAGGACATTCGGTACGGCACGCTTTGCATCCCACGCAGAGATCGAAAACGTCGTAGAACCCTTTCTCGTAGAGCGTCTCCTTGTCCATGTGGCCCAGCAGAAGTTCCCGTAGCAGGTTGGCGCGCGCCCTTGTGGTGTCGCCTTCATCAAGAGTCGCTCTGTAGGAAGGACACATTATCCCCTCGGCGGTCTTTCTGCAGACCCCTTGGCCGTTGCACATCACGGCCGCCGCGCCGAGACCTCCCTCCCGGGACCAGTCAAGAAAGGTGGCGATTTCACCTGAGGGTTTCCCTATCCTAAGATTCGAGGAAGAATCGGGTCCCCGGACTACTTTTCCCGGGTTGAGCATTCCTCGCGGGTCAAATATCTCCTTCAGCCTTTTCATTACGGAGTAAAGCTCCTCTCCGAAGAGTTTTTCGTTAAGATAGCTTCTCTGGAGACCGTCCCCGTGCTCTCCGCTCATTACTCCCGAGTAGCGGAGGACAAGCTCGAGGGTTCGCTCTGAAAGCGCCGCCATGTCGGATACTTCTTTCTGCTCCCGAAGGTCGAGAAGGGGCCTTATGTGCAGGCACCCGGCGCTTGCGTGGCCGTAGAAGGCGGCTTTTAGGCCGAACTCGCCAAGAAGCGAGATTACGTCCCTCGTGTAGCGGGCGAGATTCTCCGCGGGAACCGAGACGTCTTCTATGCACGGCACCGGTTTTCGGCTGCCCCTGTCGCTCATCAGGATTCCGAGCCCCGCCTTTCTTACGTCCCAGATTTCTTTCTGCTCCTCGCGCCCCGGTACGGCAACCGCGGAATCAAGGGACTTCGCAAGGTTTTTCGCCCTCTCGCCCGTCTGTCTTTCGTCGTCTCCCTGGAATTCGACTACCAGGATCGACCCCGGGGTTCCGTCTACGAAGGAGAGGGCGCGGGAGAACCCTTTTTTTCTCCTCGCGAGACCTATCAGGGTTCCGTCGATAAGTTCAATCGCCGAGGGGCCGTGGGAGAGGATTTCTGAGACCGAGTCCATTGCCTCTGGGATTTCACGAAACGGGATGACGCAAAGTGCGCTCGAGAGAGGTTTTTCGACGAGGTTAAGTTCAAAGTCGGTCGAGACCGCGAGGGTGCCTTCCGAGGAAGCAAGAAGTTTCGCGGGATTGAACTCTGCGTCCAGAAAATAGTTAAGCGAGTACCCAGAAGCCCTTCTCCAGTGTTTTGGAAAGTCGGTTTTTACAAGCCCCCCGCTTTCCTTTATAAGCGCGGCGAGTTTTTCGAAAAGATTCTCCGCGATGCCGCCCTCTCCCCCGCGTCTTTTGTAATTCTCCCCGGAGAGCTCGAGTGGGGACCCGTCCGCCAGCACGACGTTTGAGGAAATCACGTGATCGCCCGCCATTCCGTACAGTATGGAATGTGCTCCCGTGGCGTTGTTCGCGACGGCTCCCCCCACGGTGGCGACGCTTGCGCTTGAGGGGTCCGGTCCGAACATGAGGCCCAAGGGTGAGAGGTGCCTGTTCAGGCCATCGATCGAGATTCCGGGCTCCACCCTGACTTTTTTCCCTTCGGCGTCCACCTCAACCACCCTGTTCATGTACTTTGAGAGGTCGAGGATTATCCCTTCTCCCACCGCCTGGCCCGCGAGGCTTGTCCCGGCCCCGCGCACCGTGACCGGTATGTCGCGGGCGGAGGCTTCGGAGACGGTGATCTCTATGTCATGGCGGGTTTTCGGGATTACGACCGCTTCGGGGAGGATTCTGTAGTTGCTTGCGTCCGTGCTGTAGATGGTCCGGTCAACGAGGCTTTTTCTTACCTCGCCCCGGATCTGCCTGCCGAGCGTCCTGCTCAGTTCTTCGATTCTTGATTTCTCCATGGAAACCGGTGCCGGCCGGGGAGTTCGGGACAGAAGACGTCGCGCGGGGGAAAAAGTCTTCAGGCCTCGCCGTTTTCAAATGTTCTCAGTATCCCGTAGGTCGTGTCGCGTTCGGCCGGGATTCTGTCTATTTCTCTGGTGAGTTTTCTGAATTCCTCGGGCGGGAAGTACTGTCCGTAACTTGCGCCGGCGAAACGGGATATCTGCTCTTCCATGAGCGTTCCCCCGAAGTCGTTTGCCCCGGCTGTGAGAGAGAACTGCGCGAACTCGGGTCCCTGCTTTACCCAGGAGACCTGTATGTTGTTTATCCATCCCCGGAGCATCATGCGGGAGACCGCGTACATTTTCAGCTGGTCAAGATCGGTCGGGCCCTTTCTTACCTTTCCCTTGGAGTGAATGAAGAGCCTCGTGTTCCAGGGAATGAACCGAAGCGGCACGAATTCCGTGAAACCTCCGGTCTCTTTCTGTATGTCTCTCAGGATTCCAAGGTGTATGGCCCAGTGATGGCGCTTGTCCAGATGACCGTACATTATGGTCGAGGTGGTTCTCATTCCCTCTTTGTGAGCCTTTTTAACCACCCTTATCCATACCTCGGTCGGTATCTTCCTGGGAGCGATTACCTTCCTTACCTCTTCCACCAGAACCTCGGCCGCGGTGCCGGGGAAGGTGTTGTGACCGACATCCTTTAGTCTTCTTATGAACTCCTCTTCCTCTATGCCGAGGGTCTTGGCGCCGTAGTAGATCTCGTAGGGGGAGAAAGCGTGGGTGTGCATCTCGGGCACGGCCTTTTTTACCGTCTTTATAAGGTCGATGTAGAAATTGCCGTCTATCTCGGGATGCATGCCTCCCTGCATGCATACCTCCGTCGCGCCTATCTCCCAGGCCTCAACCGTTCTCTCCGCGACTTCGTCCATCGAGAGGAAATAGGCCCTCTCGTCCCCCTCGTCCGCCATGAAGTTGCAGAAGCCGCAGTAGACGTCGCAGATGTTGGTGAAGTTTATGTTCCTGTTAACGACGTAGGTGACCACGTCCCCGACGTCTTCCTTTCTTATCTGGTCGGCCGCGAGGGCCAGGGCGGATATCTCGTCCGTATCCTCTATGCTGAAAAGATGGATTCCGTCCTCAACCGAGATTTCTTTTCCCGAAAGAGCGTCCTCGATTATCCGGCCCGTCGTGCCGTTTACACGCGACATCACCCCGTCGACGCCGAGGGGCCTTCTATCTTCTATGGAGTCTATTATCTTGTTTATGTCTTCCATTTTTTCAGTTTACGGGAACGTATCCCCTCTCATCAACGCGCTCCCTTACCTTGCCGAGAACGTAGGGGTCTATCCACCTCTCGTCTATGTACTCTGGATAGACGGGAAGCCTCTCCCTAAGCTCGTAGCCCAGAGCGCTTACCTCCCTTTCCATTCTCTCAACCTGCGGCCACGGGGCCTCGGGATTCACGTAGTCTATCGTGAGGGGCGACACGCCGCCCAGATCGTTTATTCCGGCCGTGAGGTAGAAAGTGAAGTTCCTGTTGTTAAGGTTAGGGGGTATCTGTATGTTCATATCCCCTCCGAATACGAGCCTTGAGATGGCTACGGTCTTAAGCATCTCGAGAAAATCGGCGGGAGGGTATTCCTCCATCCTTATTCCTTCCTTGGGGTTAAAGTTCTGAATTATTATTTCCTGCAGGTGACCGTGTCTGCGGGAGAGCTCAAGCAGGGCGTAGAGCGAGTCCACTCTCTCCTCGAACGTTTCCCCGATTCCCACGAGTATGCCGCTTGTCCAGGGAATGCTCAGGTCGCCCGCGTGCTCCATTGTCTCCATCCTTAGCTTCGGGACCTTGTCCGCGCAGCCGTGGTGGGCGTTTCCCTTCTTAAGAAGCCTCTCGCTTATGTTCTCGAGCATGAGACCCATGCTGGGATTGCTTTTTCTGAACTCGGAGAGCTCATCCGGGGTTGAGAGCCCGAGGTTGGTGTGGGGAAAGATTCCGTGCTCAAGCCCGGTCTTTCCCATGTCGATCAGGTACTCAGCCGTCGTCTGGTAACCGATTTCCCCGAGCGCGTCCCTGTATACCTCGTAGGCGAGTTCAGGCTTGTCGCCCGTAACGAAAAGAAGTTCCGTGCACCCTGCCTGCGCTCCTTTCTTCGCCATGTCGACGACCTCTTCGGGGGTCATGAACAGCGCTCCCTCCCCCGGCTCTATCTTGAACGTGCAGTATCCGCAACGGTCCCTGCAGAGCTGGGTTAAGGGTACGAAAACGTTTTTGGAGTAGGTTACGGTTTTTCCCTTCGAGCGGTTCCTGATGGCCGATGCGGCCAGAAGAAGAAAGGGGATTTCCTTGGGGAAAAGCTCCGTTAGGTAGAGGGCGTCTTCGCGCGCGATACTTCCTTCCTCGATGGCTTTTGATATTACTCTTTCGAGTTTCGGGGATGGGCGAAGCTCCGAGAAGTCGCTTGTGCCGAATGTTTCAAGCAGCATGGCGCTTTCGTTTGCGCCGAATGTCTTTTTCCAGGTCTCAGATAAAAGAGCCATATAAAGAAACCACCCCTTTCGCTTCCCGTGCGGAAGCAATCTCAATACCGCCAACCCCGCCTCTAAGTATCTTATACGGAGACTGTTTTTGTCAAGGAATGTAACGAGGATGTGTAGGGAGTCAATTAAAATGATTGGGTTTTGAGTTCTTTGGCTGTCCGGAGTTGTTTCAAATCAGCGGCTTCCTGCCATAAACCCCAGGCCTGCGCTTCCCCGGAATGAGCAGCAGCACGGATATGATGAGGAGAAGGTTAAACACTGCTCCCCGCCACAGGACTCCTTCCCCACCCGCGGTGGCAATGACGCACCCTCCTGTGTCCTCAACGAAAACTCCGGTCAGGGAAAAACTCCCCACATCCCCGCAGACAACATCCTCTCCGTTAACAGTCTCAAGTTGCGAGGGAAGAATCTCCCACTCCCCCAATTCTTCACTGTAACGGTAAATATCTCCCCCGGAAGACGGAAGACACGCACTCACTGTCTCTCCTGGCTCAAGCGTGACTCCCAGATCCACTTCCACTGCGAAACCCTCAAGATAAAACCCCGGAGGAGGATCATGGGGAGAGACTTCCGAAAGCTCGAAGGTTATCTCCTCTACGCGGTCAAGAACATCGCGGGACACTATCACCGCGGGATCTCCTGAAGAACCCACGTCCCCTGTAACAGAAAGATCTATTGTCTTTGGTCCGTAAACAATGCTTCCTCCCTCTCCAATGGGAGTAAGGGAGAAACCATACTCTGCGTCTTCACTGTGGGTAACCCCTTCAGCTGACTCAATCACTGGAAGGAAAGCTCCGAACAGGGAAAAGGTGTCTGTATCCCCGCAGACAAGCTCCTCTCCGTTAACAGTCTCTGATCGTGAGGGAAGAATCTTCCACTCTTCGTCGTAACGGTGAACATAGGCTTCTCCTTTAACATCAGCAGGAGGAAGACATACAGCCACTGTCTCTCTTTGTCCAAGTCTTATTCCCGGATCTATTTCCGCAACGCAGCCCTCCATGCGAAACCCCGGAGGGGAATCTAGTGGAGAAGTTTCAGAGAGTTCGAAGGTAATTTCCTTCACACGGTCAAGTGTGCTACGGGAAATGATCAGTGCGGGATTTCCGGGCGAGGGACATTCATCCCGCGTTACGGGAATATCTATGGTTCTTTTCCTGTAAACAATACTACCTCCTTCTCCAAGTGGAGTAAGGGAGAAACCGTCACTTGCGTTCCCGCTGTGGCTAACCCCTTCTGGGGACTCAATGACAGGAGGTGGCGGAGGTGGTGGCGAACTCGAACTGGTGTTGGCATAGCCCTTGACGCGGATTTGAAGGGCAGCAGAAGAAGATCCCCATGAATTTCCATCTGAGCTCCAGCGGCGGTTGTTGGATATGCTCCAGCCAGATAACCCGCCCGAGTCCTCAGAGGTTGACGTCGTGAAAACCACCTCACCTGCTGACCCGCTCGATATGACCACAAAGTACTCCGTGCCGGCCGAAAGCGTGGTGTTGGCGGGCGCGGTGAACGTATTGGTGCCGGCGATTAATGTCGACGGAGGGGTCAGGGTGGCGACATCCGTGCCCGCGCTCGTCGAAGACAGACCTGTCGTTATCCTCACCGTTATGCCGGATGGGGCAGTGGGAGGGTTGAACTTAATTTCTACGCTCGTGAGGGTGGAGTTGGTGCCCGCCGTGAACCCCTGCGCATGATGGAAATTAACATGGGTAAGGCTGCTATGGGAAGTTTGACCGATATTGCTCACCATGGTGACGCTCGTCTGTGCCCGCGCCGACGCGGCACCAAGAACCGCAAATACTAACAGCGCCGCCGAAGCAAGCAGAAGGGAGAAAAACGGGAACGGAAAACGGAAACTCCCGGCGACAGCGAAGCTACGCCTACAGTTTATATGGGGGAGTAGAGTTAACTGTTTTCATGAAAATTCCTCTTAGGTCGGACTGTTCGCTCTTAAAATGCATATGCGTATTATAGCAATTCAGATTGAAAATAGCAACATGCGAAAATTTACGGGAGAAACCGCGGGGCTCCTTGTTCGAAGATGTACCGGATTCAGGGTACTGTTCTACCTGAAATGGTCCCGTTGAAATCAAACAGACTGCCGCGTCCATCCATTCCGCCGCGTCTGGACGATATCCGCGCTCGGGAGCGCACATGTCTTCTGCTTTTCTCCCGCATTTTTTGCGGTCCCTGGCGCATCGCGACGGGCCTTCTCTTCCTCGCCGCCATCATACTCGGCACGCAGCCGGAGCTGGCCCGCGCGCAGACCGCAACGGAGACTGCCACCTACACGGTGACGTTTGAAGGCAACTGGAACACCGACAGCACGCCTGGCGGGGTTGTGGGCGGCGCGCATTTCACGACTCTGATCGGCGCCGTGCACAACAGCGATGTGACTTTCTGGGCAGCGGGCGAGATGGCCACCCCCGGCGTTGAGAGAGTGGCGGAACTTGGCGTCACGGGCACGTTCGAGACGGAAATCGGCAACGCCGAAGAAGGAACCGTAAAATCCCTCGTCAGGGAAAGCGGCACCTCCGCCACGGGCACGAGGACATTTGAAGTCGAATTCAGCCGCACTCATCCCCTGCTTACCCTTCTCTCGATGATCGGTCCCAGCCCGGACTGGTTCGTGGGCGTCTCCGGTCTGTCTCTGCTGGACGGATCGGGTGCCTGGCTGCCCTCTCACGCGGTAGACCTGTTTCCCTACGACGCCGGAACCGAGAACGGGGAACGATTCTCGCTGAGCAATAGCGCTACCAGTCCCCAGGGAACCATCACAAGTCTCAGGGGACGGGGCAGGTTCTCAGACACTCGCATGGCGAGATTGAGCTTCACTCTCGACACCGTCGTTCCGCCGCCGGAAGAAGAAATGTGCACCGTTTCCGGCGTGACCGATGATCAGAGCCTCAGGAGATTCGTTGAGTGCGCGGCGGAACGCATTGAGGGCTCGGATACCCCTGACGGGACGCTTTGCCTCCTTGACGAGTTCAGGGACGACGAGGGGAACTGGAATGACGGAGAGACGTACCTTATCCTGCTCACCGCAAGAGGCGGGGTGTACTTTCACGCCAATGACAGGGAAGTCGAGGAGACGGACTGGTCCGGGATTCTTTTCTGTGAAGGAGGAGAGTCAGTGCTGGACGCACAGGAGGGATGCTTCATCGAGTACGACGGGGAGAGGTGCGGTTATGCGCATCCGTTTTCCGCTTCGCATGTTCCGATGGTGCAAGGTGAGGACGAATTTATCCTGCTGGGCGGTTTCGATGAAACTCCCGGGAGAGAACCCTCCACGGGGGGGACTGACGGCGGTGGAGGCTGTGCTCTTGGGGGAAGTGATGGCGGCAGCGCGCTTGGCCTGTTTCTGGCAGCGTTGACGTTGCTTCTTGCGGTCTTGCTTAAAAGACACTCGGCGGAGGGCAGTACGCGTTGAGTTGAAGGGGTCGTTTTAACTGTGAACGGTTCGATCGTAACAGATAGTCAGAAGTTTTGCTACTTGAAAAGGTAAAAAACAGGAAAAACTGGGAAGAGGTAAGCAATATGAAGAAGACACTTTCACTTGATGACTCTTACTCAAAGTACGCTGATTGCATGGAAGAAATCAAGAAGCGAACTGAAGTTATATGGGGGTTCCTCAAGGGTAAGTACCATGCGATGTATCTGCAAACCACAGCCGAATCAGTGGCTCTTCAAATTCGAAAAATTCTGGAACTTATTGCTTTGGCATCGCTGGCAGCAAACAGACCTGAATATGAGAAATACCGAAGAGACTTTCGAAAGGACTGGAATGCGAAACGCATATTTGAAACCCTTGATAAAGCAAATTCAAGGTTCTATCCAAAACCGACTAAACAAGTTGTGGATTCAGAAACCGGCAAAGTTGTTTCGTTGGAAGAGGTAAAATCTGGATTTCTCACAAGACAAGACTACATTGCTCTCTTAGACAGTTGCAACCAAATTCTTCACGCTGAGAACCCCTTCTCGAAGCAGAAGCAACAGCACCCCCATGTCTTTATGGTTTCAGCCCCAGAATGGATGAATAAGATTGTGTGCCTGTTAAACCACCACGCCATTCAGTTATTTGAAGACGATAAACAGCTCTGGGTGGTGATGAAGGCAGAATTGGACGGCAAGGTTTATGTACATGAGTTCGAACGAGTAGAGGAAGTCGATCAGTGAAATCGCAACCCTTAGCTTTTTTCAGCTAGTTGGGAGTAAAATGAGAAGAAAAACGGGGTGTTTTTTGGCTAGTTAAGTAAGTTATGCCCTCCGGTTTATATGGTGAATCTTCGCCGCGTAATGTATAATTACGTCCGAAAAATCATATCATGGAGTTCTGTTTTTAAAGTTCCTTGCGGGGTTTGCATCGGCGGGATTTAAATACTCGAAAGGACTCGTCAATCAAGTTTTAAAAAATTAGTGAAACCATGACAAAACCGAAAGTTTTTCCACCCTCAGAAGCCGTTACCGAAGAAGCCCTGATAAACAGGGACGAATATAACTGGATGTACCGCCAGTCAGTTAAGAACCCGGAGGGGTTCTGGGGCGCCCACGGCGAGCGGATTGACTGGATCAGGCCCTATACGAAGGTGAAGGACGTAAGCTACGGCCCGGGAGAAGTGTCGATCAGGTGGTTCTACGACGGAACCCTTAACGTGTCGGCAAACTGCGTTGACCGCCACGCGGAGCGGACCCCTGATAAAATCGCGATCATATGGGAGGGGGATGATCCCGCTGAAGACAAAAAATTCACCTACAGGGAATTAAAAAGCGAAGTCTGCCGCATGGCCAACGTGCTCAAATCTCTTGGTGTCCGCAAGGGCGACAGGGTAACGATATACATGCCTATGATCCCCGAGGTCGCCTTCGCCATGCTCGCCTGCGCGCGTATAGGCGCCATTCATTCGGTCGTGTTCGGAGGTTTCTCGCCGCACGCGCTTGCGGGGAGGATTTCCGACTGCTCTTCGGAGGTGGTCATTACGGCTGACGAGGGGCTTCGCGGCGCCAGGAAGGTGCCCCTTAAGCTCAACACGGACAAGGCGCTTGAGGAAGAGGGTGTGGACGCCATTGTGAAAAAGGTTCTTGTAGTGCGCCGTACGGGAGGAGAGATTCCCTGGGACGGGAACCGCGACGTCTGGTATCACGAGGCCGCGGCGGAAGTCTCCGATGAATGCGAGGTCGAGGAAATGGGCGCGGAGGACCCGCTTTTCATTCTCTACACCTCGGGTTCGACCGGAAAGCCCAAGGGAGTTCTGCACACAACCGGCGGCTATCTTGTCTACGCTTCCATTACCCACCAGTACGTGTTCGATTACCACGACGGGGAGGTCTACTGGTGCACGGCCGATGTCGGCTGGGTCACCGGCCACAGCTATATCGTCTACGGGCCGCTTGCAAACGGCGCCACCACTGTCATGTTCGAAGGGGTGCCGGGTTACCCGGACATCTCGCGCTTCTGGAGGGTCTGCGACAAGCACAACGTGAGTATTTTCTACACCGCGCCCACGGCTATCCGTGCGCTTATGCGCGAGGGCGACGGGCCGGTCAAGGAAACCTCGCGCGCCTCGCTTCGCGTTCTCGGAACCGTGGGGGAACCGATCAATCCCGAAGCCTGGATGTGGTACCACGAAGTGGTCGGCGAGGGGCGCTGTCCGATAGTGGATACCTGGTGGCAGACCGAGACCGGGGGCGTTCTGATAACGCCGCTTCCCGGGGTGACGGACCTCAAGCCGGGTTCGGCCACGCTGCCGTTTTTCGGAATCCGCCCGGAACTGGTCTCGGACGACGGCGAGATTCTAGAAGGCGCGGCGGAGGGAAATCTCTGCATAGCCGATTCATGGCCCGGGCAGATGCGCACGGTGTACGGAGATCACGACCGTTTCGTCGAGACCTATTTCGTTGCCTATCCGGGCAAGTATTTTACCGGTGACGGCTGCCGCCGCGACGAAGACGGTTATCACTGGATCACGGGACGCGTCGATGACGTTATAAACGTGTCGGGTCACCGTATGGGCACGGCCGAGGTGGAAAGCGCACTGGTATCGCACGGAAGCGTCGCCGAAGCGGCTGTTGTGGGCTACCCTCACGAGATAAAGGGCCAGGGAATCTACGCCTATATCACCCTGAACGCCGATTCCGAGCCCTCCGAAGAACTTCGCGGCGAGCTGGTTAAGTGGGTGAGAAAGGAAATAGGGCCGATCGCCTCCCCCGATCTTATACAGTGGGCGCCGGGTCTTCCGAAAACCCGCTCTGGCAAGATCATGCGCCGCATTCTGCGTCGCATTGCCGCAAACGAGCACTCTGACCTCGGCGATACTTCAACGCTTGCTGATCCCTCGGTGGTTGATGACCTGATTGATAACCGGATGAACCGCTGAGCCCTGTGAATGGCTTGGCATTTCGGTTTTCCGGTTTGCCGCCGTCGCGGAAAATGGCAAAGACTTTACAAATACGGAATTGCGTTCCATCATTGTAAACGAATGCGATAAGGCGAACGGTTAAGAATAAATTTCTCGGCATTCCATATGAGGCTTAACAGGTTTCTTTCCGAGTGCGGAATAACATCAAGAAGAAAAGCGGATAACCTTATAAAGGCGGGACGGATAACTGTAAACGGGGAGGTTGTCCGCGCTCTCGGTTCCGTGGTGGACGAGACTGCCGACACGGTGGCGCTTGACGGAAAACCCGTGCATAAGGAAAGGAAAAGATACGTGATGCTTAACAAGCCCCCTTTTTACCTTACTTCCCTTAAGTCCATGGAAGACGGAAAAAAAACGATAACCTCCTTTCTGGGAGGCATAGAGCAGAGGGTCTATCCCGTCGGCAGACTTGACTACGACTCCGAGGGGCTTCTGATTCTCACAAACGACGGGGAGCTTGCGAACAGGATACATCACCCCAGATACAAGGTGGCAAAAACTTATCTGGCCGAAGTCTCGGGAGAGATGCCGGGTGACCTTGAAGCGGTGCTTGGGGAAGGATCTGAGATCGAAAAACGTTTTACGAGGCCGGATTCCGTTGGAGTTCTGGAGGTGTCCGCAAGGAGCGCGCGGGTAAGCATTTCCTTTCACGAGGGCAGAAAGCATCTCGTGAAAAAGTATTTCGAGGCCTTCGGGCTTCGGGTTACCAGGCTTAAGAGAATCTCGTGCGGCAACGTGCGTCTCGGAGAGCTTGGGAAGGGAGCGTGGCGCGATCTCAACCCGGGAGAGCTTAGGAGTCTTCGGAAGATGACGGGACTTTTGCCCCGCAGTAAGGAGAAAACGCCGGGAGGTGCCGCGTGAGCAGGTTTATCACGTTTGAGGGGATAGACGGAAGCGGCAAGTCAACCCAGATAAAACTCCTTGCGGACTATCTTTCAAGTAAGGGAGCCAAGGTGTTTTTAACCAAGGAACCGGGCGAGGGAAAGCTCGGCGAGGCGATTAGAACTATGATTCTCGCCCGCAGGGATATAGAAGTTAAGCCTTACGAAGAACTTTTTCTTTTTTGCGCCGATAGGTCCCACCACGTAAGAGAGGTAATACAGCCTAAGCTTGAAGACGGCTACACGGTCATCTCCGACCGCTACTACGATTCAACCCTTGCTTATCAGGGCTTCGGAAGGGGAATTCCTCACGACTTTGTTTTCGATAATGCCAAGGCCTCAAGCCTCGGGGTTGAACCTGACATTACGCTTTTTCTTTCGATACCGGTTGAGCAGGCGCTTTTGAGACTGAAAAACCGCGGAAGAAACAACAGAATGGATGAAGAACCACTTGAGTTCCATAGCCGAGTGGACAGAGGTTACAGGGAACTGATGAAAAGGGACATTGAGAGAATCAAGGAAATAGAAGCGACCGGTTCCCCAGAAGAGATTCACACGGAAATAAAGCGCTTTTTTGAGTGAATCCGCCGCTCAGACGTAATCTTTCGTGCTCTCGACAAGTTGTTCCACTCTCGGATACATGTAGATATGCAGGATGGTCCCTATTACCGAGAAAGGAATTGCGTCTGCGGGATCTTTACTTAGAAACGCAAGCACGAACCCGAGCAGCACCACGCTTTCGTTTATTCCCCAGGGAACCACGTGCGGGAGCAGGAGGCGGTTTGAGAATTCCTCAAGCCTTTTCTCCGGTTCCTGGCCCTCCGTGGCGAGAAATTTCTTGCGAAGCGATTTCTCAGAAAGGGTAAACCTGTATATGAGAAGGGAAATTATCCCGAGGATCGCTCCCCCAATAAGAAAAGCAGCTTTCACGTTTTCCGCGACACCCGGAGGTTCTGGGGATTTGAAAACGAAAACCACCGCGGTATAGGCGAACATGGCGACCAGCAGGGCTGACCAGACTATTTTAAGGGCGCTCTGGTTCTTTGCGACGGATGAGGCGCGGTTTTTCCTTTCCATGGTTCCAGACGGGAGCGGAACTGCGCGCTCAGGATGTTATCTTGGCGAAGATCACGCTCAGGATTATGAGCCCGACCAGAATTCCCATCATGTAAAAGGGCACGCTTGAGTTATATCCCTTTTCTATGTTGGGAACCCTTTTCTGGGACCAGATTATGGGAGCCTCTTCGCTTTCGGCAATTTCCTCAGCGCTTTCGTTTGTTTCCTCCGCGGCTTCGGCGCTTTCGTCCGGTGCCTGGGTTTCCTGTGCCGGGGGGTCCTGCTCCGCCGTTTCTTCTGCTTTCTGCTCTTCTGGTTCCGACATTTTGAGGTCTCCTGGAACTGCGGGTACGGAGAAATTATCATGCAACCCGCCCCGAAAATCAAGTTTCCCGCAGGGCCTGGCAGCCCCTTGGGGGCTTCTTGAAAACCCGGCCCCGTGTATTTATACTTAGTCAGATATTGCAAAAGGCCGCGAAGTTCCGCGGCCGAACGGAGGTTTTAGAAATGGCGGATTACGCAAACCCGGATGTTTTGGTGAGCACGGAGTGGGTAGAGGAGCATATTGACGACCCCGATATCGTTATAGTGGAGTCGGATGAGGACATACTGCTTTACGAAATAGGACACATAAGAAATTCGGTGAAATTTGACTGGCAGACCGAGCTTCAGGATCAGCTTATAAGGGACTACGTGAGCAGGGAGGATTTCGAGGCGCTGCTTTCTGAAAAAGGCATTTCAAACGACCACGCGGTGGTTTTCTACGGTGACAGGAGCAACTGGTGGGCCTGCTACGCCTTCTGGACCTTCAAGGTCCTGGGGCATGAAAAGTGCCTCATAATGGACGGCGGCAGGCAGAAATGGGTTGACGAGGGAAGAGACTTGGTAAAGGATGTTCCCGAAAGGGCGAAAACGGATTACAAGGTGTCGGCGGTCGATGAGTCGATAAGGGCCTTTCGCGATGACGTTGTTGGACACATGGGCTCCGGCAAGCCGCTTGTCGATGTCCGTTCCCCGAAGGAATATTCGGGAGAGCTTCTTCACATGGAGGCTTACCCCCAGGAAGGCGCGCTTCGCGGAGGACATATTCCGGGCGCGGTAAACGTTCCCTGGGCCACGGCCGCGAACGAGGACGGAACCTTCCGCTCGGCCGATGAGCTTGTCGATATATACGAAAAGGGGCAGGGGCTGAGCAAGGACCAGGACGTGATTGCCTACTGCAGGATAGGGGAGCGTTCTTCTCACACCTGGTTTGTCCTTACCTATCTTCTCGGGTTTGAGAACGTCAGGAATTACGACGGCTCGTGGACCGAGTGGGGGAACCTTGTAAGGGCTCCGATAGAAAAATAAAAGGAGAAGTGTTTTTGAGATAATCAAAAGGATGTGGTCTTGCGGGTCCGCATCCTTTTTTTTTTGAAACTGCGGGGAAATGGCCAGCATAGAGGAAATAGTCAGGGAATTCCAGGCGGCTGATCGTCAGGAGATGATAGAGCTCCTGATAGATTACTCGGAAGACCTTCCCGAGATTCCAAGGAGGTTTGCCGAGCGCGTGGACAGGGATCTTAACAAGGTGCACGAGTGCGAGACCCCGGTTTTTATCTGGGTTGAGGTGGAAGACGGCAAGGCGAATATATTTGCCGACGTCCCGGAACCGTTTCCGACCGTGAGGGGGCTTGTGTCGATTCTCGTGAGCGCCTTTGACGGACTCTCTCCGGAGGAGATCGAATCCGCGCCGGTGGACTTTATCTCCCAGCTCGGGATAGCCCAGAATCTCGGGATAAGGAGGGTAAGGGGTCTCAGCGCGGTTTACGCGAGGATAAAAAGCGAGGTAAGAAGGCACGGTGCACTCACATGATTGAAGAAGAAAGAATGAAGATGATCATGGACCACTATGAGAATCCGAGAAACTTCGGCCCGCTTGAGAGCCCCACGGTGACGCTTAGAGGCGGCAACCCTAATTGCGGAGACACGTTGAATATCTATATTCGTACAGCCGACGGGGGCATTATAGAAGATATAAGTTTTGACGGGGAAGGTTGCACGATAAGCCAGGCCGCGGCTTCCCTTCTTACGGAATTTTTAAAGGGAAAGACCGTGGAGCAGCTAAGAGAGCTCGACTCCGACTATCTCAGGGAATTTCTCGGCAAGGACATAATGGTAACCCGCCCGAAGTGCAGCCGCCTCGCCCTTGAAACCCTCAAATCATGGGCAAGGGATTTCGGGAGGGGAAAAACCGCCTGATTTTTGGTATACTTCACTTTATCACTCAACCAGACCCAAGGAGATTTAAACGATGAAAAACGGCAAACTCGATAAAACGGCTCTAAGCGAGAGGATTGAGGAGGCGCTTAAGTACCCTCTTTTCGATTCCATATTCAACAGGCGCTCAAGAAGGTTCGGCCTTGGAATGGAGCTTAAGGACAGCACCCTTGAGTTCAAGTCGAAATACGATCCCGTGCCCCTCACCGAGGTGGAGGAAGCGCTTCTGGTGTGGGCCGGAACGGGACTCACCGGGCTTTGCCTCGCCGACCTGCCGCCCGAGAACGGGATAGATCTTCTCTGCCAGTGGACGGGAAGAACTTGGCCTTCTGCGTGCAACAATCACGGAACCGAGCTTTTTTTCACAAACGACAATGGTCTTTACCACGTGGACGTGAAGAACATGCTTCCCAAGGAGCATGAGATCGACCTGTTTTTCAAGCTCTCCCGCGAGGAGAAAATCGCGAGAGTCCTAGAACTCTACAGAGAGAGCCTTAACAAGCTTGAGGACGGAAGGGCAGACATGCCCGACAAGATGCCGGGGCTCTTTGAGTTTAACCAGTGGAATGCCAACAAGCCCGGCTCCACGCTTTTTGTTCCGGTAACGGATATCACCGAGGAGTACCTCAATCTTCTTACCCTTTACTGTGCTCACAGCTACGGATTCACGATTATCGACGATCTTACCGGAAAGCCCGCGGGCGTTGAGAAGTGGGTAGAGAGTGGCAGGCTCAAGGGCGATATCAAGCTTTCCCTGTTTGATCTTGAGGTAAGAATTCTTACGGGACTTAACGTTGAGCAGGCGTTTGTCACGCAGAACATGGCCCTTGCTCTCCAGCCTCTGGGGCTTGCCGGATGGGCGTTTACGGGCTTCATACCGAGATTCGCCATGGGAGCCGCCCCGAACCTGTTCAAGGGGCTCGGATTCCGCTTTGTCCAGCCGAAGAAAGGTACGATCGATCCTCCCACCACCGTTCCCGTGGGGAAGGACGGGGTCTTTGAAGCTTACTGCCCGCCCTACTATGAGAACATGGATGATGCGATCGATCACTTCCTGGCCCACAAATGGAAAGCGTGGGAATCCGACAAGCCTTTTCCGTACACAGAGCCTGACAAGCATCTTATGAAGGCCCCGAGACCGACGGAGACCACCATGCAGATTGTAAGGGACGTCGCGAACTATATTTATGACACTTACGGCAGATTCCCCGCGTTTGTGGATCCCATGTACATGAGGCTAGTTTTTCAGGCGATGCACATAGACGTGGATTTCTATGACCAGTATTACCCGAAGGGTTCTTATTCGGACAGGCATCTGCAGGCTTTTCTCGAAAACAATCCGGACCAGAGAGAACGCTTCGAAAAGTAGCATCTGCCGCGTGCGGAGAGTCTAACTCGGTTTGCGGTAAGGAAGGAAACCAGCCATGCGCGTAGCTATTATCGGAAATGGGGTAACGGGGGTCGCGGCCGCTCTCAGTATACGCAGGCACCAGCCCAACTGGGAAATCGTAATGATTTCGGGGGAATCCTCTTTTCACTATTCCCGCCCGGCGCTCATGTACATATTCATGGGCCACATGAGCTACAAGGACACCAAGCCCTACGAGGACAGTTTCTGGAGAAAAAACCGCATTGATCTGGTGCGGGGCTGGGTTAACGAAATTGATGCTGCCGGGAAAAAGCTCATCATGCACGAAAAAGATCCCGTTTCGTTCGATAAGCTGCTTATCGCCACGGGGTCCAGGTCAAACAAGTTCGGGTGGCCCGGTCAGGATCTCGATGGAGTCCAGGGTTTCTACAGCCTGATGGATCTCAGGCTTCTTTACGAGAACGTAAAGGGCGCCCGAAGCGCCGTCATAGTTGGAGGAGGTCTCATCGGAATCGAACTTGCGGAGATGCTTCACTCGCGCAATATCCACGTCACTTTTCTGGTGAGAGAAAAATCCTACTGGACGAACGTCCTTCCGATTGAGGAATCGCAGATGATAAACCGGGTGATCCTGGAGCAGGGAATCGATCTTAGGCTCACCACGGAGCTTAAGGAGATAGCAGGGAACGATTCGGGAAGGGTTCGGGGAGTTGTGACCAGCAAAGATGAATTTATAGAATGCGAGATCGTCGGACTCACCGCGGGGGTGAGTCCGAACATCGTCCTTGCCGAGGCAAGCGGCATAAAGACAGGGAGAGGTATTCTGGTCGACTGGGGCTTCAGGACTGATACCCCCGACGTGTTTGCCGCCGGGGACTGCGCCGAGATAGTCACCGAAGGGGAGGGGAGAAACCTTATTCAGCAGGTCTGGTACACGGGCAAGAACCAGGGGAAAGTGGCCGGAGAGGTCATGGCCGGCCGGCAAAGCGTGTATGACCCCGGGATATGGTATAACTCGGCCAAGTTCTTCGATCTTGAGTACCAGACTTACGGCATGGTGAGAAACGTTCCCGTTGAAGGGGAAAGCAATTTTTACTGGGAGCACCCCGATCGCAGCCGTTCGATAAGAATCGTCACGAGAGACGGAGCCGTCTGCGGCATAAAAGTCATGGGCCTTCGCTACAGCCACAGGATCTGCGAGAGCTGGGTAGCGGAGAGGAGGTCCCTTGACTACGTGCTCGATCATCTGGGGGACGCCAATTTCGATCCCGAGTTCTACGAGAAATGCGAAGCGGAAATAATAAAGGAGATAAGGAAGCAGGCCGCCTGATGGAACAGAACATTATAGATTACGATTTTGACGAAGAAGCCCTCGGTTTTGAGGAGCCGGAGAAAGCCCCGGCCGAACCACTTGGAATCGGAGAAAAGCTTTCTCTCGCCGTCCTGGGATTCGGAATCCTGATGTTCGCGCTTCAGGCCATGGGCATGCCTCCGGGCGGCACATGGGCCGGGTTTCTTCTCGTATTGCTTCCCGTCTTCTTCGGTACGGTGTTCTACTTCTACCTCGATTTCAAAGGCACGGTTCCGGGTATCAAGCATGATAATATCTACTTCAGGGGACTGACCAACAAGGGGGTTCTCGGCTGGCTTGTCGGAATCGTGTTCACCGGTTTCTACATAGCTCTCTACTGGTTTCCCGAATACCTGGCGGGGGGAATAAAGATCGTAAACCCGCTTTCTCTGGCCCTTTCGGGATCTCCGGCCAACAACTGGTTTTTCTACGGTTTTCTCTACACCATAGCCGTTTTCGTCTTCGGAGTAAGGATGTTCATGAAATACAGGCATAACCGCTACCAGAAGATAAGAACGGCTTCGGTTATGTTCTTCCAGCTCGGGTTCGCCTTTCTTATCCCCAACATACTCATGCTGTTTAACCAGCCCGAGTTCTACCTCAGCTACTTCTGGCCGCTTAAGCCCGAATACCTGTTCCCGGGCACCTTAAGCTATTTTGTGAATCATCCCGGCGGGTTGGGGATGTTCCTTATTTTCTGGGGAGCCGTGATGACCTTCATTGCCACTCCGCTTCTTACCTACTATTTCGGCAAGAGATGGTACTGTTCGTGGGTCTGCGGCTGCGGGGGGCTTGCGGAAACCATGGGGGACCCGTTTAGACAGCTTTCCGACAAATCGAAAAAGGCGTGGCGCATAGAGCGCTGGATCGTGCATTCCGTACTGGTGTTTATCGTTGTTACGACGGTTCTTCTCTGGGTTAACTCCGCGACCTCGGGAGCGGTGTTCGGGGAAGCGTCGATGTCTCTTAAGAAGTGGTACGGGTTCTACATCGGGGCCATTTTCTCGGGGGTTATAGGCGTGGGTTTCTACCCCATAATGGGAAGCAGGGTGTGGTGCCGGTTCGGTTGTCCTCTGGCCGCCGTTCTCGGAATTTTACAGAGGTATCTCTCAAGATTCAGGATCACCACAAACGGCGATCAGTGCATGTCATGCGGGAACTGTTCCACCTACTGCGAGATGGGCATAGACGTCAGGGCTTACGCTCAGAAGGGCGAGAATATAATAAGAGCGTCATGCGTCGGATGCGGGGTGTGCGCGGCCGTGTGTCCTAGGGGAGTGCTTAAGCTTGAAAACGGGGGGACTTTCAAGGACAGATTTCCCGGAGCGGACAGACCGCTTGGGGCGCTTATCGATTCGCTTAAACATGCCTAGCTTCCGCACCTGCGGAAGGCTCAGATATTGAGAAACTCGACGGATTCCAAGCTTTCTTTTTTTCCACGGTCGACTCTCTCGATTACCTCGCCGCTTTTCGTGTCGAAAATGAAACAGGATATTCCGGAAATTATCTCCATGTTAAACTCTAGGAAATTGTTGACGTATACCTTGGAGTCTTCGAGAATTTCCTTGTGATCGGCTTTCTCCGGGTTTCTTACGAGGATAAAGTATGCGCATAGAAAGTCGGGAAGATCGGGGTTATGCGCGAACACCGCTTTTGAATCGTATTTCAGGATCACGTTATTGTTGAAATAGCGCTGGTATCCCGCAATTAGCGGCTGATTCAGATGAGACAGGGCGTAAACTATTGCGCAGGTGATTTTGCTCTGGTTCTCAATCATGAAATCAAGCGCTTCCTTGTTAAACCGCTTGAGTGTTTCTTCCGCTTCCTCGTTTCTTCGTGGTGACATTTTATCCTCCTTGAGAAGTCCCGTCCGCCGGTTTTTCCTGTTTAAGTGGTGGGCTTCTAATATACCATAAACCTCAAGCGGGGACAGGAGCGCCGTTATACTGTCTATGAGGCATACGCAGTCGCCCTGCTTTCCCTTATGACCATGATCTTGATCTGCCCCGGGTAAACGACCTCTTTTTCTATTTTCTTGGCTATTTCGTGGGAAAGGATAGCTCCTTCCTCGTCGCTTACCTGGTCGCTTTCCACTATCACCCTGACTTCTCTTCCGGCCTGGATCGCATAGCACCTCTCAACGCCCGGGAAAGAACTCGCGACGCCTTCTATGCTCTCGATTCTTTTCACGTAGTTCTCGTACGTTTCCCTCCTGGCGCCTGGGCGCGCGGCCGAAATGGCGTCGGCCGCCTGCACGAGAAGCGGCAGGATTCCCTGAGGCTGGGGGTCATGGGTTTTTTCAAGCGCGTCAATAATTTCGGGGGGTTCGCCGTATTTTTTGACGATGTTCGCTCCTATGTCCACGTGGGAACCTTCGATCTCGTGATCAACCGCTTTTCCTATGTCGTGGAGCAGTCCGGCTCTTTTGGCCAGTTTTTCGTCGTATCCGATTTCGGAAGCCAGCATTCCGCAGATGAACCCTACCTCAATCGAATGATTGAGTATGTTCTGCGAGTAGCTCGTTCTGTATTTAAGCATCCCGAGATTGTTTATCAGTTCCGGGTGCATGCCGCTTATGCCGAGATCAAAAAGAGCCTGTTCTCCCTCTTTCTGTATTTCCCTTTCTATCTCCTTTTCAACCTCGGTTACCACCTCCTCGATTCTTGCGGGGTGAATTCTCCCGTCGGCTATCAGCCGCTCAAGCGAAATTTTCGCCACTTCCCGCCTGATGGGGTTGAAACACGAGATCACAACCGTCTCGGGCGTGTCGTCGATAATTATGTCCACCCCGGTACGAAGTTCTATGGATCGGATGTTCCGTCCTTCGCGCCCGATAATTCTTCCCTTTACGTCGTCGCTCGGGAGATTGACGACCGACACCGTTTTCTCGCTCGTGTAGCTTCCGGAATATCTCTGGATGGCAAGGGATATTATGTCCTTCGCCTTCCGTTCGGCCGATGAATTGCACTCTTCTTCTATCTGCTTGAGTCTTTTCGCCGCCTCGTGTCTTGCCTCGTTCTCAACCAGTCTTACGAGTTCGGCCTTAGCCGTTTCGCGGGTAAAACCTGACACCTCTTCAATCTTTCCCTTTATCTCTTCGATGTTCTCATCAAGAGTTCTCTGCTTTTCCTCAAGAGCTAGGTTCTTGCTCTCCAGTTCCGTCTTCCCCTTCTCTAGTTCCACCTTCTTTGTGTCAATTTGCTCATATTCCTTGCCAAGTTTCTCTTCCCTTGCCTTCAGCTTTTTTTCAGTAGCGGAAAACTCTTTGCGCTTTTCGCTCGACATCTTCTGCATCTGGGAATTTCTGTCCTTGACGAGTTTCTTCGCCCTGTTCTCAGCCCTGTTTCTTATCTCTTCCGCCTGTTTCTCGGCCTTTTCGATTATGATCTGGGCTTGATTCTGGCTTTCGCGGATCCCCTTTTTCTCCATGATCATCTTGTAGATGAAATGGGCGGCGAATCCAAGTCCGAAGAGCAGCAAAAACAGCAATATTGATTGTGCTTGCATTTCAGTCTCCTTCTTTAGCCAGACAGTCAATTGCTCCGTCTTCTGTGATTATGCGACCCGTCTTAACGTCGGTTTCGTCCGAAGGGACGCTTTCTAGTACCTGGAACCGGTAGGCCAGTCCGAAGCGCATCTGCCTGGGTATATCTTTTAAAAACCTGTCGTAAAAACCTTTTCCGTACCCGATTCTGTTTCCGGAGAAATCAAAAGCCACTCCCGGCACCAGTACGAGGTCAAGCTCGCCGCCGCGGGCGCGTTCGGCGTCCGCGGGGGGTTCCGGGATGGAAAAGCCCCCGGGGGTGAGTTCCTCAATGTTCCTCGTTCTCAGGAAAACAAGATCGGAGCCTAGGGTTTTCGGAAAAAAAACCTTTTTTTCAAGATCAATGCATTTTTTGAATATTTCGCGGGTGTCGACTTCGCCGTTTACGGGGAAATAGAGAGCGACGCTCAATGCGTCAGAGAAGACCTTCTCGGAGAGAAGAACCTTGAGAACCATGGCGGATTTTTCCCGCCGCAGAGATTGAGGAAGATTCTTTCTCTTCTCGAGAAGATTCCTTCTCAGGCTGTTTTTTTCCTCAAGTGAGGGATCCCGCGGGCTGGTTTCCCGGGAACCGTTTACGCATGTGGAACCGGAGCTGGTCTCAGAAGCTGTTTCCTCTTGATTTGAAAGGGTCTTCGGGGCTTTCTTCAATAAGGACGGGTTCTTTTTGGCTTCCGGGTGATTCGAGCAGTCCGACCAGTTTCTCTGTTTTTCTTTCCGCGGCTCTTTTGAACTCATCAAATTCCCTCTGCAGTGCGAAGAAATCATCAACGATCTCAAGAGAAGCCAGAAAAACGGGAGTAGGGACAGCTATGGACGCGTTATCTTCTGCTGCCCCGGTAATTTTTTGTTCAAGATAATCTACAATTTTCGTAAGGTAACTCTTTTCAGCATCCGTGAGGACTGAATATTCCTTCCCAAAGAAAACTACTTTTATCCTGTCTTTCATACCGACTCTTCGCCAAGATGCTGTTCGATTATCCGTATCATGTTGTCAACGCGCGTTCTAAGGCGCTCCTTTTCGGCTTCAATCGAAGCGGCATTTTCTCTGAGCACCTTAATTTCTTCAAGTAATCTGTTATGTTCTTCAGCAGCCTTGGCGTTTTTATCTACAAACTCTCTGATTTTTCTCTCAAGAATCTCCAATGATTCCATAATTAATACAAATTGTATCACTATGATGATGTTATTACAAGAATAATGCCTCAAGCGTCCTTCCCGGGCCCGCAAAGGGAATTTTTTTACGTTTTGAGGACTTTTTGTCTATAATTTCTGCCATGCAGACAAGTCCTGTTGAAGATAAGAAGCTGTTTGAGAAGCTTGAGGAGCTTGAGCGGAGGTTTTTTGAACTTGAAAGGGCGCTCGGTGATCCCGACATCTCCGCTCAGCAGAGAATCAAGTGCTCAAAGGAGCATGCGGAGCTTGAGGATGTGGTATCCGTCTACGCGCGGCTGAAGGAAGTCGCGGAGGCCGCTGAAGAGAATCGCAAACTGCTTGATGACAGTGAGCTTGCGCCTCTTGCCCGCGAGGAGCTCGATGAGCTCTCGGAGGAGAAAAGCGAGCTTGAGAGGAGGCTCAGAAAGCTTCTTTTGCCCAAAGATCCGAATCTCGGGAAAAACGTTTTTCTTGAGATAAGGGCCGGAGCCGGTGGGGAGGAGGCGGCGCTTTTCGCGGCTGACCTTCTCAGAATGTACTCGAGGTATTGCGAGAACCACCGCTGGAAGGTTGAGACCATAACCCTGAACGAAACCGGGATCGGGGGGATAAAGGAACTTGTGGTAAAGATCGAAGGGCGGGATGTTTACGGCAAGCTCAGGTATGAAAGCGGGGTCCACAGGGTCCAGAGGATACCCTCGACGGAGGCCGGCGGGAGAATACACACGTCAACGGCGACCGTCGCCGTGCTTCCGGAGGCCGACGAGGTTGACGTGGAGGTGGAAGAGAAGGAACTCAAGGTGGATACTTTCAGGTCTTCCGGGCCCGGGGGTCAGCACGTTAACAAAACGGATTCCGCGATAAGGATAACCCATCTTCCAACGGGAATCGTCGTGCAGTGCCAGGATGATCGCTCGCAGCAGAAAAACAGGATTCATGCCATGAGCATGCTGCGCGCGAAGCTTTACGAGGTGGAAGAGCGCAAGCGCGCAAGCGAGATCTCGCGCACAAGAAAAACCCAGGTCGGAAGCGGGGACAGAAGTGAGAAGATAAGAACCTACAACTTTCCTCAGGGGAGAATAACCGACCACAGGATAGGCTTCACTCTCCATAAGATGGAATCGGTGCTTGGAGGAGATCTTGATCCTCTCCTGGAACCTCTCGCGGCTCATTTTCAGGCCGAAAGTCTTAAGAATCTCTCAGAGGTCTGACGACTTTTCCCGATTTGTATTTGCCGGGCCAAGCAATAGAATATAGCTTCAATGAACGTTATATACCTGATTTCCGCCCTTTACCTGCTTTCTTCTCTTCTTTACGGCACTTACCTCTGGTCGCAGAAAAGAAAAATCTCCCGGGCGGGCGTTTATTTCGCCATTGCGGGAGTGCTCGCCCATACAGCGCTGCTTGTTATTTTCCTCACGCGCGGCGACGTACTGGCCGGAAGCACTTCAAGGCCCCTTTTTATCTTCTCGTGGCTTATAACGCTTGTTTTTCTAGTTTCCCAACTGAGGTTCAAGACCCCCGTGCTCGGCGCGTTCGTGCTCCCCGTAGCTTTTCTCGGAACCTTGCCCTACGTGATCATTCCGGACGGGATGATCACTCAGGACCCGACACTTGCCAATCCCTGGATACTTGCGCACATACTGTCCATTTTTCTTGGAGAGGCGTTTTTCGCGATATCCTGTCTAGCGGGTGCGATCTACATATTCCAGGAAAATCAGCTCAAGTCTAAAAGAATAGGGACTCACCTGAAAAAACTTCCTTCCCTGATAACGCTTGACAGGATAAACCACCTGAGTCTCCTGCTCGGGTTCCCGCTTCTCACCGTGAGTCTGGTGATCGGGTTCATACTGGCAAGGGAGATATGGAGCGAGGGATGGATATGGGGAGCCAAGGAGACGTGGTCTACCGTTACGTGGCTTCTTTACGCCTTTTTGATAAACGGACGCCTCTCCCTCGGGTGGAGGGGCAGAAGGGCGGCGCTCGGAGCCGTGATCGGGTTCTGCATCGTGGTGGTGACGTTTGCGATGGGATATATCTTCCCGGGACAGCACAGATTTGAGTGATGCGGCCGATTTACAAAGGTCTGGAAATAACGTTATAATATAGACCCCAAATTACGCCAAAAACTGTTTTAAGGAGGATTACCATGGCTGTAGCTAGAGTAACAGAGGTTATAGGGTCATCCGATAAGTCATGGGATGATGCTGTGCAGGAGGCTCTTGACAGAGCGAACAAGACGATAAGGGGTCTTACCGGAATCGAGGTAACGAAAATGAACGCCCGCATAGATGACGGGAAGATTACCGAGTACCGCTCCCACGTCAGGATCACCTTCATTCTGGAGGATTAGCATCTTCTTCCGGAATATTTTCCCAAAACTGAAAGCGACGTGATGAACTGCTTTGTAAAATCACACGGGTTGGGAAATGACTATATCGTCTTAGACAGCGCCGAAATAGATTTTGATCTCGACAAATCAGCCATAGAACTCATATGCCACAGGAACTACGGCATAGGTTCTGACGGCATACTGCTTCTGGTCCCTCCCGCAAGGGGGGATTTCGGGCTCAGGATTCTCAATCCTGACGGAAGCGAGGCGGAAAAAAGCGGAAACGGGCTCAGGATTTTCGCGAAGTACCTCTACGAGAGAAAAAACGCCTCGAGCAAGACTTTTTCCATAGATACTCCCGGCGGCCTTGTTACTGCCGAAGTCGAGGAAAAAGACGGGAAAGTCCACCACGTCACGGTGGAAATGGGCACGGCGACTTTCAGAGCGGATGAGGTGCCGGTAGATATAGAAGAGGAAGAAGCGGTGGCGCAGCGCCTGGCTCTTGGCGCGTCGGAATTTGATTTTACCGCCGTTTCGGTGGGGAACCCCCACTGCGTTATTTTCTTCGAAGAGTTAAGAGAAGATCTCATAAGGAAACTCGGACCCGAGATAGAAAACCACCCCGTTTTCCCGAACAGAACTAATGTTCAGTTCGCCCAGGTGATCTCGCGCTCAAGCGTTCGCATCCTGATCTGGGAGAGGGGGGCCGGCTACACTCTTGCCTCGGGCAGCAGTTCCTGCGCGGTCGCCGCCGCGTGCGTGAAGTCCGGTCTTACGGATCGGAAGCTCAAGGTGCTGATGCCCGGCGGGGCTCTCGACATAAACGTCGGGGAGGACTGGGCGATCACTATGCGCGGCGAGGTGGAGGAAGTCTTTTCGGGAATGTTAAGCGACGATCTTCTTTACAAACTCAGAAATCCTTCCGCTATAAACTTATAGAGCGACCGATTCGTTTTTCGATGGAAAGACTGCTTTTAACGGCGGATGTGGTGATTCCGGTAAGTTCTGAACCGATTCGCAATGGAGCCGTCGTCGTGGACGGGGGACGTATCGTTGACATCGGAACATCGGATAGAATCGAGACTGACTATCCCGGCTTACAGAAAATAGGAAGGCCGAACTCGATAATACTCCCCGGGTTCGTAAACGCCCACACTCACCTTGAGCTCAGTTGGACAAGGGGGAAGATCGGGGGTTTCGAGGATTTTACCGGATGGCTTGAGCGGCTGGTCACTCTTAAGGCCGGCGGGGTTGATCAAGATCTTGCGGAGGATTCAATGAGGATGGGGATTCGCGACGTCATCGAAAGCGGAGTCACTACAGTCGGGGAAATATCTTCCTTGGATTTCGGCGGGAGGGACATGCTTAGAAGCTCGGGGATGAGGATTATCGCGTTTCTCGAACTTTTTGACCGCATTTCACCGAGACTTTCCTCGCTTGAATTCCAAAACGAGGATCTTTATGAGGAAAGACCTTTTCCGCACGCGCCTTATTCCTGCGGGCCGGAACTCCTGGAGGAGGTTTTCGCCTGTGCGCGGGAAAACTCGGTCGCGGCGGGAATCCATCTGGGCGAGAGCCCTGATGAAGTCGATTTCCTGCGAAACCTGCCCAATGAATTTGAACGGAAAATCTTCCCGCTCATAAAAAAGGAAACCTTCAAAAGGCCCGGGGCCGAAACCCCGACGCGCTACATAAACAGATTTCTTCGCGGAGGGGACGTAAAGCTCTCCGCCGTTCACATGGTCCAGGTGGTGGATGAAGATATGGAGATAATCCGAGGCGCCGATATCGGCATTGTTCTCTGCCCGAGAAGCAATGTTTTTCTCAGAGTGGGCAAACCGAACCTGCGCCAGATGCTTGATCATGAAAGAGTAGGGCTCGGGACCGACGGACTTTCAAGCAACTCGGATCTTGATTTCTTCCGGGAGATCAGATTCCTGCATGACATTATGGTTGAGCAGGGAATACGGCAGAGTGCCCGTCTGGCGGTCTATTTCGCGACTTTAGGCGGAGCAAGGGCTCTTTTTCTCGAGGAGAAGACGGGGAGTCTTGAGGTCGGAAAAAGTGCCGACATCATATGTGTTGACTGCAAAGGGGGAATTGCCCCCGACCCCTATTCCTGCATAGTCTCTTCAGAACCGGAGGACCTCCAGTTCTCAATGGTAGGAGGGAACTTCATCTACAAAAAGGACCTTTGTCCTCCTTGTGAGCATTAGTTTCCTCAGTATCTGTGATGACCGAACCGAAGCCCGAAAAGCTTTTTGTCTATGGAACCCTGCGAAAAGGCGGGACAAGAGGCGGGCACCTTGAGCGATGCAGGTTGCTCAGGATGATAAAGGTTCCCGGGATTCTTTACCGCACACCCTTTGGTTATCCGGCGGCCGTGTTTGATGAGACCTCCCCGCTTGCCGTCCAGGGAGAGCTTTATGAGCTTCCCCCGGATTCCGAAGCCTTTATCGGAAGCGTGGACCGCCTCGAAGGCGCGGATGAAAAGCTCTTTTCAAGATCTTCCATCCGCTTGGGAAAAGAGTTCTTTTACGCCTATGAACCCGGCCCGGAACTCAGAAGTCGGATTGGCGATGCGGACATAATAAAAACCGGCAACTGGTTCTCGGACCCCGACCTCTGCGGCGAGGATCCCTTTTCCTTTGCCGTCAGTTTTGAGAACATCCAGAAGCAGTATTACAGGATGAGACCCGACGGTCGTTCGGAAGAGAACATTTTTCTTGAAGGCACGGTCCCGGTTCTGGTTACCTGTCCGCACTCAACCGCTCACACGAGAATGGGGAAACTGAAACGCCATGAATTCTACACCGCCGCTCTAGGAGCCGTGCTGCATCTGGTTCTCGGCTGCCACTGCCTTTACGCGAACAGGGAACAGGAAACAGACCCGAATTACTATGACGACTGCGGTTTTAAAGCTGCGCTCGGGAGAGTTCTGTCCGAGAGGAAAATAGATCTAGTTGTGGACATACACGGTACCGGAAACGAGAGGTCCGAGGACCTGTTTCCAGGCGTGGGGGTCGGGAGGGAATTTCTTCTTTCGGCACCTGATGTTCTTGACAAGTTTTATCTTGTCGCCGAGGAACATGGAATCACGGCCGGAAGCGCCGATATATTCCCCGCCGCAAGGCAGATGACCGTGGCCAAGTTCGCCGCGAAGCGGTTTTCGGTTCCCGCAATCCAGGTTGAGATAAGCGACAGGTTCAGGATGCCGTGGCGGCGGAAAGACGAGTTCCGCCGTCTCATAGGGTTTCTTCTCGGATTTGTCGAGAAAGTGATCCCGGAGAAACCGGGCCAGGGCGGATAACGGGTGCCGTCTCCTCGGGTTGGAATAAAATTACTCGCAGAGGATGTCAAGCATTGGGCTCTCGGCTATGATTCCCTTTGCTCGGGCTTTTTCAAAAAGATATTTAAGCGCCCAGGTTCCGCTCTCCCCGAGGTCCTTGGTCCACTCATTTACGTACATTAAAACGAACTTTTCTCCCGTATCCTCGCTCATCCCCCTTCCAAAGCGCATCGCGTAATCAAGAGCCTCTTTTTTGTTCGAAAGGGCGTACTCTATGCTTTCTCTGTGTACCCGAAGAACTTCGGCGTCAAGCCCCCGGGGCACGTCTCTTCGAAGCACGTTAAGTCCAAGAGGCATCGGAAGATCGGTCTCCTCGGCCCACATTTCCCCGAGATCGAACAGAAGCTCAAGCCCCGTCTCTTCGTAGGTAAGCTGCCCTTCATGTATAAGAAGACCCGCGTCCGCCTCTCCTTCGAGCACCTTGTCCATGATCTTGTCGAAGGGCACTTCGACCGGGATGAAATTATCAGCATAGAGGCTTAGAAGAAGATATGCGGTAGTAAGCTTTCCGGGCACCGCGACGGTTTTTCCCCCGAGGTCAGAAATTTTCTCCCTGGCGACCACTATGGGGCCGTACCCTTTTCCCATACTGGCCCCGCAGGAAAGAATCCGATAGCGGTCCTGCACGCTAAGGTATCCGTGGGCGGAGATTGCAGTGACTTCGAGTTCCGCCGCCATGGCTCTTTTGTTAAGGGACTGTATGTCTTCAATCACGTGCTCGAAGTCGATTGCTTCTGAAACCACCTTTCCGTTCGCTATGGCGTAGAACATGAACGCATCGTCTGCATCGGGGCTGTGCCCCAGCCTCATCATCCGTTTTTCCATTCTCGTCTCCTTTTGGATTTCGTCTATGACGGGTCTGTATAGAAGTTGATTTCGTTTTTCTTTTCTATTTCGTTTAGTTCAAAAAGAAGGTCGCGGTATTTGATGAGTCCGTCAATTTTTTGGCCGTCAAGGTCGTACTTAATCCTTTTTTGAAGGTAAGTCAGACACTGTTCCCTGTTGAGTCCAAGTTTTCGGGATTCGATATCTACTATCTCCGAGATGAGTTCCACCCCCTGTTCTCTTGTCGGAACGAGACACCTGCAGCCCTCGGCGGTAGCGTCGTCTCCTTTTTTGATCGCCATTACCGCGTATACGAAGGGAAGGGCCGTCTCCCTGGTCCAGAGTTCGCCCAAGTCATAGGTGAAAGCGGATTTCTCCGCGAAGAGGTAACGGGCCTGAAGACCCGAGTTGCCGATGAGCATCCCGGCGTCAACTCCTTCAAGGAAACCGTTTCCGGGCTCTCTTTTTACGTATTCGGGCTTAAGCCCCAAAAAGAGTTCGAGAACGATTCTGAGCAGGGCCGTTGAGCTCCTGGACCTGCTGTCGACCGACACGCTTTGTATTTCCGTTATTTTCTTTCGCGCCTTTAGTATAACGCTGTCGACTTTTCCGAAAGAGGATATGGAAATGTCGGGCAGAATGCAGTAGCCGTCGGTTCTTAGAAATTCAACCGAGGGAATGGGCGCGACATCCACCACTCCTTTCGACAGATTCTCGGAAAGGAGGAAAGGGTCAAAATACATTATGTTGAAGCTGTGCTCGACGATCCCTTTTTCCAGAGGATAGATGAGCGGTCGCATATTAAGAAAAGGCGCTGCTCCGAGATTTATCAATGACCGGCCCCCCTTTTTTTCGCTCATAGGTCAGCGTCCCGTATTTCCTGGCCTTTTGTCCACCTGCTCGGAAGAAATATCTTCTGGTAAACCGAGAGCGCATAAAGATCGGACATTCCGGCAATGAAGTCGCATACCGCCCTTTGCAGCGTTTCATCCTCCCGCACGGGCATCTTGCAGAAGCTCTCACGGAAGATCTTCTCGTTCTCGCAGAAATACAAGTAAAGCTCCTTCACGACTTTTTTGGATTTGTTGTGAAGCGAAAGCAGCCGCTCGCTTGCGTAGACATTCTTGTAGAGGTAGGTTCTGAGACCCAAAAGCGCCTCAAACACTTCCTCGCTCATAAGAATTCTAACCCTGCCTCTTTCGATAGTCTGCTCAACGATGTCCACTACCATCGTGTTTATTCTTTGCGAAGCCGTATCTCCGAGGACCGAGATATATTCTGCGGGAACATCGCCGGGGGATATGATACCCGAGCGGATTGCGTCATCAAGATCGTGATTCGCGTAGGCGACAAGGTCCGAAATCTTGGTTACCTGACCTTCGAGGGTAAGCGGCCTGTTCTCCTCGGTCTCTATTCCTTCCTTTCCCCAACCCTTGGAATGTTTAGCTATTCCCTCTCTGACTTCGTGCGTTAGGTTGAGTCCAGTTCCGTCGCGTTCCAGCACATCCACGATCCTTATGCTCTGACGAACGTGTTTGAACCCGCCCGGGAACACTTCATTAAGCCCTTCCTCGCCGGAGTGGCCGAAGGGAGTGTGCCCGAGGTCGTGACCGAGCGCTATGGCTTCGGTCAGATCTTCGTTAAGCATAAGCGCTTTCGATATAGTTCTGGCTATCTGGGAGACCTCTATTACATGGGTCAGCCTTGTGCGGTAATGATCGTTGGTCGGAGAGATGAATACCTGGGTTTTATGCTTTAGTCTTCTGAAGGCCTTGGAGTGAATTATCCTGTCCCGGTCCCTCTGAAAGCACGTTCTTATGTCGCACTCGCGCTCGGGGTTCGCTCTTCCTTTGGATTCGGAACTGAGAGTCGCCATGGGACTGAGCAGTTTTTTTTCGTTTTCCTCAGTCTGTTCTCTTATCAGCAAGATGTCCAACCTCTTTTATGGCAGCCTTACCAGCACTCCCTTCTCTGACAGGAACTCCTTCGCCTCGTTTATCGAGTACTTGCCGTAATGAAAAATCGAGGCGCACAAAACGGCGTCTGCCAGTCCCGCTTCCACCGCTTCAAGCAGGTGCTCAAGCCGCCCCGCGCCTCCAGAAGCTATGACGGGAATACCGACGGTCTCGGAAATGGCTCTTGTGAGTTCAAGATCGTATCCGTCCTCAGTGCCGTCCCTGTCCATGCTCGTAAGAAGGATTTCCCCCGCTCCGAAATCCTCCATCTTCCCGGCCCATCCGACTGCGTCTATTCCGGTCGGGTTGCGGCCGCCATGGGTGAAGACCTCCCATCCCCCGCCGTCTCTTCTCCTCGCATCTATCGCGACTACTATGCACTGGCTTCCGAACCTGTCAGAAGCACGCCTTACGAACTCGGGATCCGTTATTGCCGCCGTGTTGATCGTGACTTTGTCCGCCCCTGCCAGCAGAAGTTCCCTTACGTCCTCCACGGTTCTCAGCCCTCCTCCGACGGTCAGGGGGACAAAGACCTCGCTCGCGGTCCGTTCGACCACGTCTATCATTGTTTTTCTCTTTTCGTGCGAGGCGGTGATATCGAGAAACGTTATCTCGTCAGCGCCCTCTTCGCTGTACTTTTTCGCTACCTCGACCGGGTCTCCGGCGTCCCTTAAGTTGACGAAGCGCACCCCTTTTACCACTCTTCCGTCCTTTACGTCAAGACATGGGATTATTCTCTTAGAAACCATCTTATTGAAACCTTCGTATGCTGTCTTCAAGATCAATGGAACCCGAGTAAAGCGATTTCCCTAGTATCGCTCCCAGCAGGTTGTCGTCCCCGACAGACTCTATCTCGCTTAGGTCGGCAAGCGACGCGATACCGCCTGAAACGATTACCGGAAGGGAACACAGAGAAAGGAAGCCTTTTATCGAAGCTGTGTCTATACCCTCCATGGTTCCGTCCCTGTCAACGTTTGTGTGAATAACAAGCGACACGCCGATATCGCGGAATTCAAGCATCGTCTGGGCGATGTCCGTGTCTATTGTTTCTTTCCATCCACGCAACGCTATCTTTCCTCCCTTTGTGTCAATCCCGACGGCTATTTTCCCGGGAAATCTCCCGCAGATATGCTCGAGAAAGTCCCTGTCGGTAAAGGCCGAAGTGCCTATTATCACTCTCTCGATGCCAATTTCGAGGTACTTCTCAACGGTGGCAATGTTTCTTATCCCCCCTCCAACCTGAACGTTCGAGGAAACGGAGCGGACTATTTCTTCTACAGCTTCGAAATTTCTGGGATTTCCTTTAAACGCTCCGTCAAGGTCCACGACGTGAATCCACTCGGCTCCGCACCGCTCCCACTTTTTCGCTGTATCGGAAGGGCTGTTTGAAAACACGGTCTCCGTGCCCTCTTCTCCCTTCAGAAGCCGCACGCAGTTTCCGTTTTTTAAGTCTATGGCGGGGATTATGAGCAATTCAAAACCTCATTGATAAAAGCCACCGGAAATAATACACAAGCGGGAAAGGTATTATAAGGATATTTCGAAAAAATATCGATTTAAATTCGCGACGTTGTGTTGAATCCGAATTCCCGCTCGCTATAATTCAGATCGTGAACTATTGGCTCGTTAAATCGGAACCGTTTAAATATTCGTGGGAGGAATTTCTCCGCGACGGGTGGACTTACTGGGACGGGGTGAGAAACTATCAGGCCAGAAACAATCTGAAGGGTATGAAAAAGGGCGACCTGGTCCTTTTCTACCACAGCAACAAGGGCCTTGAAGTGGTGGGTATATCCGAGGTTATAAGGGAGTATTACCAGGATCCTACGACGGAAGACGAAAGATGGGTCGTGGTTGACCTGAAGCCCGTGGAGACGCTTGAGAATCCAGTATCTCTCAAGCAGATAAAGAACGACGAGAGACTCAGTGGTATCTCCCTTGTAAGGCAGAGCAGACTTTCAGTCATGCAGATTGAAAAGAAGCATTTTGATGTGATCGTCGAGCTTGGAAGAACGAACCCCTGACTTCTGCGAAAGTGCGTAAAGACCGTCTACTCCGCGCGCAGTCTGCCGGGGAGATTCGTTTCGGCGAAACGCTTGACGGAAGTTCCAACCTATCGGCAAGCCTGTTTTTTCCACATTGCCCTCTTGCAGTTATACTTAATAGGATAACTAATTTATATTTCAACATCCTATGAATACTCAACTTATCATCAACTCGCTTTTTAACGAGACGAGGATAGCGGTCTTGGAGAAAAGTAGGCTCATTGAACTTTTCATTGAAAGGAAATCCAATTCTTCAATGGTGGGCAACATCTACAAGGGGAAAGTCGAAAAGATAGTTCCCGGCATGCAGGCGGCGTTTGTCGCCATGGGAGACGGCAGGTCCGGGTTTCTCTCAGCCGAGGATGTGTACGAGGAATCGCTCAGCGAACTTTTTCTTGAAGAGGAAGAGACAAAAAAGGTTTCCAGAAAAAACCACCAGCCGATACAGAACGTGCTGCGCCAGGGTCAGGAAGTGATGGTCCAGGTCACAAAGGAACCCACCGGAAACAAGGGTCCCAAGCTTACCTCTCACGTAGGCATACCGGGCAAGTATCTTGTTCTGCTTCCCGGGTCGGACTCGGTGAACCTGTCCCGCAAAATAACCGACAGAAAAAGCAGGAAAAGATTTTCCGAAATCATGCGGAACAAGCCCGAGGACATGGGTTTTATAGTGAGAACGGCGAGTGTGGAAGCGGACGAGAAGGACATCAAGACCGAGATGAGAGCGCTTGCGAGAAAATGGAGAAGGATAAAGAAAAAGTATGAAGAATCGAAAAACCCGGGCGCGATATACGAAGAAGCCGATACCTGTATCAGGGTCGTCAGGGACCTTATGGGAAACGGCCTTAAGAAAATAGTCGTTGACTCTCCCAAGGCCCACGGCCGGATTACCAAGTACTTTTCCGACAAGGTTAAGAAGGATGGCTTCAAAGTCGATATGTACGACAAGGAAGAATCCATATTCGACAGGTACGGAATCGAGAGCCAGATCGAAAAAATGTACAGAAAAAAGGTCTGGATGAAGTCGGGAGGTTACCTGATCATAGACGAGGCTGAGGGGCTCACTGTGATAGACGTTAACTCCGGGAAACTCGTCGGAGAGGAGTTTCACAAGAAAACAATAATGAAAACGAACGAAGAAGCCGCGGTTGAAGCCGCAAGGCAGATAAGGCTTCGCAATCTGGTCGGAATCATAGTTATCGATTTCATAGACATGCAGTCTGTTAGATCCAGAAAGAAGATAGAGTCGCTTTTCGCGAATGAGATGAAAAAGGATAAGGCGAGGACCACGATCCAGGAAATATCGTCTTTCAGCGTAATCCAGCTTACCAGGCGCAGAGTCAGGGAAAGCATACTTTCCGACTTGACCGAACCCTGCGATACCTGCGATGGAAGAGGACGGATAAAGTCGATATACACCACCTGTTACGAGATACTGAGGGATATTGATCAATGGACAAGGCAGAGCGCCGAGGGACCTCTTGTCGTTCAGGCCAATAAGAAGGTCATAGCGAAGCTCAGAGAGATAGAAGGAAGATCCATAAGAAAAATCCAGCGGGAGAGGGGAGTAAAGATAAAGTTCAAATCGACTGAAGATACTCTGGAGAGGTTCACGATTTCCAGGGAAGGAAGTTCTGGTTAGTCGAAAGGAGCGTTCTGAGTTGAGGGAAAACGGATCTCTTTATCACGTGGCGATCGCCGTAAAAGATATCAAGAAAGCTGAAGATATCTACTCCAAGCTACTCGGGCTTCGGGTTGTCCACAGAGAAGACGTGGTCAACTATGGGGTCAAAACATCGATGCTTTGCTCCGAATCGGAAGAGGGCACCGCGATTGAGCTTATCGAGCCTCTGGACGAGAATTCTCCGATTTCACAGTTCCTGGAGAAAAGAGGGGAGGGCGTTCACCACATCTGCTTTCTTGTGGACGATGTAGAGTCCTCTCTCCGGGCCCTCGAAAAAGAAGGTGTCAGGCTTATCGATGAACATCCGAGGCCGGGATCTTACAACTGTAAAGTCGCCTTTATACATCCCAAGTCAATGAATGGAGTGCTGGTGGAACTTGCGGAGAAGATAAAGGATTGAGGAGAGGGTTTTTGATTAGGTGCCGCTCTGCCCCTCTTCTTTGTTGTCTGAGTCGTCGTCTTTTAGAGATTTCCTGAACCCGCTTATTCCCTTGCCGAGAGAAGATCCCAGATCTCCGAGCCTGCTAGGACCGAAGATTATAAGCAGGATTGCCAGTATCAGGATTAATTCCCATATGCCGAATTGTCCGAACATATGAGGGAAATGATACCCGAATACTGTTGCTTCTCAAATATTTTCAGATGATGCTCTGAATTTACCGATATTGCGTCTGAGTGGATGGGGGAATTGAGGTTGACATTCCATATTCTGAATGCATGATTCCCACTGGGAAAGCACGCAATGAACCTTCCGCATGTAAAAAGATCGCTTGAGACCGTGTTCATAAAGGCCGTTTCGCAGTTTATGGTTGTATTTCGCTTGCCGTCGCCTTCTGGGCGTGAATCAGAGGTGGCATTCGCGAAGGAGAGCCTTACCGCGTACGGGCGGGACAGCTTAGTGTGGTAATGCCATGCGGGTGATCACGGGAGCGAGCGGCCATATCGGCGGCGTGCTTGCGCGGGCCTTGGTGGAGCGGTACGACGCCTGCCCGGTTCGCGCGATATTCCGCAAGAGGCGGGGCACCGCCGCGGATCTTGACGTCGAGTGGGTCAACGGCGATATTCTGGACAAGGAATCACTGCTCACCGCTTTCACAGGCGCGGAAGTCGTCTTCCATCTGGCCGCCCTAGTCTCGATCGATCCCGGCAGGGGGAAAAAAGTCCATACAACGAATGTCTCAGGCACGCGTAACGTTGTCGAAGCCGCCCTTGACTGTGGCGTGAGGCGACTCGTTTACTTTTCCTCGATTCACGCCTACAACCAGTACCCGCTTGACGAAGTTCTCGATGAGGGCCGCGATTCCGCCGACGGCCCGCGGCACGATGCCTATGCCCGGTCGAAAGCCTCCGGCGAGGCGGAAGTTCGCCGCGGCATAGATCGCGGTCTGGACGCCGTAATTCTTAATCCGACCGGCGTGATCGGCCCTTTTGACGGCGGACCTTCGCATATGGGACAGTTCTTCCTCGACCTGCACCGGAGGAGAATTCCCGCGCAGATCGCAGGCGGCTTTGATTGTGTCGATGTGCGCGATGTCGTAGATGCTGCGGTGGCCGCCGAGACGCAAGCGAGGTGCGGCGAAAACTACATCCTGTCAGGCGGTTGGTATTCCATGCGCGATTTGGCGCTACTGTCCCAACAGGCGACCGGGGTGGCACCGCCCCGTTTCGTGTTCCCCATGTTTCTGGCCCGGTTTTGGGCGCCCTTCCAAGTCATTTTGGACCGTAGTCGCGGGCGCCGGCCCCTCTATACGCCTGCTGCGCTACGCTTTGTGAGCGGTGGCAACCAGCAGGTATCCAGTGCCAAGGCGCAGGCGGAACTCGGGTTCAGGTCGCGTCCCTTGGCGGATTCGGTTAGGGACACCTATCGATGGTTTGACGAGCAGGGCATGCTCGGCGAGGATGGTTGAGATGGCAGAGGAACAACTTCACCGCGTGATGGTATGGGCAGTTATTGCTACGGCTCTTCCGACGTTCCTGTACCTGTTCCGTAAAACCGCGCCATATGGCCGTCATTACGCAGGCGCGGGCTGGGGGCCGCACATTTCCAGCAGGCTCGGCTGGATCATCATGGAACTGCCGGCGGTTGTCGTCTTCATCGCCATCTATCTCAACGGGAAGGCCGCATTCCACATCGTGCCGCTGCTCTTTCTGGTCATGTGGCAGGCTCACTATCTGAACCGGACGTTCATTTACCCGTTTCGGATCCGGGCGAGCGGACGGAAGACGCCGTTGCTGGTGATCGGATCGGGCTTTTTCTTCAATGTGATTAACGCCTACATCAATGCCCGGTTCATTTCGGAATTTGGTGGGTATGCCGTTGAATGGCTCGTCGACCCTCGTTTCCTGATCGGCGTCGGGATTTTCCTGGGCGGGATTGCTCTCAACCTCCACGCCGACAATATCCTCATTCGTCTGCGCAGGCCGGGCGAGACCGGCTATGTGGTTCCGCAGGGTGGCGGGTTTCGCTTTGTCTCGTGCCCGAATTATCTGGGCGAAATCCTCGAATGGGTCGGCTGGGCGCTCGCGACGTGGTCATCAGGCGGTCTAGCCTTCTTGCTGTTCACTTCCGCCAATCTCGTTCCTAGGGCGCGCAGCAACCATCAATGGTATGTGGAAACCTTCAGGGATTACCCGCCGCATCGCAAGGCCCTGATACCGGGCATTTATTGATTGAGAGAAGCATGTTTGGTACAAGTCCTGGGCGGCCTTTCGGTCTGGCTCACCCTTGTGGACATCGCATTGCGGGTCAGATTTTCGAGAAATCGGCGATCATGAAAAACAGATCTTTTATCTCGTTGAGCAAAGCCAGGCGATTGTCTCTGACCTTCTTGTTTTTGTCCATTACCATTACCGCGTCAAAAAAACGGTCTATAGGACCCGCGAGCGTTTTTATGGACTCAAGGCAACTCAGGTAATCGCTTTGCCTGGGGGCTTTTCCAGAGTCGCTCAGTCTTTTTAGAACCGCGGTTTGCGTCTTGGTAAAAGCTTTGTGGAGATCCCTTTCCTCTTTTTGCTTGAACAGCTTCTTGTCAAGCGGCGAAGACGGTCTGGTTTTCGCTATGTTGAAGACTCTTTTAAAGCCCGTCGCCAGGGCTTCAAAATCCTTTCGTTTTGCGAATTTCCCAAGCGCGTTTATCCTGCGGTAGGCGTCAAGGGGGTTGTCGAAACCTGCCGAGATCACGGATTCGACAATGTTTCTCCCGTAGCCCGACTCTGTCATCAGGTTGCGGAATCTCTCGGAGAAAAACGCGAGGATATTCTCTTTAAGCTCTTCTTCGGATAGTTTGACCTCGCGGGTTTTTTGCGCTTCCATGGACTCGAAGACGAGCTTTATGCTGTGTTCAAGGACCGTGGAGACGGAAATATCGAGCTTTTTCTCTATGGCAATTCTTATTATTCCGAGGGTCTGCCTTCTCAGAGCATAGGGATCGGAAGACCCGGTAGGTGCGAGGTCTGCGATGAAACAGGAACAGATGTTATCCATCTTGTCCACGATGCTTAGAAGTGCTCCGGTCTTGGTGTGGGGAAGCTCGCCGGTTCTCGTAAGCGGCATATACTGCTCTTCGACCGCGTTTGCGACGGCTTTTTTCTCCCCGGAGGCAAGCGAGTAGTACTTGCCCATCACTCCTTGGAGCTCAGCGAATTCGAAGACCATCTGGGTCGCGAGATCGGACTTTGAAAGTTCAGCGGCTCTCTCGAGGTCAGGGTTATCGAACATATCGGCTGCAAGCGTTCTCATCCGTTCGACCTTTGCCTTGTAGCTTCCTATATCCGATAGGAACACCATGCTCTCAAGATCTTCTGTGTAATCGCTTGGGTTCTTTTTCGTATCTTCGGAGAAAAAGAATTCGGCGTCGTTAAGTCTTGCCCTTATTACCCGCTCGTTTCCCCTTATAATCACCTGTTTGTCCTTGACCGGAGTTCCGCAGACAAAGATGAAATTCGGGAGAAGTTTCCCGGTCTTCTGGGAATAAACGGGGAAATATTTCTGGTGGTTTTTCATTACGCTTATCAGCACTTCCTCGGGCAAACGCAGGTATTTCTTCTCGAATTCTCCGACAAGCACCGTTGGGTGCTCCACCAGGTTTATGACGGTCTCAAGCAGTTCAGGGTCCTCTTTTACGGTTCCGCCTATCTTTTTCGCCGCCGCTTCAGTGTCTTTTCTTATGATGTCCTTTCTTCTCTCGGGATCGGCTACTACGTTGCTTTTCTTGAGCGCCTTCAGATAGCCTTCCCAAGACGCCACTTGAAAAGGCTTCGGGGAAGTAAACCTGTGACCAAAGCTCTGATCAGAGCTTTTGATGTTCTCAACGCTGAATTTTACGGGCTTGCCGTCGTAAAGAGCCGCTATCCACCTTATGGGTCTTGCGAAGGTCAATTTCCCGCTTCCCCATCTCATAGATTTTTGAAAGGGAACCGATGAGATTGCTCCCGGGAGAATCTCTTTTAGAACGGATGAAGTTCTTCTCCCTTTTATCGTTTTCCTTACGCAGAGGAACTCTCCGTTATCCCTTTTTGCGATGACGAGTTTATCGACATCGACCTTCTGGGACCTTGCGAAACCCAACGCTGCTTTTGTGGGCTTTCCGTTTTCGTCAAATGCTATGCGTATTGGCGGCCCGAAGTTCTCGGTCGTGCGGTCCTTCTGTCTTCTCTCAAGTCCGCTTACCCTTGCCGAAAGCCTTCTCGGGGTGTAGAGAATCTCCATTTCCTCGAATTCAATACCCTTGTCGCGAAACTCTCCGCTTAGGATATTGCCCAGATCCCCCCGGGCTTTTTCAAGGAAAAGAGCGGGTATTTCCTCCGTTCCGATTTCGAGTATCAGTTCTTTTTCCATGGGTTGTTTTTCAGAAGGGGAAATCCCAGGTTTTCTCTGGTCTGCAGATACGAAGTCGCGCACAGGTTCGCAAGCGCCCTTACCCTCGCTATGTATGAGGCCCGCTCGGCTACCCCTATCGCACCTCTCGCGTCAAGGAGGTTGAAGGTGTGCGAACTTTTAAGACAGTATTCGTAAGCGGGGAGGGGAAGCTGCTTTTCGATAAGGGATCTGCATTCCTGCTCGTACATGTTGAACAGGTCGCTTAGCATTGCGGGGTCGGATTCCTCGAAGTTGTATTTTGAGAACTGGACTTCGCTCTCGTGATGGATCTCTCCGTACGTTATTCCCTTTGTCCATTCAAGATCGTAAACGCTTTCAACTTCCTGCAGATACATTGCTATTCTCTCGGTTCCATAGGTGATTTCAGCGGATACCGGGTCGAGGTCTATTCCGCCCGCCTGCTGAAAATATGTGAACTGCGTTATTTCCATGCCGTCGAGCCAAACCTCCCACCCAAGCCCCCACGCGCCAAGCGTCGGGGATTCCCAGTCGTCCTCAACGAATCTTATGTCGTGCTCAAGGGGGTTTATTCCGAATGACTTGAGGCTGTCTAGGAAGAGTTCCTGAATGTCGTCGGGAGAAGGCTTTATTATCACCTGGAACTGATAGTAGTGCTGAAGCCTGTTGGGATTATCCCCGTATCTTCCGTCGGTCGGTCTCCTTGAAGGTTCGACGTAAGCCACGTGCCAGGGTTCAGGGCCGAGACATCGCAGGAAAGTGGCCGGATGAAAAGTTCCGGCGCCTTTTTCTATATCGTAGGGCTGGACCACCAAGCATCCCTTGGATGACCAGTAGTCTTGGAGAGCTAGAATCAGTTCCTGATAAGTCATGACCGGCAAAATACTACCATTAAAATATGAGAATCAAACACTCCTCACCTTTTGTCTATTCATAAGGTCTGTATGCGCCGATACTCTCAAGGGCCTTTTGTGCGATAAGCCTGCGTTTTCTTTCCTTTCCCATCCTGCCTTCCACCTTGGGAAAAAGCCCGAAGTTTATGTTCATGGGCTGAAACCCGGTTTTTCCATCGGCTGAGATGTACTCAAGCAGGGAGCCTATGGAAGTCTCCCTCGGTACGGGTGCAGGTGGGAGCCCGAGCACCTTTCTCGAAGCGTTTATTCCACAGACGATTCCAGTTGCCGCGGACTCGACGTACCCTTCGACTCCCGTTATCTGTCCGGCAAAGAAAATGTCTGGGCGAGATCTCAGGGAAAGGTTTTTCTCAAGCAGCCTTGGAGAATCTATGTATGTGTTTCTGTGCACGCTTCCGTATCTTAGAAATTCAGCCCTCTCAAGTCCCGGGACCTTTCTGAAAACGGCTCTTTGCTGCGGATATCTGAGCTTTGTCTGGAAACCCACCATGTTGTACATGGTTTCCTCGGCGTTCTCCGTTCTTAGCTGCAGGACGGCAAAGGGGATTTTGCCGGTTTCCGGATCGACAAGGCCAACCGGTTTTAGTGGACCGAACCGAAGCGTTTCCCTTCCTCTCTCGCACATGACCTCAACCGGCATGCAGCTTTGAAAGTAAATCGCCTTCTCAAATTCCCTGGTCTCCACTTTTTCTCCGTGAATGAGGTCATCCACAAGCTCGTAGTACTGGTCTTCAGAGAGAGGGCAGTTGAGATAGTCTCCCTCTCCCGAGTCTTCGCGGTCGTATCTTGATCCTCTGAAAGTTTTCGAGCGGTCGATTGTATCCGCGTCGATTATCGGCGAGATGGCGTCGTAGAAGTAAAGATATTCAGATTCCGTGAGCGAGGAAATCTCAGCGCAAAGCGCATCGGATGTAAGCGGCCCGGTGGCCACGATCACGATTCCGTCTTCTGGTATTTTCGTTACCTCTTCCCTTCTTAAGTCTATAAGCTCGTTACCTTGGATTTCTCGTGTTATGTAATCAGAGAATATCTCCCTGTCGACCGCAAGCGCCTTCCCGGCTGGAACCCTTGACTCCTCTGCCGCTTCAATGACAAGCGAGCCAAGACACCTCATTTCCTCTTTCAGTATTCCGGAGGCGTTCTCCATGGATGCCGATTTCAGGGAATTGCTGCACACAAGCTCCGCGAGTCCGGAGGTCTTGTGCGCGGCGGTTTCTCTGCGGGGTCTCATTTCGTAGAGAACCGCCCTTATTCCGAACTTCGTTATCTGGTTCGCGGCTTCGACTCCGGCGAGTCCTGCGCCGATTATGGTTATCGGTGGCTGTTTTCCGTCCATGAGAAAAATCCCGAAACAGTTAGCTTCCGTTCCGGAGCAGTTTCCTGATTCTGAGAGATTATACTATCATTTCGAGGCGGCGGGGAATCAAAAATGCGGCTGTTTGGGGCCGTGATTTCTAACCGTGGAATCTGGATCGGTAGTGGGAAAACAAATCGTTTTCTTTGGGTATATTATATTCCCATTATCTGACTTTAAGTGCGAAACTATGAGCTACGGAGCAGTTGTATTTGACCTTGACGGAACCCTGATTGACTCTCTTGAGGATCTCGCTGACGCCGTGAATCAGGCGCTTACCATAAGCGGATTTCCAGCGCGCGCGACCGGATGCTACAAGTACTTTATAGGAAAAGGTCCAAAGGTCATGGTGGCCAGAGCCCTTCCCGAGGACAAAAGAAACGATGATGCTGTCGTTGAAAAGTGCCTTGACGATTTCAACAGAATCTACAGCTGCTCTTTCAACGTGAAAACCACGCTTTATGACGGCATACCGGATCTTCTGAACGAGATTTCAGATAGAGGTCTGAAAAAGGCGATTCTTACCAACAAACCGCACGTGTTTACCGAAAAATACGTTGAAGACCTGCTTGCTGACTGGAATTTCGAGGTGGTTATAGGTCAGAGGGATGAAATTCCGAGAAAACCCGATCCCTCGGGAGCGCTTCGGATATCAAGGGAACTCGGGATTGAGTCATCGCGGATGGTTTACCTTGGAGATTCCGGGGTGGACATGCTTACCGCCGTCGGGGCGGGTATGCTTCCGGTGGGAGTTCTCTGGGGGTTCCGAACGGGAGACGAGCTTCGTGAAAACGGAGCCGAACATCTTATAGAGACTCCGATGGATTTGCTCTCGATTATTGACTTGTAGTATGATGGCCATGGATTTTGAACAGGTAAAACTGGGGATTCTCGGAGGCGGGCAGCTGGGAAAAATGCTTTGCCTCGTGGCGAGCAACTGGAACCTCCGCACCTATGTGCTCGATCCTTCCTCCGATTGTTCGGCGGCGTCCGTGTGTACCGAGTTCTCCCACGGTAATTTCAGGAATTACGAGGATGTCTACGAGTTTGGCAGGAATGTTGACATCCTGACAATAGAGATTGAGCACGTGAACCTGCAGGCGCTTTTCCGGCTGCAGGAGGAAGGAGTAGTCATAAGGCCTGAACCCCACGCGCTTGAACTCATACAGGACAAGGCGAAGCAGAAGGAGTTCTATGTTTCAAAGGGGCTCCCCACAGCCGATTTTTCGGTCTTTCCCGGGAAAGAGGCTATAGTCGCGGCCGTCGGGTCCGGCGAGATAAAAATTCCTTTCGTCCAGAAACTTTCAAGGACGGGTTATGACGGAAGGGGGGTGTATGTGGTAAGGGACGAGGAACAGCTGGAAGACCTTTTGGAGGGGGAATCCGTCGTTGAAGACCTTGTCGATGTGGAGAAGGAGATTTCCGTTATAGTCTCGCGTAATTCCGCCGGAGAGACGAAATGCTTTCCTCCGGTAGAAATGCTGTTTAACAGCAACGCGAACATAGTTGAGTTCCTGATAAGTCCCTGCGAGATTGACGATACAATGTCCGCCCAGGCATGTGAACTTGCCGAGCGCACGATAAGATCCTTTGACATGTGCGGGATACTTGCGGTTGAGATGTTTGTTTCCAAAAAAGGCGATATTCTCATAAACGAATCCGCTCCGAGACCGCATAACAGCGGGCATCACACGATTGACGCGGCTCACACCTCGCAGTATGAGCAGTGTCTGAGATCGATTCTTGATCTTCCCCCGGGCGATACTGAAATAAAAACTCCTTCTGTTATGATTAACATTCTCGGGCAGCCGGGTTTCGAGGGCGAGGTAAGGTACGAGGGACTTCGCGGATGCATGGGCGTTGAAGGAGCCAAGTTCCACATATACGGTAAAACCCTTACCAAGCCTTACAGAAAGATGGGACATGTCACCGTGCTTGACGACGATGTTTCGGGCGCGCTTGAGAAGGCAAAATTCATAATGAACAATTTGAGGGCGATAGCATGAAACCTGCTTTAGTGAGTGTTATTATGGGCTCTGACTCGGATCTTCCGGTCATGGCAGAAGCGGTTGAGATTCTGGAACAATTCGGCGTGGGACATGAAGTTACCATAGTCTCGGCGCACAGAACTCCGGAGCGCCTTGTGGATTTTTCGAGAAAGGCTCATAAAAGAGGGATTAAAGTCATAATAGCCGGGGCGGGGGGTGCGGCGCATCTTCCGGGAATGGTCGCCTCAGTTTCTCCCCTTCCGGTCATAGGGGTTCCGATAAAATCCTCAAATTCGATTGATGGATGGGACTCTGTGCTTTCTATCCTGCAGATGCCCTCGGGCGTTCCGGTTGCCACGGTTGCTCTCGGCGGGGCGAAAAACGCCGGTATCCTTGCAGTTGAAATTCTTTCCGCTGCCGACCCGGAACTTTTACGCGCAGTAGCGGAGTACAAAAAGAAGCTTTCTTCCGAAGTAAAGAAAAAGGCAGCGCAACTTGAAAGGCTGGGTGCCTCGGTCTATCTTGAGCGAATGAGTTCCAAGGAAGAGACTTCCTGAAGTTCCGGCTACTGTATGGTCTTTTTATCCGGTTCGTAACCCCGTACGGGGATTGGCGAGGCGTGATGAAAAATCATAAGCCACCTGCCGTCTTGCTTCTCGAATATGTTGGTTGACTGAGAGAGATTGAACATGACCGGGTCCCTTTTTATGTATACCATCTCCTGCAGGCAGGTAACCCAGGCGATGTTGTCGCTTATATCCACGGTCACGTTTGAAATGCTTATGTCAACCTGATCCTCGGGATCAAAAACGCTCTCCCAGCTCTGCCTTATGGCCTCCCAGTTGCGAAGAGCGGTCCATCCCGGGTGAACGCAGCCGGATCTTGAGTCCTTTATCCAGACCTCTCCCATGAGCTTGAGATTCCTGGTTCCCAGAGCCTCGTAAAAAAGGCTGTTCATCCTGAGTATTTCTTCGCTGTCTTTTTTCATAGCCGCACGGTCTCTCCCGCCGTTAATTTTACCGGAAAAGATCAAGAATTCTGCCGAACTGCGAGAATATGTCTCCCCGCATCCGGAGAATGTCGTTATAGATGGCCGCCGCCATGATGAAAATAAGAAAAGAAAATCCGATTCGCTGGGTTATCTCAAGGGTTTTTACGCTGAGTGGCCTTCTCTTTATCTTCTCGATGCCCAGATAAAGCAGGTGTCCTCCGTCGAGCATCGGTATGGGGAGAAGGTTTATTAAAGCGAGATTTATGCTTATAAGCGAGGTGAACTGAAGGAGGTTCGATATGCCGCTTTGAGCGACGTCCCCCGATACCTTGGCTATAAGAAGGGGTCCAGCGACCGTTTTACCGGCAGTGGCAAGCGCTATCTTCCCGGTTACGAGCTTGAACAGGAATCCGAAGAACAAAATGGTGATCTCAACCGTCATGCGGGCGGCTTCGGCCACTCCCCTGTAAAGCGATTCGAAAAAACCGTATTTTTTGAGCACGGTGTCCGTATTCGGGGTAATACCGACTATGTAGCGCTCGATGCCTTTATCCATTTCCGCCGCTAGGCGAAAATCTATTTCATCTCCTGCGCGCTCGACCGTAAAATCAAGTTCCTTGCCCCCGCTTTCGGTTATTATGTCCGACATATGGTTCCAGTCCGTAACCTCTACGCCGTCTATAGCCTTTATCCTGTCTCCCGGACGTATTCCCGCCCTCCAGGCTGGGCGGCCCTCGGATACCTGCGCTATGGTCGCGGCTATGGGTCTTGCGAATCCGGTTTCCACCCTGCCGTCCGCACCGGCTTCCGCGAAAAGCGTTAGAGTTCTGGTCTCGCTTCCCGTCTTTACCCTGAATTCAAGCAGCGAATCGGGGTTTGAGTGAACGGCCACGTTCACGTCTTTCCAGTTTTCGACATCTTTTCCGTTTATGCTGAGTATCCTGTCGCCCGCGGCGAATCCCGATATGTGGGCCGGGGAATCTTTCTTTACGTAGGTTATGTCCGGAGGATCTTCCAAGTAACCCGAGACGCTTATGCCGAACATGAACACGAGGGGCATGAAGAAGAAGGGAATTATGAAATTCATGGCGGGCCCCGCTATGACCACCAGGAATCTGTCCGTAAGAGATTTGCCGGAAAACCCCCTGTGGTAGTCTTTTTCGTAATAGGCTTCTATATCGTAAAGGGCCGGGTTGCTGACGGTGAAAGTGTAGATTTTCCCATCTCTTTCGACTTCGAGTTCTTTTTCCTGGTTCGGGTCTGATTTTAGGGCGTAGAGAAGCTGTTCCCAGCCTGCGTATTCCTTAAGACTGAATCCTTTTATCCCGGTAATTCTGTCTCCTGAGGCAAGTGGCGACTCAGTGTTCGAGACGCTTTCGACAATTACGTTATCTTCCTTGCCCTCACCGAACATCTTCACGTATCCGCCGAGGGGAAGGGCCGAAACCAGGTATTCCGTTTCACCCCTTACGAAAGAAAAGAGTTTAGGACCGAAACCCAGAGAAAACTTCTCGACCCTTATATTGCTTCTTTTCGCGAGCAGAAAATGCCCCAGCTCGTGAAAAAAGACCAGAATTCCTATTACGAAAATAAAAGCCAGGATAGTAGTCATCGCTAAGAAAGAAGGCTCTCCATTATGGAACCGGCGGTGCTCCTCGACCACCTGTCCGCCTCTAATATATTGTCAAGACACCCCGAGTCAAGTTTGTCGTGACGCTCGAGAGTTTCCCTGACTATCGGGATTATGTCGGTGAATTTTATTCTCTCGCCAAGAAACGCTGTTACCGCCATTTCGTTCGCGGCGTTTAGCACGGTCGGATAAGTGCCGCCCATTCTAAGACATTCAATTGCAATCGCGGGAGCCTCGAATTTATCTGTGTCGAGCTTTTCGAACGTGATGTCCGAGAGGTCGTCCGGCGAGGCGTCAGGGTGCCCGAGGTCGAGTCTTTCGGGGTAGGAGAGTGCTCGGGCTATCGGTATTTTCATGTCAGAGGCGGAAAGATGGGTTATGAACGAGCCGTCAATGTATTCAAGGATTGAATGCACGATGCTCTGGGGATGTACCCAGATTGATATTTTTTCGGCGGGCATGTCAAAAAACCACCTTGCCTCTATGATTTCAAACCCCTTGTTCATCAGCGTCGCCGAATCTATGGTTATTTTCTCTCCCATTTTCCATGTGGGGTGGCAGAGTGCGTCGGCGACCGTAACCTTTTCCAGGTCCTTTTTCGGGGTTTTGCGAAACGGCCCGCCCGATGCCGTTATAATGATCCGTTTGAGGAATTTGCGGTCCTTTTCAAGAAGCGTCTGGAAAACGGCACTATGCTCGCTGTCCACGGGGAGGAGGGTAACGTCCTGGTTTTTTGCCTCGGAAATAAGGAGTCCTCCTGCGACCACAAGAGATTCTTTGTTTGCTATTGCAACGTTTTTTCCGGCCCGTATTGCGGACAGTGTGGGCAGAAGCCCCGGGAAACCCACCATGGAGGATATAACCAGGTCGCAGTCACCTTCCGTGGCCACTGCGATATTCCCCTCGTCCCCGTAATGTACCTGTGTTTTCGGACCGGCGATTTCCCTGAGTCGTTCCGAGTCCTCCTTTCGGGTAACCGATACGACCTTCGGGGCGAATTCCGTTATCTGTTCTGCAAGAAGATCAATGTTTTTCCCCGCACAAAGACCCGTTACCTCGAACCTCTCGGGAAATCTTCGTACTATTTCAAGCGTCTGCGATCCGATCGAGCCGGTTGATCCGAGTATGGAGATCTTCTTCAATCTAGCGTCCTTTCTCCCGTATCTGCTCTCCTGTAAGTCCAAACCTTCTTTCCCTGTTGCGGTAATTGGCGATGGCCTTTAGCAGGTGCCTTCTTCTGAAATTCGGCCAGAGTGTCTTCGTGACGTATATTTCGGCATAGGCCAGTTGCCACAGCAGAAAGTTCGAAAGTCTCATTTCTCCCCCGGTTCTTATGAGCAGATCCGGTTCTGGCAGGCCGGATGTATAGAGATATTCCTGAAAGTCCTTCTCGGAAACCGGTTTTTTCTTTCCCTCCGCGATTATGCTGTTCACGGCGTTGATTATTTCCTCTCTGCCCCCGTAGCTAAGAGCCAGGGTTATCGTCAGGGAGTCGCATTTCTCGGTCATTTTCATCACGTCCCCGAGAAGTTCGCGTATGTCACGGGGGAGGTTCGAAAGATCTCCGATTGCGTTTAGCCTGGTGTTCTGCGCAAGCAGCTTCTTGCCTTCGTTTGAGAGGTACTGCCTTAAAAGATCCATAAGTGCGAGAACCTCTTTTCCCGGTCTCTTCCAGTTCTGGGCGGAAAACGCGTAAAGAGTCACATATTCTATCCCGATCTCCCGCGCGGCACGTGCCACCGATCTTGCCGATTTTATTCCTTCCCTGTGACCGATCAGCCTGTCAAGATTCTTTCGCCTCGCCCATCTCCCGTTGCCGTCCATTATTATGACAACGTGCCTGGGGATAGGACCCGGTGTGGGAATGTTACGGTTTTTCTGCATTACGAGACACTGTTTGAGAGCTTAGCTGATGACCGCCGGTTCAGATTGCTGCCCGATAGATGTAAGAAACGGGATATGCGATCAGAACGACCGTGGCAACTACCGCCATGGCCACGATCAGGGCGACCGGGTATACGAGAAGTGCCCCCAGGTAGAAAAGGGCTCTTTTCAGCGGAACCCACTCCCGGGATGCTTCGGGAAGGTCGGAAACGCAGCTTTTGACAAATCCTGATATTATTCCAGTAAAAAGTGTGGACATATAAGTGAACCGATCTATCGTAAACCTATCTTATTTCCCCTTTTTCATCAAGGGCGAAAACCCTGCTTTACTCGCTTAGTCCAAAAAAAATTCCTTTCAGGTAAACTACAGAAAACGTAGGTCGCAATGACAAAGTTCCGCCTTTTTTTCATAGTATACGCGTTAATTCCGGCTTCTCTTTTTTCAACCCCGCTTCTCGCAAAAGAAGATACGTACAGAGGCCTTTCCGACTTCGCAAAGGCCCTGAACCTGATAGAGAAAAACTATGTGGAAGAGGTCTCCCCAGAGCAGTTGACCCAAAGTGCCATAAAAGGCATGTTCGATTCCCTTGATCCCTACTCGGTTTACCTTTCATCCGAGAGCCTGAGAAACCTTGAGATAGGAACTATGGGGGAGTTTGAGGGCATAGGAGTCGAGATTACGGTGCGCGACGGGTTTTTGACCGTTATATCTCCGATTGAAGGAAGTCCTGCGCAGGAAGCCGGCGTGAAATCGGGAGACGTGATCATCTCCATAGATGGGGAAAGTGCCGAGAGGACCAACATAGTTGACGCTCTGGACCGCATAAGGGGTAGAGAAGGAACTGAAGTTGATATCGTAGTAAGAAGGAACGGAACCGAGGAAACCCACGAGTTCACCATCACAAGACGGATAGTGAAACTTAGAAGCGTCGAGTCCAGGTTGATCGAAAAAGATATAGGTTATATAAAGCTCTCGCAGTTCCACAGGGATTCTGCGGATGAGTTTCTCAGTTCTTACAAGGGGCTTGAAAAGGAAAACGGCGCGAAGCTCGGAGGGCTTGTGCTTGACCTCAGAAACAACCCCGGAGGATTGCTTGAACAGGCGCTTGCGCTTAGTGACATGTTCATGGATAAGGGGCTTATCCTGAACGTGAAGGGAAGGTCCGAACTGACTTCGAAGGAATATTTCGCCAGGGATGGGATGGAGATACCGACCAATCACGTTGCCGTAATCGTAAACCGGGGGAGCGCGAGCGCTTCCGAAGTTCTTGCCGGAGCGCTTAAAGACAGTGGCAGGGCGAAGATAGTCGGTACGAGAACATTCGGCAAGGGTTCAGTTCAGTCCGTAATGGAACTTTCGGGGGAAACGGGAGTGAAGATAACCACGGCGAGACTTTTTACCCCCAAGGGGATTCTGATAGATGACAAGGGCATAGAACCTGATATTTTTGTTGAAGGTGGCGGTAAGGACGCCCCCTCGGACCCGCAGCTTGCGAGGGCGTTGGAAACTGTAAAGCGCATGTGAGGAGATAAGACTCTTGAGTCAGAAGAAGCGAACGAGAAAAAGACAGTCTACTGCAAAAACCGGCGGTAAAAAACCCACGGCAAGACTCACCCACGCGGTCCTGGTCCTGCTTTTCTTTTTCGCCTTTTCGATTTTCGGTCTGCGATATGTCGAGAGGTTTGTTGGCGAATGGTCACCCCGCGAGGCCACGCCTGCTGTGGAGGATAAGATTGCGGAGAAAGAGCCCCGGCGTCCAGGAGTTATTCTCATAATAGATGATCTGGGCCAGGACAGAGAATCGGTTGACAGGCTCCTCGGGATCAAGCAACCGCTTAACTTTGCCGTGCTTCCTCATCTTCCCCATTCCCTGTACGCCGCGCGCGCCGCTTACCGCGGGGGAATGGACGTGATTCTCCATCTTCCCATGGAACCCAAGTATTCTTCCGGTTATACGGCCGATGACGCGGGAGAAGGAGTTTTGTTGCTCGGCTTCTCGATGGACCAGATGAGGGAGGAGCTCAGAAGAAACATCATGGCCGTCCCCAACATAGTGGGAGTCAATAACCATATGGGTTCCAAGTTCATGGAGAATGAAGAGCCGGTGAAAACGGTAATGCAGGAGCTGAAGGCGAGGGACCTTTACTTTGTTGACAGCCTTACGACCCCCAACTCCCGTGGATACAGCGTAGCGAGGCGGCTCGGAGTAAAGACGCTTAAAAGGGATGTTTTTATTGACCAGAGCGAGCGAGGCAAGAAATATACTGTGGAACAGCTTGACCGCTTGGTAAGGATTGCTGAGAAAAACGGTATAGCGGTAGGTATAGGCCATCCTTACCCGCATACGATAGACGCTCTTGTGGAGCATATGCCCAAGATTGAGAAAAAAGTTGAATTTATGAAAATATCGGCGGCTGCTTTGAACTGAAGCGGTTGCGGAGGAAAAATCCAAAAGAGGATCATCATGGGACTTGTGGACGAGATCAGAGACAGGCGGGATTCATGGAATCGGAGACTCGAGGAGCAAAGGGTTTCCCAAGAACCCTACGACCATGAATTTGAGAAGCGAAACGCTGCCAGAATCGAAGAAGAAATAAAAAAGAACCGGGAGAAGGTCGGGAAATTCCCAACCGTGGAAAAATTGTCGGAGTAATCGGGGTGGGGGGCGTAGCGAGGCAGGTGATTTGACAATGTTTTCTTTATCCTTTAGGATTTTCAGCCCCATGAGGATGGAGGTTTTGATTTTTTGCCAGGAATAACAGTAGGTAGCAGCGAAAGCATCGACAGCGCTTTAAAAAGGTTTAAGAAACAGGTTGAGAAGGGTGGGGTTCTTTCTGAAGTAAGGAAGAGAGAATACTACGAAAAACCGAGCGAAAAGAAAAAAAAGAAGCTGTTTGCCGCCAAAAAGCGCAGTTCAAGCAGGAAAAGAAGGTAGACTGTCTTAATTTGCGCGGTTTTCGGAAGTTGTTTCTGAAAGTCCCCCCGATCAAGTCGCTTTGAATGAAGAATCCTTCTTTCACATCAGCGATAGCGGATATAAAGGCAAAGCTCAGCATAGTAGACGTTATACAGGGCTTTGTTTCCCTTAAAAAATCCGGAAAGAATCATATCGGGCTCTGCCCGTTCCACGACGACAACAACCCTTCCATGCACGTAAATGATGAGAAGGGTTTTTTCCACTGCTTCAGCTGCGGAGCCGGAGGAGATGTATTCGGCTTCCTGATGAGATACAGCAATATAGGTTTCCCCGAAGCCTTAAAAGAACTTGCGCGGAGGGCCGGAGTCAGGCTCCCGGCCCCACGTCCGCGCACGGGGAGCGAGAAGAAAAAAGAGGCCGCCGCGGCGAGACTTTTTGAGATAAATTCCCTTGTCTGTTCGTTTTACCACAGAAAACTCCTCGCCTCGGGGAAAAACTCCGCCCAAGCTAGGGAGTACCTCGAATCAAGGGGAATCACCTCCCAGATAATCAAGGAATTCAAGCTTGGTTTCGTTCCCGACGGTTGGGAAGCCCTTGTAGAGTTCGCTTTGGCAAAGAAAATCGGTATCAAGGAACTCGAAGAGCTTGGTCTCGTTGTTGCGAGGGAGAGGGGAAGCGGGCACTACGATCGGTTTCGAAACAGGATTATTTTCCCCATAAACGAGATAACTGGACGAATTTGCGGTTTCGGCGGCAGGACTCTGGGCGAAGACGACCCCAAGCAGCCGAAATACATGAATTCCCCCGAATCCCCGGTTTTCGACAAAAAGAGCGTTCTTTACGGACTTTACCACTCGAAAAGTGAAATCGGAAGGAACCGGAAAGCCGTTTTGGTTGAAGGCTACATGGACTTCATAAAGCTCTACGCGAATGGAATACGCAACGTGGTCGCCACCTTGGGAACGGCCTTTACGAATGACCACGCCAGGCTTCTGCGACGTTTCTGCGAGGAGGTGGTGATTGTCTACGACGGCGATACCGCTGGGATACGTTCCGCCGTCCGGGCCGGAGAGATTCTTCTTGAGCAGGAGATTTCTTCAAGTATCTGCCGTATCCCCGATGGCCTCGATCCCGATGATTATCTGGAGGAGCGCGGACCCGAGAGTCTCGCCGAACTGATCGCAGACGCCGTTGACGTCTCAGATTTTATTATCGACGACACTTTCGCAAGGTACAGGGAAAAGAAAATGTCTTCCGGAGAGTCGATAAGGTTTCTCGTGGACTTGGTTTCAAAAATAAAGGATCCGGTCCGAAGGGCTGAGGCTGTTTCCAAGGCAACAGGGCTTTTCGGGATAAGGGAGTCTGAGTTTCTCTCTATGGTAAAGACCTCGAATTCGGGGAGAAACCGCGGGTCGCTTGCGCCGACGACCTTGATTCCAGAAAAAAACATTCATGAGAGAGAAATTGTTAGGATACTGCTTAAATTCCCCCACCTGATGAGCGCCGAGAAGATTGAAAATATCGGTAGGCATTTTGAAAATGGCGATTTAAAGGTTATTCTCAAACATGTGGGTGAAGGGGGGTTCACCGAAGTTTCCTCCCTGATGAGTTCTTTTGAGAAAATCGAGATGCAGCAACTGCTGAGCGAGTTAGTTTTTTCTTCGGATGATTTGATAGACGAGACGACTTCGGAGAAAATATTAAACGACTGCGTGAAGGAGCTTGAACTGAGAAATATAGCTTTTAAGCGTAATGAAGTAATAGAGAGAATCCGCAAGCAGCGCGACTCTTCGGATAAAGCCCTTGAAAGAAAACTTGTTGAGCAATACAGGGATCTGGTGACTATGGAAAAGACCATAAGAGGAACTGCAAGTTGAATCCAAACGACGAGACTAACGGGCTGGGGAATGAAATCGGCGTACAGGACGAAGGGGAATTCTCCGAGTCCGTACAGGGTTTTCAAAGCACCCCGTCTGATTCTCGAGCGGAAGACAAGCTCAAAAACGCAAAGAGTCCTGATTCCGACCAAGACCCTATAAGGTCGTACATTCTCGCTATTGCGCAGCACTCCCTCCTTTCCAAGGAGGAAGAGGTTGAGATAGCAAGACAGATTGAAAAAGGTAAAAAAATAATCGCGAGAATGATAATAGAGAACCCCTTCATGATGAAAAAGGTTCTCAAACTCGAAGAAGAGATAAAAGAAGGGGCACTCGGTACGGGCGACAGTTCCTACCAAGGCGGCGAGGACATAGAGTCCTCCGCTGACGGCGAAACATATAGAAATTCCGCAAAGAACTTTCTTCCAATCAGAGAACTTTTTGCTGAGACCGAAGAGCTGAGAGAAAAACTCGGTACCCAAACTCTTTCAGACAGCGAAAGATCGAAGATCTCTAAACAAATCAGAAAAAACAACGAACGGACCGTAGAACTTCTTGACGAAATCGATTTTTCCTCTACGCAGGCCAACAGAATATACACTCTGGCCGTCGAATACGTGAACAGGGTTGAAGGCGGGGATTGTGACTGCATGATGGATGGTTCAGACGATGCGGTTGGCAATGGTTCGGAATCTCAATATTCCGAGGAGGAAATTGCTTCTCTTAAAAGGGTGCTTAGAAGGTTTGAAAAAGCAAAGAAGGCTACTAAGAAAGCTAGAAAAACACTTATTGAGTGCAACCTTAGACTCGTAGTCAGTATAGCGAGAAAATACGTTAACAGAGGACTGCCGTTTCTCGATCTGGTTCAAGAAGGCAATATGGGGTTGATGAAAGCAGTTGAAAAGTTCGAACATGGCATGGGATACAAATTTTCAACCTGTGCCACGTGGTGGATAAAGCAGGCAATTACGCGTGCAATAGCCGATCAGGGGGGTCTCATAAGAATCCCTGTCCACATGACCGAAAATATAAACAGGCTAAACAAGATCTCGAGATCCCTGATGCAGAAACTAGGGAGGGAACCCAGACCGGAAGAGATAGCCGAGGCAATGGACATAACTCTTGATAAGGTCTTGAAGATCATGAAGGTGTCGCGTGACCCGATTTCCTTGGAATCCCCGATTGGCGAGGACGACTGCAGGCTGATGGATATTATCTCGGACCCGGCTTCCACTTCTCCGCTTGACATGCTCGAAACCAAGGAATTGAACCGGATCATGCGCAACGCGCTCTGCACCAACCTCAGTAACGGGGAGGAAGGAGTCGTTAAAATGCGTTTCGGTATAGATGAAGACAAGGAATACACCCTTGAAGAAATAGGGAAGAAGTTGAACGTTACCCGGGAGAGAATAAGGCAGATCGAGGTAAAGGCCATTAAGAAGCTTAAAAGGTTCGGAAGAGCTCTTCCCATACGGGGTTTTAACACCGACTGATTTCCTGGCTTGACATTATTTTTTTCAATGGTAATTTTCCACTTCTAGGGTGGCTATGCTGAAGGGGAAGCACCCGGTCCCATCCCGAACCCGGAAGTTAAGTCCTTATAGGCCGATGATACTGCTCCTTTCAGGAGTGGGAAAGTAGGTGGCTGCCCTTTTTCTTTCCTTGCTTTCTCAAGTTTCCGGTGCCTGCGATGTCAAAGACCAACGTTGCCGTGTTTGTTTCCGGAAGCGGAACAAATCTTCAGGCGGTGATAGATTCCGGCATAGAATCCGCAAACATAGCTGTGGTTGTCTGTGATACTCCTGGAGTCATGGCAATTGAGAGGGCTAGGAAACACGGTATTCCCGTAGAACTCGTAAACAGCAGGGATTTTCAATCAAGGGAAGAGTTCGAAAGACAGATAGTCGCGAAAATCGACGGATATGACATAGGCCTTGTCGTACTTGCCGGGTTCATGAGGATATTTACTCCTTATTTCATAGGCCGTTTCGCGGACCGTATAATCAATATTCATCCTTCTTTGCTTCCTTCTTTTCCGGGAACAAATTCAGTAAGACAGGCACTTGACTACGGAGTGAAACAGACGGGTTGTACCGTCCACTTCGTGGGAGAGGAAGTTGACGCGGGTCCGATTATTCTCCAGGCGGTGGTTCCGGTTACGGAGGAAGATACTGAAGATACTCTGCTTGAGAAAGTCCACGCCCAGGAATACAGGATATTGCCCGAAGCTATAAGGCTTTTCTGCGAGGGGAAGCTGACTCTCAGTGGGAGAAAAGTTTTGATTTCCTCCTGAGATCCGAGAAATTTCTAAACGGCTCTTCCGATGGCTTCGGCAACGGGAGCGGCTTTTTCCATCAGGCTTTTGAATGTTTTCGGTTTTAACGACTGGGCTCCGTCGCTCACCGCGATCTCCGGGTTGTTGTGAACCTCGACTATTACTCCGTCCGCTCCGGCGGCTATTGAAGCTAAAGTTACCGGGATCACGTACTGCCAGTAGCCGGTTCCATGGCTGGGGTCGGCGAAGACCGGCAGGTGGGTTTTTTCCTTGAGTACCGGGATAGCGTTCAGGTCAAAAGTGTTTCTGGTCGCAGTCTCAAAGGTCCTTATTCCCCGTTCACAGAGCATTACGTTGCTGTTGCCCTCCGACAATATGTATTCTGCGCACATGAGAAATTCGTTTATGGTTGTTGACATTCCGCGTTTTAGCAAGACGGCCTTGTTTGACTTGCCGACAAGTTTCAAAAGCGAGTAGTTCTGGGAATTCCTGGCTCCGATCTGAAGCACGTCCGCGTATTCCTCGACCAGTTCAAGGTCGTCCGGGCTCATTATTTCGGTAACTATGGGCAGTCCGGTCATTTCTTTTGCCTTGACAAGAAGCTCAAGACCTTCTTTCCCAAGACCTTGGAAAGAATAGGGGGAAGTTCTGGGCTTAAACGCGCCGCCTCTTAGCATTGACGCCCCCGAATCTTTTATTGAAGTCGCGATTGTCATTATCTGTTCTTCATTTTCAACCGAACATGGCCCCGCGATTATAGGGATTTTTTTATTCCCTACACTGACGCCGCCCACATCAAAAACGGAGGTTTCATCGTTTACTTCCCTGCTCGTGAGCTTGTAGGGCTGAAGCACGGGAACGACCTTTTCAACTCCCTGGAGCTGCTTGAGAGCGTCTAGGTCATAAGGCTTTCCTCTCTCGTCCCCTACCACCCCGATAACCGTTCTTAGAATTCCTTCGATCGGATGAGGCGAATAGCCAAGTTCCTTTATGACGGACTTGACCTTGTCTATCTCTTCCTTGGTCGCCTTGGGCTTCATTACTACTATCATTTAAAAAACCTCCATATTTTGTGCGAAACGGGAAACTTAATACATAGAAGATTCTTAATGTCAATTATAATGTTCGTATGGTCGGCGTATTCAACCTGTTTACGAGGGGAGATTGAGAAAATCGGCGCTGAATATTTTTTGCGAGGCTTCCCTGAAATGCTTTTCAAATTTCGTCTCAGTTTCTCCCGTTTGAGCCTCAATGAAGCCCGGCGGTGGGTATGCCGTGCGGAACAGTCGGCTTCTTTCGAATTCGGACACTATCTGCTCAATGTAGCTCAGCTGATCGGTCTTTATTACCGCCCTGCCACCCCCCGCAAGCACTTTTGCCAGGCAGGTTATAAATTCCCGGTTGAACATTCTGTGTTTTGAATGTCTTTTCTTCGGCCAGGGGTCGGGAAAGTTTACCAGGACAAGATCAAACATTCTTTCTCTAAAGACCTGTCTGAGTGCGATTTCAGCTTCAATGTGGAGGAATCTTAAATTTCCCAGGGAGAGCTTTTCTGCAGCACGCACCGCTTTTCGGAATCTTCCTCTCTTGATCTCGATACCAAGGTAGTTTCTGCTTGCGTCGCACCGCGCCGCGTCTATGAGAAATTCTCCTTCTCCAAAGCCGATCTCAAGTACTAGGGGCTTTTCCTCGCAGAAGATGTCTTTTTTGCCGATGGGAAGCGAAAACAAGGAGATGTCCACCGCGGGGTCGGTTAACTTCATTTTCCGTGTCAGGATCTAAAAGCGGAAGTTATGGCCTGCTCCCCGACCTTTATTCCGTAATCTCCCCCATGTTCTTTCATCTCGCCTATGCACTCGGGAAGCGACATTTCTATTTTGCCTTTTCTGGCTTTCTTGTCGATCTTCATGACGTCGATTATTTCCCCGACGTTTACCCCGCGTGGAGGCTCGGCAGGAAGTCCCGCTCTCTCCAGAAGCCGAGTGAGCCTGTCCTGCTCTTTTTCGCTCCACCCTGTTTCACTCAGGGCGATCTTTCCCTCAATTACCATTCCCGCGGAAATCGCTTCTCCGTGGGAAATTGTATAGTCGGATAGCTGCTCGATTGCGTGGCCGACCGTGTGTCCGAAATTAAGGATTTTCCGCAGGTTCTGCTCCTTTTCGTCCTTCTCGACCACTTCCGCCTTGATCCTACAGCTTGTCTCTATCACTTCAAGCAGCGCAGCGTCGTCGAACTCGTAGATTTTCTCGATATTTGCTTCTAGGTACCGGAAGAAATCCTCACTTCTTATTACACCGTATTTGATTATCTCGGCGAGTCCCTCCGCGAGCTGCTTCGGTTCGAGGGTTTTAAGCGTGTCTATGTCCACATACACTCGCCACGGCTGATAGAAGGCGCCGATGAGATTTTTTCCGTGAGGGGTGTCTACAGCAGTTTTCCCTCCCACCGAACTGTCGACGCAGGCGACTAGGCTTGTGGGCACCTGAACGCAGGGAACCCCCCTCATGTAAGTGGCGGCCACGAACCCTGCAGTGTCTCCCACGACCCCGCCGCCGAGCGCTATGACCGAAGAGTCCCTGCCGAATCCCGATTCAAGCATCCTGTCTTCTATGAAGGACTTGATTTCTCTGGTTTTGCTCTGTTCTCCCGCCGGGAAGACGATCATACCGACTTCCGGGAGCGCTTCCTCAAGATCCCTCAGAAGCTTCGCTCCGTAGATATCCGCCACGTTTGAATCAGTTACTAGGGCGTGGGAATGAGCTATGGACGCCTCGGCCAGATCGTCGGCAATCTGGCTCACAAGACCTTGTCCGATCAGGATTTCATAGGAATTATCTTCGTTTGAACTGACTTTGACTTCTATCTTCTTCAATATTTACCCCGGCATTCTAAGTAGGGACCAGACCGGGTGAGGGGAAAGAGCCTCGGCCCCCTTGAGTCCCGTGAGTTCTATAAGAAAGAGGTATCCGGCGACGCTTCCGCCTAGTTTTTCCACTAGGCGCCCGGTACTCTGCGCCGTTCCTCCCGTGGCCAGAAGATCATCGACGATTACCACCCTGCTTTTGCCGTTTATCGCGTCTTTGTGAATTTCCAGAACGTCTTTCCCATACTCAAGATCATATGAAACGCTTGCGGTGTCGCTTGGCAGCTTGCCGGGTTTCCTAACCAGGATCAGCCCTTTTCCAAGCTTGTATGATAAGGCGGAAGCGAATATGAAGCCTCGGCTCTCGGGTGCTGCAAAGGAGGTTACCTCTTTGCCGGCGAGCGTTTCCGCCATGATGTCGACGGCTTTTCGGAAAACTCCGGCGTTTTTAACAAGCGTGGTTATATCGTAGAAGAGTATTCCCTTGCTCGGGAAATCAGGAACGCGTCTTATGTGACTTTCGATCTCTTCCAGTGTCATTTCCTTTTCTGTTTGCTTGCTAGGGGAGGTTTTCATCAGGCCTTTTTCCTGAGGGAGGATAGCTCAAAGGCTGTTCTCACTGCTTCTTCCGGGGTCTCGCATTTGATAATTTCCTCGGAGACATCCCAGGTGTCAAGCCCGATGACGGGAATTCCGGACTTAAGTGCGAACGATATTTCCGACAGGGTGCCGAAACTGCCTCCAATGGCGATTATAGAATGGCTTGACTTCGCTACTATCACGTTTCTTGCTTCACCCATCCCCGTAACTATTGGTATGTCGATGAATCTGTTGGCCGAGGAGGATTCGGGGCCGGGGAGAATCCCGATTGTGGTGCCCCCGACTGATTTTGCTCCTCGGCACGCGGCTTCCATAACTCCTCCCATTCCGCCGCAAAGCAGAAAACAGTCTTTTTCGGCAATCAGAAATCCGACCTCTTCCGAAGTTCTTTTTTCCTTCTCGCTTGCGTTAGCCGCTCCGATTACCCCTATGATCGTTTCCATTAAAGTTTCACCGGGTTGCGTTTAACAAGCTTGTATAAAACGGTTAGAATCACAATTCCCAAAGTATACCACGGGTTTAAGCGATTTATATCACGGGAAAACCTTATGTATTGCGCGAAAACTTGGCTGACGCTTATTTTTTCAGTTTGCTTCCTATTTCCCTTTCCTCTTGAGGGAAGCCAGGTGAATCTCAGGATTCCTCACGGTTTTGAATTCGGGATTTCCAAAAAAGACGCACTTGGCCTGATCGAATCTTCCAAACTCGAGGTTATCTCTGATCGCGAATACTCAAAGAATCTACGAAAAGTCGTTCTGGGCGGTTCCTTGTCCGGAGTTACTCTTGACCCCCCGCCCGACCACGAAACCCGGCTTGAATTTTACAAAGACAATCTTATGTCAAGTTCCATCTTGTTCAGTTTTGAGGATGAGACCCGTTTTGCGTTCGCAAAAAGCGAACTTGTCGGCGATCTCGCCAATGTTCTCGGCGACACTTTCAAGCGGGAGAAAATGTTTTCTTACGAAGTTTTGTCGTGGGATCTTTCTAACACAGTAGTACTTGCAAGCCTGAACTCTAAAAAAAGAACAATAGAAATTGAATATATTTATAAACCTGTTCTGGAGAAAAAGACGGCTAAGGATCTGCACCTCAAACGCAGGGAGGATTTTGGGGACCCTGCCAGGCAGATGTTTATTGATAATAACTTTTCAGCGCAGAAAAAACGCTGATCCCCAAAAACTACGGTTCTTCTCTTGGGTCTTGCGACCTGCCGCGAATTTTTAAAACCACATTAGGTGAGTTTGAGAACGCTCCTAGACTGACACAGCGTGGGAAAGCAAAGCGGTCCCCTAATTTTCTTTTTGCGCTTTACGAAGGTCTTCCGTAAAGATTCAGAAGCGTTCCTATGTGGAAAGCCAGGGCTACGTATATACCGCAGAGAAAGAGCTTCTGATAGCCGGCAAGATACTTGTTTACCAGGAATATAAGCGAGAGAAGCAAAAGAAACCACCCTATGGTTTCTAAAATTAGATGCGCGAGCTTCTGTACCGGCACTTCAGGGCTCCCGCTGGCTCTTGATCTGAAAACCTCCGGCAACTGCATGAAAACTAGGGAGAAGAAAGTCCCCAGTATATATGTGCCGGCGAAAAACCCGAGAAGAACAAACAAAATGAGCAGTAAAAGTTCCATGGTTAAAGAACCTCAGTAAAAATATATCATATTGCCGTATTATGTATAAGCGGTCTTGTTTTTTACCGCTATGCATACGGCATTTTGTTAATTGTCTTTTAGTCCGGAATTGTTCTGGGCGCGGTTTTGGGCGCACGGCCGGTTATCGTTGACTTTTGTGCAGCTAAAGTGTCCACTTCTGTTTCTAAACCGCCGGGTTTTTTCAGTTTGTCCTTGTTAAAATCGGTTTGTCCTTGTTAACATTAATGGAAATGCATAGTCCTATATCTTCTTTTTCTGACCGCAACGACAGCGGCAACTTCCCCCGCGAATTCCTTTGCATACATCAATGGGGCGCCTTTTTACTTTCGGGACTTCTTTTTTTTCTCGTGCTTTTTCCCTTGGCTTCGGACGTTAGCGCCGAGGAAGCGGAGAAGGACGAAACAGTTTTTATCTCCGGGATCAGTATAAAGGGGTTAAAAGATGTAGAACTCGAGAGGATAAAGGACTCCATGATAACTTCTTTTCCCTCAAGGAAGCCTTGGAGAAAACGTCCAGAATTCAACGAGCAATTCCTTGAGGACGATATAAAGAGAATAGAGCAGGTTCTCAGGGAACATGGTTATTACGGTTCCACAGTAACCCATACCTTAGATTTCCGGGATGAAAACCGAGAGGTGGATATAGAGATAAGGGTGGACCAGGGAGACCCTGTAATAGTGAAGACTCTGAACATAGCAGTTCTTGGGAACCAGCCGGACGATTACGTCTCCGATGTCGCCGAGGTGATTCTCTTGGAAGAGGGGAAACCTTTTTCCCAGATAAGCTACCAGAAGTCAAAAGTTCTTATCACGGATTTGTTTTCCGATAGGGGTTATCCTCTGGCAGATGTAAAATCCGAGGCGATTGTAAGCCTGAGAAGCAGGGAGGTCAATGTTGAATTCACCATCGATCCGGGCCAGGAATATTATTTCGGCGACGTGATGTTCAGGGGAAATTCCAATATTGCCACCAGACTTCTCGAGCGGGAGATAGAGTACGAGAAAGGGGACTTGTTTTCTCTCAAAGAGACTCAGAAATCACGGGCGAACATTTTTGAAACCGGCCTTTTTAGTTCCGTTATAGTGGATACTGATTACGACGAGCAGAAGTTCGAGGTTCAGACTATATACAGCGTTACCGAGAGGAAACTCGGAACGATAAAGCTTGGAGCTGGATACGCCACGGAGGACAATTTAAGGGCACAGCTATCTTGGAGCCAGAGGAATTTTCTCGACGGCGGAAGGACTCTGCAGATTACTTCCAGTTATTCCTCTCTGACACGGGGATTGCTGACCAGACTTGATCAGCCCCACTTAGTCGGCAGGAATTCCAGCCTTGCTTTTTTGCTTGACGTGAGAAGGGACGATTTCCCGGGCTATCAGGGCTTGAGTTTCGATTTTAACAGTACTTTGTCCAAGGAGTTCTTTGATTATCTCACGCTTTTCAGTTCCCTAAACGTCTTATACGCGAATATAGAATCTCAGGTGGTAAGAACACCGATTGAGAGTGCCCGCGACAGCGTCTTCCTGACGGTTGTTGATCTGGGAGTTGAGTATGACCTGACCGACAGCCTTATAAATCCTACCAGTGGAATGCGGCTGTTTTTATTCATGGAAAGGCCGATTCAGACTACTAGCTCCGCCCGCACCGATTACCTCAAGTTTCTGGCCGAGTTAAGATACTACAAGAATGTTTCTGGAATCGTTCTGGGAAAAAGGGCGACGATTGGAAATATAAGCACACTTGGGAAGACTGACCCGCTTGACGTACCGATCTTCAAGAGGTTCTTCGCCGGAGGCAGCGCTAGCATGAGGGGCTATTCATTTCAGCATCTGAGTCCGCTTAATTCGGATCGGGACCCTCTGGGGGGCAACTCCATGTTCGTTGGCAACGCTGAAGCCCGTTTCGGGCTTTTTAATAAGCTTGGAGCGGTAATTTTCTTCGATTACGGAAATGTTTATTCAAAGAGCTTCGGTTTCAGTGCTTCCAACCTGAAGTACGCGGCCGGTGCCGGGTTGAGATACCATACGATCATCGGGCCGATCAGGGCGGATTTCGGCTACCTTTTAAACCCCGAAGACGAGGAGAGAAACGACAGGTTCAAGATTTTTATAAGCATAGGACAGGCCTTTTAGTAGTCGCTGGAGCCCTGAAGAAGCTTTCTCACGCCCCTGGCGGCCTGAGTTATTCTGTTCTCATTCTCAACAAGTGCGAGTCTTACGAATCCTTCCCCGTAGTGTCCGAATCCCACTCCGGGGGACACCGCGACTTTTGATTTCTCTATAAGCAGTTTCGAGAATTCAAGCGACCCCATTTCCGCGAACTCTTCCGGTATCTGCGCCCATACGAACATCGTGGCTTTCGGTTTTGGGATTTCCCATCCGGCTCTTGCGAATGACTCGATCAGTTTGTCTCTTCTTGACCTGTAGGTTTCCCTTATGCGCTCCACATGCTCCTGGGGTCCGTTAAGAGCCGTGATCGCGGCTATCTGTATCGGCTGGAATATTCCGTAGTCAAGATAGCTTTTTATCCTTTTGAGTGCCGAGACGATTTCCGGATTTCCCACCATGAAACCGACCCGCCAGCCGGGCATGTTGTAGGTTTTGGAAAGGGAATAGAATTCCACCGCGATGTCTTTGGCTCCTTTCACCTGCATTATGCTCGGGGCCTTGTATCCATCGTAACACAACTCCGAGTAGGCAAGGTCATGTACCACGGTAAGACCCGTTTCCCGCGCTAGGTCACAGACTTTCTCGAAGAAATCAAGATCCATTACTTGCGTGGTCGGATTGTTGGGGAAGGAAATAATGAGCACCTTGGGTTTCGGCCACACTTGCTTTATCGCTTTTTCTATCGAGAGTATCAGATCTTCTTTTTCCCCCATCGGACAACTGTGAGTGTCTCCTCTCGCTATTATTACGGAGTAGCTGTGTATGGGATAGGTGGGGTCGGGAACTATCGCCATATCTCCCGGGGATAGTATTGAAAGCATCAGATGGGATATGCCTTCCTTCGAACCTATCGTGACGACGGTTTCTGAATCCGGATCAAGGTCAACGTCGTACTTTCTTTTGTACCAGTCGGTTATGGCCAGACGAAGCTTTGGCAGTCCGGCGGAAGTGGAGTACCTGTGGTTTCTGGGTTCTCTTACCGCCTCGCGCAGTTTTTCCACTATGTGGTCCGGCGTAGCCTGATCGGGGTTTCCCATGCCGAGGTCGATTATGTCTTCTCCCCTCGCGCGGGCCTGGTGCTTGAGTTCGTTGACTACGCCAAGCACGTATGGAGGAAGTCGGTTTATCAGGGAAAAATTGTAGTTCGGCGCGTTCATGGTATCTGCCTGTTTTTTGCTGGCACTATTCTATTATAAATGCTTATAATCTCAAGACTGCGGGTGGCGGAACCGGTGCTTCCGGCGCCCTGGTGCCTGTGCGTAAGTGCGTTGTGGTAAAATAACGTTTTATGGTCTGGCTCAGATTTGTCCTTTTGATAGTGCTTTTACCGGTCGGCTGTTTTCCCTTTTCAGGTTTGCCGAAATGGGAGAGCCGGGATTTCTCTCTCCCCCGGTCGACGGATACTGTGCAGTACGGCAAGGCTTCCTGGTATGGAGACAAGGAACATGGGAACAGGGCCGCAAGTGGCGAGGTATTCGACAGGTACGCCTATACCGCCGCTCACAAGGAACTTCCTTTTGACACTGTCGTACGTGTTACCAATCTTGATAATGGCAAGAGGGTAAAGGTCAGGATAAATGACAGGGGTCCTCACGTAAAAGGCAGGGTGATAGATCTTTCCTATGCGGCCGCGAAGTCCATCGGACTCGTTAGAAGCGGTGTTGCGGATGTGAAAGTCGAGGTTCTCTCTACGCCTTCGAAAAGGTCGGAGAGTCTTTTTATCTCCCTGTATACTGTTCAGGCCGGTTCTTTCCGCGGCAGGGCAAAGGCCTATGAACTCAAAAAAGAACTTTCGCGTGTCACGGACGAAGAGGTGAGGGTGGAATCTTTTGCCTTTGAGGGGAATACTTATTACAGGGTTAGAGTGGGCAGGTTCAAGAAAAGGAAGGACGCCGAGAGGCTTCGCGTGGTTTTGAGAAGGCGGGGGTACGCGGCCAGCATATACGTTGAATGATCTCCAGGGGTCTCGAAAGAAGGATAGTGTCGGATAATGAATAAGCTGAGAACAACTGATTTTCGCAAGATGAAAGAGCGGGGTGAGAAGATTGCCACGATAACGGCTTACGACGCCACCATTGCCGCGATAGTGGACGCGGCGGGAGTGGACATGGTTTTGGTCGGGGATTCCCTCGGCAACGTGGTCCAGGGGCTTGAAGATACGCTTTCTGTTACGCTGGATGAAATGATTTATCACACGAAAATTGTTTCAAGAGGAGTAACCCGGGCCCATCTGTGCACGGATATGCCCTTTCTTTCCTATCAGAAGTCTCCCGAAGACGCCATAGAGAGCGCCGGAAGGCTTTTAAAGGAAGGGAGGGCCGAGTCGGTCAAGCTTGAGGTGAATGATGCGTACGTCGATACCGTGTACCGCATCCAGAAAGCCGGGATTCCCGTTGTTGCCCATATAGGGCTTTGTCCGCAGTCTGTTCACGTAATGGGTGGTTACAAGGTGCAGGGAGGCTTGCCGGGAGAGCCCGAGGCGCTTCTGGACCTAGCCAAGTCCTGTGAGCAGGCGGGCGCTTTCATGATGGTTATTGAAAGCGTTTTATCAGGGGTGGCCAAAGATATTACCCAAAGCCTCGGAATACCGACGGTCGGAATAGGTTCCGGGGCGGATTGCGACGGACAGGTACTTGTTATAAACGACATGATCGGCCTTACGCCTGAGCCGCTTCCCAAGTTCGTCAAGAAATACGCAAAGGTTGCGGACACAATCTCTGATTCAACAAAAAAATACGTGGAAGAGGTAAAAAAAGGGACTTTCCCCTCGCAGGAGCAATCTTATGGATAGCGTGGAAGCGCTTTCTGTGCTCAACTCTCCTTCCGACATGAAGAAGATTTCCGATGCTTGCAGAAAAGCGGGCAAGAAACTCGGCTTTGTTCCCACTATGGGGGCCCTGCACAAAGGGCATATTACCCTCGTGGAGGAATCGGTCAGAAGAGGGGACGTGACAGTCGCAAGTGTTTTTGTCAATCCCACGCAGTTCGGACCCGGCGAGGACTTTGATCGTTACGAAAGGGACTACGAAGGCGATGTGGAAAAACTTGCGCGCTGCGGCGTTAACTATCTGTTTTACCCGGATGTAAGCGATATTTACCCCGACGGCTTTCAGACCACGGTTTCTGTGGGGAACCTTGGGGACTGCCTTTGCGGTCCTTTCAGGCCGGGGCATTTTGACGGGGTGGCAACAGTCGTTCTTAAGCTGTTTAACATTGTCCGCCCGGATTTTGCGGTGTTTGGAAGAAAGGACTACCAGCAGCTTAAGATTATCCAGAAGATGGTACGGGATTTCGATATCGACATTGAGATAGTGGAAATGCCGATAGTACGGGAACCTGATGGACTTGCTATGAGTTCAAGAAACGCTTACCTCAGCACGGAGCAGAGAATCAGGGCGACTTCGGTGAGCAAGGCCCTGCGGGAGATCGAAAAGAAATTCAAAAGCGGTTGCGATGACTGCAAAATTCTCCTTGCCGAGGCAGATAGGGTATTGCGTATGGCTCAAATTAATGATATTGATTATATTGAGATAAGAGACCCTGAAACCCTTGAGCTCCGGCACAGAGCAGTTGGGGGTGACTTGGTGGCGCTGGCCGTGAGGCTGGACGATACCAGGCTTATCGATAATATTGTGCTTTAAGAGGTTGGTAATGCAGAGAGTACTCCTGAAATCCAAAATACACAGGGTTACGGTAACCGATGCCGAGCTGGATTATGAAGGGAGTCTTACGCTTGATAGAAATCTCATGGACGCGGCGGATCTGTTTCCCTATGAAGAAGTTCACATTTTCAATCTGACCAACGGCCACCGTTTCTCAACCTACGTGATCGAAGGCGCTAGAGGCTCGAACATAGTTTGTGTAAACGGTGCGGCGGCGCATCTTGCGAGAAAAGGCGATTGCTTGATAATAGCGGATTTTGCAATCTATGATGAAGAACAGAGCCAAACACACAAACCCAAGCTTATATACGTGGATGAGATGAACAATATAAGCAGCATAAAGTCCGGAATTAACGGTCTTAAACTTGCGACCGATGGGTGACTTTTCCTTGTTTCAGCCGAAAGCCGCGTAAGACTTGCGGATCAAAGCTCTGTTTGACATAGCCAGTTCCTATAGTTACATTAGACCCCGAGGATGTTGAGGAAACAAGGCGTTATTCCTCGTGTTTTTCACCGGGATTATGGCTTGCGCTTCTCGACTCTACGGGTGTGTTGTCTATTTAAGAAATCTGACTTATGAAAGCTATAATACTTGCAGCGGGCAGGGGAACTAGGTTATATCCCTACACTCATGACAAGCCCAAGTGTCTTCTTGATATTGGCAACATATCCATACTTGAACACCAGATAAATCTTATAAGGGACTGCGGCATAAACGAAGTCGTGATCGTCGTGGGTTTTGGTTTTGAGAGGGTGGAAGACTTCCTAAGAAGCTATGATGGCTTGGGAATGAGAATAAACACCCTTTACAACCCGTTCTACCAATCTACAAACAGTCTCGTGTCTCTCTGGATAGCTAGAAGCGAATTTGACGAAGATTTAGTGGTCATGAACGGGGACGATGTGTACGAGATAGGTGTTTTGGACAAGGCGCTTGCGGTCAGGGATGAAAAAATCTGTCTTCCCATAAAAAAGAGACCTCGCTATGAGAGGGAGGACATGAAAGTTGTTGTCAACGACAGCAGAATCACGAAGATCAGCAAGGAGATATCAAACGCCGAGACCTCCGCCGAATCGGTCGGCATAAGAGTGTTCAGGGATACGGGAGTTGAATTGCTCAAAAGGGCGGTTGAGGAAGAGATGAGGAATCCCGGTGCCGAAGGGAAATGGTACATTTCCTCAATACACAGGCTTATAAACAAGGGGTATAAAATCAAGCCCCTCGATATAGGCGAACTTTACTGGATGGATGTCGACTGTCCGCTGGATCTTTTCAGGGCGAGAAAACAGGCTGACAGATTCTTGAAAAAGGACTACCGTGCCCCAAATTTTCTGAGAGTTGTCGACTCCTCTGAATAATCTGCCATGAAAGATGCTATTGTACTTTGTTCTGGCACAGGAACAAATGGCGAGGATCTATCCAAATTCCCAAGCAAATCGATAGCGCAAGTTCCTCAACTCAAAAGAATCATAATAAATTGCCAACGTGTCGGAACCGAGCAGTTTCATATAATTACCGACAACGCGGGTCTTCTTAAAAACCTTCTTATTGATGACCCGAGAATCACATCGGACATAAACTGGGTCCTACCTGGAGGGTCGGTGTCGATAGATTCGGGAAGGGTTCTTATTTTAGAATCCTCTCTGGTTGTCACAAACTCCGATTCCCTTGAAAAATTCGTTCGTGATTCATCTGATTGCCGCGAGGATGAATTTTCCGTGCTTGTTAACCAGGACGCTGATCCTGTTGTTGGCACAGACGGGGAAACCGGTTACGTAAACAAGTATTTCGGTGGAGGAAGCAGTGTTTTTGGCGCTTTCTCCGTCAATTTCACAGAAGTTGGATCCGTGCTTTCGGCTTCCGGACTCGATACCTGGCTTGGTGACGAGGCTACGCGGAACCGCATGAGGATCTTCGGTGCCGACAGCGGGTATTGGTACCGTCTTTCGGATACCAAAGAATCTCGAAAAGAAGCGGAAAGAATCATTTTTTCTCACGTAGGTAAAACGGCCACCGGATGGATAGCCAGAAATATAAACGGCCGGATGTCTCTTCCTTTGAGCAAGCTCCTGATAAGAACATCTCTTACGCCTAACGCTGTTAGCGTTCTGATTAACCTGATAGGAGTGCTCTGCGGGCCGTTTTACGCCCTTGGTTATCCGGTGCTCGGAGCTCTTTTCATGCAGGCGGCAACTGTTTTGGACAGGTGTGACGGGGAAGTTGCGAGAATAAAGCTTATGGAGACGAAGAAGGGGCAGTGGGTTGATACCATAAGCGACCAGTTCACAGTGCTTTCCTTCCTGATCGGAGTTCCCGTTGGGTATTATCTTCAGACCGGAAGCACCGTTGCGGTGATCCTCGGAAGCTATAACATCATTATTTTCATCCTGTTTCTGATATGGTCGTTTTACTTTTTGATAAAGTACACGAATTCCGGCAGTCTGGTTGCGTATTTTGAAGTCGACAAGCATATCAATCCCGAGGAGCTTTCCCTCCCAAGGAAACTGCTTGCCCGTCTTCGCTTTTTGGGGAGAAGAAATTATTATTCGGCCGCATTGGTTCTCATAGCGATAATCGGAGGAAATTCCCTAGTTCTTTTCGCCACGTCTTTTACTCTTACTCTGTTTTTGATACATCAGCTTGAAGATGTTGTGAGAATCCTCCGCATTGGAGGAAAGCCCGAGGAAGTTCTTCAAAAAGAAACGGAACAGGGCTAAGACGGCAATACCTGCCAGTTACCAAACAGGGTCACAGAACATTTTTGAACTGCTACCGCGGCAGCTATCTGGAGTTTCTGTGGAATTTTATCAGACAGAAAGAGAGAAGGCTCAAGACGCTTCCCCAGGAGATGAACATGAAGAGTGCAGCGGCGAAATCCATTATCTTTTTCTCCTACCGGCAATGTAAACCATAGCTAAAAGGAAAACAAACAACCCCACAATATAAAACCTGGCGAACCAGATATTCCAACCGGTCTCTCCGATTACCGAGGGCAGGGTGCTGTATCCCCACCATGATATGAGAATCAGAAGGAAAAACGGTGTCAGATATTTCAGAATGTAGTAAAAAACCCGCGGCGCCTGTATAAATCCCCCCGAATTTATCTCGTTCCAGGCTCTGTCGGCCCCGAATATCCACATGAACATTACTATTTCAATGAATCCGAATACGACGAGCATTATGGTGCCGGCCCAGAAATCCCATTCGTCAAGGACCTGACTTACCAGTATTACCGGCAGGACGCTCACGATTATTATCAGCATGGTGTATACGACAGCTCTTTGCCTCGAGATGCCGAATTCATCCTGAAGGAAAGTTACTACGGGATATGCTATGGCTACGGACGAGGTCATGCCGGCGAAAAACAGGAGAAAAAACCACAGAAATCCGAAGATTCTGCCCGCCTCAACCCCTCCTAGGCTTCCCGAAATGCTGCCGAACACCGCGGGGAGGCTTACGAATCCCAGGCTAAAGGCACCTGATTGTGCTACGGTGACCACGCTTGCGACTCCGAAGAACGCCACTGCCGCCGGAATGGCTATAGAGCCCCCGAGAACTATCTCCACCGTTTCGTTAAGGGTTGCCGAAGTCAGGCCGCTTAGGGTTACGTCATCATCGGTCTTTATGTAGGATGCGTACGCAACTATTGCTCCGAAAGCCAGACTCAGGGTGAAGAAAATCTGCCCGGCCGCCGCTATCCATACTTTCGGGTTTTTAAGGGCTTCAAAGTCGGGATTCCAGAGAAAGTTAAGTCCCTCCATCGCGGTTCCGTGATCAGTTTTGAGCGTCAGAGTCTTTACTACGAGTATTATCGCCAGAACGAATAGCATGGGGAGGGCATACTTGACGAATATCTCTATGCCTCCCGATATTCCTTTCAACATGATGTAGAAATTTGCGGCGATTGTGATTACAAAGGCGGTAATAGCCATTTTGGAAGGGGTGAGGAACACCCCGTCTCCCACACCGAGATAATTGGCAAGAAAGCTGCTGTAGGGTTTTACGTACTCCGCGGCGTTTGAAACCGACCCCGGATCAAGACTGGGATTGCTTCCCAAGAGAAAGTGCAAGGCATATCCCAAAGTCCAGGATTCAATGTAAACGTAGTAAATTGTTACGACAAGGGGTACCCAGAGCCCTATAACGCCAAGGGTTCTGGAAACGGGGCTTTTCCAGAAAAGATTGAATATCGCGGGGGTTGTTCCGTGCCCGCGAGACCCTCCATATCTTCCCATTCCCCATTCCATCCACATGATCGGAATTCCTATCAGGACGAATGCTATGAAATAGGGAATCATAAAAGCGCCGCCGCCGTTTTCCGCGGCCTGCGTTGGAAATCTAAGAAAGTTACCGAGGCCTATGGCGTTACCCGCCATGGCTAATATAAGGCCTGTCTTGGTCGCCCAGGCGTCCCTATTGTTAGAACCGTTTTTCATTTCGGAAGGGTCAGAATCAAGGAAAATTATATTATCACCGAGGCGGGGAATATGACAAGATAATAACCCCTATCTCCTAGCAATAACCGGTATTGACAAAAAGAATAATAATTTTATCTTAATTCACCTTGAAAAATCTAGACTTTGATCAGCAGAGGAGTCATCGTGCCCAGAGTAAAGAAGGAAAAACCTGAAAAAAAGACCTCGAAGAAAAGTTCTTCTGCGGCGACCGGCGCAAAGGCTAAGTCGAGGAGAACCAACCCCAGAAAATATACCAAGAAGTTCCTTAACCAGATGACTGCAATGCTTAAAGAGATGAGAAAGGAACTACTTGAAGATGTAACCCGATCAATTAAAGAGGAATCGGATCATCTGCGTTTCAATGTCGGAGATTTTTATGATCACGCATCCGAAGACAGGCAGAGAGAACTTGCCCTTACTCTTTCGAACAGAGAGCGCAGCAAACTGCATCAGATAGATGATGCCCTAAAGAGGATTGAAAAAGGGGAGTATGGTTTCTGCGAGGTTACAGGGGAAAAAATAGGGGAAGAGAGGCTCATGGTCATGCCCTTTACGAAACTGAGTGTCGAAGCTCAGGAAGAAATCGAAAGGGGAGATTACTGATCCTTCTTCTTAAGTCTGCCGAGAGATTTCGTGTAGGGTTTTTTAAACAGCCCGACTTCAGTTATCAGGCATTCGATATTCTCGGCCGGTGTAATGTCAAAAGCGGGGTTGATTGCGGCAACTTCCGCACTTATTCGTTTCCCGTCTATGTGCGTTACTTCTTCGGGTTCCCGTTGCTCAATTATAATATCCTCTCCGCTTAAGCATTCGGTATCTATGGTTGAAGTGGGGGCCGCTACGTAAAAGGGAATGCCGTGATGCTTAGCCAGGACGGACAGGGAATAGGTTCCTATCTTGTTTGCCGTATCTCCATTTGAAGCTACCCTGTCAGCTCCGACCACGACCGAATTCACGATCCCCTTACTCATCAGATGCCCGGCCATGCTGTCGGTTATCAAACGGACCGGGATTCCATCCCGCTCAAGCTCCCACGTAGTGAGCCTTGCTCCTTGGAGAACGGGTCTTGTCTCCGATGATATTACGCTTATATTCTTGCCTTGGCTAAAGGCTGACCTTATTACGCCTAAAGCTGTTCCATAACCGGCGGTAGCAAGTCCTCCGGCGTTGCAGTGCGTGAGGATGACGGAGTTTTCTCTTATGAGCTTGGATCCGTTTTCCCCGATCTGCATGCATGTTCTAAGGTCTTCTTTCTGTATGTTAATTGCCTCGGTTATGAGAAGATTCTTTATTTCTTCAACTTTTTTACCTCTGCACTTGGAAATCAGTCCGTTCATTCTGCCGATGGCCCAAAACAGATTTACGGCTGTCGGTCGCGTCAGGGCCAGGTGCTCCGATATGGCTTTCATGCGCTCTTCGAAATCTTCGTAGGGGCAATCGTTTTTGATACCCGCGGCCCCGAGAGCCATTCCCATGGCGGCCGCTATTCCTATCGCCGGGGCTCCCCTGATAACCAGTTCCCTTATGCATTCGGCCACCTCTTCAAAAGAGGCGCATTCAACGTAAATTTCCTCCCCTGGAAGCTTTCTCTGGTCAATCATTAAAACCCTGTTGTTTTTCCATTCTATAGTTTGAAAGGAGTTCATTCTGCGGGCTTCCTCGTTTTCTTTAACCTCAGGAGCAGTCCGGCCCATCCGCCTTCGATCTTCTCGCTGACAATATCATAACCCGAGTTTCCGTAAATTTCGGCCACTTCGCCTTTCTCGTTTGCCTGTATTCCGGACACTATAAGATGTCCTAAAGGGAGAAGTCTCTCTTTCAGACTCTCCTTTATTGAGATAAGAGTATCCTTGGATGTGTTGGAAACAACTACGTCGAATTTTTTCCGTGTGCAGTCCGCAGAACCACACCAGACTTTTACCTTGTCGGAAGTTGCGTTTCTTGCGGAATTCGAGATGGTTTCTTTTGCGGCCTTGAAATCAATATCTGCGCAAAACGAGATGCATGCCCCCAGTTTGATTGAGCAGATGCCCAGAATGCCGCTCCCGCACCCCACGTCAAAAACGGAACACCCGGGGGATTTTTCGATAATTTCATCCAGATAATTTACGCATATTCTTGTTGTCTCGTGATGTCCCGTGCCAAAAGCGTTTCCCGGATTTATTTCAACTACCTTGGTTCCCCGCTCCGCCTTGTATTGTTTTTCCCATGGGGGTTTGATAATTATCCGACGACTCGCCCTTACCGGTTTCAGATAGGATTTCCAACCTTCCCAGTCCGCTTGATTGATGTGTCGGGTGGTGAACCGCACCGCCTCGGCGTTTTCGCCAAAAAGCGTGGAGAACTCCCTTACGGCTGTTATGATTCCCGCAGTGTCCGTTTCTTCCTTAAAATACGCATGAATTAACGGTTCTCCGTGTTCTCTTTGCTCCTCGCTTACGGCTCCGGCCCCAAGACCCAGGAGCAGATCCGAAACAAGTGCAGGCATTTCCCCTGGCAACTCAATCGTAAGTCTCTTCATTCTTTCCATGGCGGATAATTAATTATATTTGTCGCGCTTCGTCAAATTTACAAAAAAGTGAGGATATATATAATATTCCTCATGAAGGCAGAAACCAGGGAGACGGTAAGAACCATCCTGATTCAGAAGATGTCCGATATACTGGGCATTGCCTATGATACTGTTGATAGGATGAGCAAGGGGTCCAATTCTTTCCCAGACCCGCTTGACAGGGCGCTGTCCGAGTCAAACAGGGTTCTTGAACTTCGGGAGAGGGACAGGGAGAGAAAACTGCTTCGAAAAATACGCGACGCGCTCGCGAGGCTTGAGAATGGTTCTTACGGAATCTGTGAGGTGTGTGAAGAGGAGATCTCGGAGCAAAGGCTGATTGCAAGACCGGAGACTACTCTTTGCATAGAATGCAAGGAAGAACAGGAAGATATTGAAAAGAAATTCGGCTAGTTCTTAGTTGTCAAGAATCATAGTTCCGCTGAGCAAGTTAAGCATAGACTCCTTGGTTATTCTCCACTCTCCCAAGACCTTCGATAAATTAATAACCTCTCTGGCTTTATATGTCATTGAATAACTATCTATCTTTACGTCAATCGAAGAGAGCATCATCACCCTTGCGTCTGCTCCGTTGATGTATATGTACCTTTCGGATTCACCGAACGATACCGTGTCAATGATGGATACGTGATCCCTGAACCTGCTTACCAGCTTGTGCTTGTCAAATACTCCTTCCCCTGAAGTTGCCCTGTAGTCTTCGTGTATGCACTCAGAATATATTTCAGGGTCTTTTAGCTCAAAGGCGCTGGTCCTTTTGTCCAAAAGTAGATTTATCTTCTTCTTCTCTTCATCAGAAGACCCGCAGGAGGCGAGAAAGATAATCGCAACCAGATATGCAAGCAGCTTGTATGCGGTAACCATGTCTGTTTTTTTTGGGTGGAATTACATCGTTTGATCAAGACGCGCGTTCCGGACCGATACGCACAGCGGCCCGGCAAATTATCGTATCGTTAAGTTCACGTGGCGAACTGCTTGCCCGCAGCTTAGGAGAAAGACTTCTCCTTCTGCTAGGATGACTGCTCGGATAATTTCTCCTCAGTCTCTCTGAGAAGCTTCCTGGCTTTTTCTGCGTATTCGGTGTCGGAGTAATTTTCAAGAACGTTTCTGTACCTTTCCGCCGCGGCCCCGTAGTTCTTCTTCTTCTGATAGAATTTCCCTATGTAGATCTCTCTTTCCGCGAGCATTCTTCTGGCTTCCTCGATTTTATCCTGGACCTGCTCAGCGTACTGGGAGTCGGGGTAGGTTTTCTTGAGCAGCGTGAACCATTTTATTGACTGAAGCCGCTTAGAATGGTTTCTGTCCTTTCCCGCTTTCATTTTATAGTAGGAGAGTCCCAGGCGATACATTGCGTAATCAAGTTCTTTATGACCCGGATGGTTCACTATGAAATTTTCGTATTCCTCAGCGGCCAGAGTGTATTCCTTTTTCTTAAAATAGACATCACCGCTTCTGAGTTCGGCCAGTGCGGCGTACTTGGTATAGGGATAGCGGATCTGTATTTCCTTGAGGATGTCGAATACTTTATCGTAATTTGTTCCGCCGAAAATCCAGGGAAAACCACCTTCCTTGTTAAGTTCTTCAAGAATTTCGTCGTTAAGTTGCTCCGCTGTTCCTTCGTAAATCGCCTGCTTTCCCCCGCAGGAGAGCGTAAGGAGCAGGGCGATAGTTACTAATAATTTTCCTGGGTTTTTCATAGCTCTGTTTTGTGGGGCCGTCTTTCTATGAGGACAAAGAAGCCCCTTTAGTTCTGAAGTAAGAGTTCTCTGCGAGTCATGTGATCTGCTGTCCCGGTTCCAAGGCAACCACGCTCAGCGAATCCATGTCCTTGGTCAGCGACTTCAGTTCATCCGGAGTTCCCACCAGAAGCGGAAAAGTTCCGTAGTGCATGGGGACGACCCATTCCACGTTAAGCAGCCTGCATGCGTATGATGCCTCAAGCGGAGACATCGTGAAGAGATCTCCGATGGGTAGCATTGCCAGCTGCGGTTTGTATATTTCCGATATAAGTTTCATGTCACCGAAGATGCTTGTATCTCCGGCGTGGTATATTGCGTAGTCGTTCTCAAACTTTATTACATAACCTACCGGCTCTCCGCCGTAGATAACCGTTCCGTCTTCCTCCTTAATGCTGCTGCTGTGCTGAGCGTGGGTTACTGTGAACCTTATTCCGTCTATTACCACGCTGCCCCCTTTGTTGCACGGCATGCAGTTTTGAACTCCTTTTGAGCTCAGCCAGTCGCAGATCTCCCAGTTTGCCACCACTTTGGAATTATATTTGCTGCATAGAGGAATCACGTCACTTATGTGGTCAAAATGTCCGTGTGTGACTGCTATGATGTCAACATGACCGACTTCACGGAGCTGTTCCGGACACGAAGGGTTCCCCTCAATCCACGGGTCTATCATCACCGTTTTGCCGGCGGGCGATTTTACTGAGAAAGTGGAATGTCCAAAGTAGGTTATTTCTATTCCATTATTCAGTATTTTCATTGCTTGTCCCCTTTCTTGACGCTCTTTCGGTTTTATATATCTGGTTAGTAAACCCGAAAAGAACCTTTTGTGCAAAGTCTCGGGCTGTTTGAAAATATCGGCTGTGAGTGTAAATTAGACACCTGACTTTTAGTTTTTTCAAGTTCTGCCGGAACATGTGCTTTAGATGCTAGATCCCAAATTAATTGAGCAAAATATCGATCTTGTGGGTGAAAAACTCGCTACCCGCGGTTTTGACACCGATCTCTCGGAGTTTGTAGTACTGAATTCCCAGAGAAAAGAGATAATAAAAAGGGTTGAGGCTCTGGAACACCAGAGAAACGAAGGCTCAAAAAAGGTGGGTGCCCTTAAGAGGTCCGGAGATCAGCAGGGGCTCTCAGAACTTATGCCCGAACTGAAGGCTCTCTCGGGTGAGATAAAGGATCTTAACGAAAAGAAAGCGGAGGTGGAGGGGCTTCTCAGGGAGTTTCTCCTGACCGTTCCCAACATGCCCGATTCCTCGGTTCCCGAGGGTCCAGACGACACGGCGAATATCGAGATAAGGAAGTGGGGAGAGCCAAGGAATTTTGACTTCAAGGTAAAGGACCATGTGTTGCTGGGGGCTGAGCTCGACATACTGGATCTTCCGAGGGCGACGAAGATCGCGGGTGCACGGTTTGCGCTTTACAAAAATGCGGGCGCGCGGCTTGAGAGGGCTCTCATAAATTTCATGCTTGATGTTCATAGCAAGCAGCATGGGTACACGGAGGTCCTCACTCCCTTCGTAGCCAACACGGAGAGTCTTACTGGAACGGGAAATCTCCCCAAATTCGAGGAAGACCTTTTCAAGCTTAGCGATACGGACTATTACATGGTTCCCACTGCCGAGGTTCCCGTTACCAACATTCACCGCGATGAGATAATTCCCGCGGAAATGCTTCCGATTAAATACGTGGCTTACACTCCGTGCTTCAGAAAGGAGGCGGGTTCTTACGGAAAGGACGTACACGGGATAATAAGGCAGCATCAGTTTAACAAGGTGGAGCTTGTACGCTTCGCCGACCCGGAGAACTCGTATGAGGAACTTGAAATGCTGACTGCTGATGCAGCCAAGATTCTTGAGCTTCTGGGTATCCCATACAGGGTTATAATTCTCTGCACGGGAGACATGGGATTTTCTTCCGCCAAGACTTATGATCTTGAAGTATGGGTGCCGAGTGAAGGCAGATACAGGGAAATATCGTCCTGCAGCAATTTTGAGGCGTTTCAGGCGAGGCGTGCCAATATAAAATACAGAAAATCAAAAGGTTCCAAGCCGGCCTATCTTCATACTCTCAATGGTTCCGGGGTGGCTGTGGGCAGGGCTCTGCTGGCGATTGTTGAGAATTTCCAGACCGAAGAGGGAACGGTGGAAGTTCCCGAGGTGCTGGTTCCCTATATGGATGGTATCAGGGTTATCGGCCGGTAATCCGCGCGGTTCTCAGATTTCCAGTATTTCTTTTTCTTTCTTTTCAAGCAGGGCGTTTAGCCTGCTTATTCTCTCGTCTGTCAGTTGCTGTATTTCGGAGAGAGCTTTTTTTGTTTCATCTTCCGGAAGGTTCTCTGTTTTCCCGGCTTTTTTTATGAGGTTGTTCGCATCCTTTCTTATCTGCCTTATGGACACCCTGTGCTCTTCGGCAACCTTGCCCGTATGCCTGACCAGTTCTTTCCTTCTCTCCTCCGTCAGGGGAGGTATAACAAGCCTGATCGTGTTTCCGTCAACTGACGGAGTTATTCCGAGTTCGGACTGCACGATCGCCTTCTGGATCTCCTCAACCGCGCCTGGATCCCAGGCCTGTATTAGTATGGTTGAACTATCGGGCACCGAAACGTTGGCGAGCTGGTTAATCGGTGTCTGGGCGCCGAAATAGGAAACTCTCATCGTGTCGACAAGAGCGGCTGACGCCCTGCCGGTTCTTATTCTGGAGAGTTCCTGGTCGAAAACGTTTACTGTCTTGTCCATCCTGTCTTCGGCGTCAATACAAAGTTCTTCAACAGACAGCTCTTCGCTCATTGTTCCGTACCACTCCTCACAATAGTACCTACTTTCTCTCCTCTTATAACTTTCTCTATGCTGCCTTTCTCAAAAAGATCGAACACTACTATGGGAATATTCCCCTCCATGCAAAGAGAAATTGAAGTTGCATCCATAACCTTCAGCCCTTTTTTGAGAATTTCCATGTATGTGAGCTCGGCGAACTTCGAAGCATCTTTGTTTTTAAGAGGGTCCTTGTCATAAATGCCGTCAACTTTGGTTGCCTTCATTATGATGTCCGCTCCCATCTGCAACGCTCTCAGGGTTGCGGCCGTGTCGGTTGTAAAAAACGGATTGCCTGTTCCCGAAGCGAATATGACTATTCTTCCCTTTTCAAGATGACGTATGGCCCTTCTCTTGATAAAGGGTTCGGCAACTTGTTTTATTTCGAGTGCGGTCTGTACCCGCGTTGAAAGCCCCTTTCTTTCAAGAAAATCCTGCAGGGCAAGCGCGTTTATCACGGTTGCGAGCATTCCCATGTAGTCGGCCGCGGAACGGTCCATTCCCTTTGAAGAACCGGAAACTCCCCTGAAGATATTTCCTCCGCCTATGACTATGGCCGTTTCCACCCCGAGCGAGTGGATGCTTTTTATTTCTTCGGAGACGTATTCAATTACGTCGGAACTGATACCAAACTGGCCGGGACCCTGAAGAGCTTCTCCGCTGAGTTTCAGCAGGACTCTCTTGTATTTCGGGATGGTTTTCTCAGAGGATCCCATTGTCCAGTTTTTTCATTCGCCCAGTTGGTATCTTACGAACCTTTTTACAACTATGTTTTCGCCGATCTTGGCTATCAGGTTGTTTACAAGGTCCACGACTTTCATCTTGGGATCTCTTATGTAGGGCTGCTCAAGAAGGCATATTTCCTCGAAAAACTTGTTTATTCTTCCCGCAACCATTTTTTCCGCTATATTCTCGGGTTTTCCCGATTCCATAGCTTCTGCCTTGAGAATCCGCCTTTCATTTTCTATTTCTTTTTCCGAAACCTCTTCCTTTCTTACGTAAGTCGGATTGTTTGCCGCTATCTGCATAGCGACCTCCCTGCAGAGGTTCTGAAACTCGTCGTTTCTGGCCACAAAATCCGTCTCGCAGTTGACCTCGAGCATTACGCCGATCTTGCCGCCCGCGTGAACGTATGAGGATATGATTCCCTGGTCGGTCTTTCTGGTAGTTTTTTTAGAGGCTTTCGCGACGCCCTTTATTCTCAGGACCTCGGAAGCTTTTTCGAAGTCCCCGTCGGTTTCCACGAGTGCGTTTTTGCAGTCAATAAAAGGAGCTCCTGTCTTTTCTCTCAACTCCTTTACCATTATTGCCTTGATTTCAGCCATTTTTAATCCTCTTTTTTGTCTTCTGTCTTTTCCGAGATCTCTTTCTGCGCCTGAGCGTCTTCACTTTCTGAAGATTCGGAGATCGCTACCGAAACAAAGCTTTCCTCGTTGTCCTCGGACTCAGCTTCCTTGAAAACAAACACCTTCCTTTCTACCACTACGCCTTCAAGGCTGTCTTCTTTTACCTGTTCAACCTCTCCGCTCACCAGTTTTTCCTGGTATACGTGAGTTCCTTCAATGCAGGCGTCCGCTATTTTTGAAGTGAACAGCTTTATCGCCCTTATGGCGTCGTCATTGCTCGGAATCGGATAATCCGCATTTGCGGGATCGCAGTTCGTGTCCACGATAGCTATAACAGGTATCGAGAGGTTTCTCGCTTCTCTTATGGCTATATGCTCTTTTTTCGTATCTACGACGAAAATAGCGTCGGGAGCCCGTCTCATGCTTACTATTCCACCCAGAAGCCCCTCAAGCTTCACTGTCTCTCTTCTAAGGTTTTTCGCTTCTCTTTTCGGAAGCATCTCCATCTGTCCGTCTTCCTCAAGTTTCTTCAACTCCAGCAGGTAATCAACCCTCGAACGTATCGTGTTGAAATTGGTAAGGGTTCCGCCCAGCCAACGCGTGTTTATATAGGGCATGTTGCATCGGACCGATTCTTCCTCGATTATTCCCCGGGCCTGTTTCTTGGTTCCCACCAGCAAAACTGTTCCTCCGTCCGCCACTGTGTTCTTCACGAAATTGTACGCCCTGTTGAAAAGCGTGACGGTCTGCTGAAGATCGATTATGTGAATGCCGTTTCTTGCTCCGAAGATGAAGGACTTCATTTTCGGGTTCCAGTGGCTTTTCTGGTGTCCGAAATGCACCCCCGCTTCAAGCAGGCTTTTCATGCTGAGTTTTTCGCTGGCTACGGCTTCTTCTGTCATTAATTATCCTCCGAATTCCTTTTGCAAATCAGGTTTTAATACCAGAAAAACAATTATTAATCAAGTTGTAGGGTATCATAATGTTCCGTAACTTTCCCGATTCCGGGAGCAAGAAGACAAGATGAAATATCTCGTGATAGCAAATCCCAAGGCGGGCACAAAAGCGCCTGGCCCGACCCTTGAGCAGATCCGCAGTGCTTTTGAAGCAAGAGAAATTATCTGCGAGGTGAGATTTACGCAGTTCCCCGGGCACGCCGAGAAGATCGCCGCGGAAGGGCTTAGTGAGGGCTTTACACACATGATTTCTCTTGGAGGAGACGGTACATCAAGTGAGATCGTAAGTTCGATTCACGGAAGCGAGGCCGTTTTGGGAATTATTCCGGGCGGCAGCGGGAACGATTTTTCAAAGGCAGCCGGTATTCCGCTTGATACGCGTGCGGCGGTGGACAATATTTTTTCTGGCCGAACGAGAAAAGCTGATGTGGCTTTTGTTGACGAAAAATGCTTTATAAACGGTTTCGGAGTAGGAATGGACGGGGCCGTGGCGCACGATTTCGGGGATCTGGGTCTCAGGCGCTTCGGTTCCTTCGGTTACATTGTTGGAGCGGTGATCGAGGCGTTTCGGTTCCAGGGGTTTTTCTCCAAGATGGATGGAGAAGTCGACGCCGCGGGCGAAAAACTGCTTCTCTTCGGCGCTTCAAACGGCCCTTTTCAGGGTGGAAAGTTCAATCTAGCTCCTGGGGCTGACATATTCGACGGATATCTCGACATCCATATAATAAGTGACATGAGTTCCCTGGGAAGGCTTTTTAAGATACAGAAGGTACTTGAGGGCCGCCACGAGGGACTTCGAGAGGTCAGTATCGTAAGGGCAAAGCAGTTGCGGTTTGAAACCTTTACGGATCTTCCGGCTCACATGGACGGGGAGACATTCCTTCTTCGTTCCGGAAAACATGATATACGGATTGGGGAGCAGGGAGTAAACATCATAGTTCCCGAGTAGTCCAGACTCACGGAAGTTTTTTTGCGACGCAACGGAGTAGCAGTGATGAAGAAGATAAGAAGCATTGTGGCGATAATTTTTTCGTCCCTGTTTACGGCATTCTGGGGCAGCGTGGGAATTGTGATGTCGCTTCTCGCCGTAAGGCATCTTATAAAGTGCTCCGTTCGGCCTTGGGGAAAAACAGTTCTTTGGTCCTGCGGAGTGCGGCTTGACGTAAGAGGAACTGAAAATTTCCCGGAAGCCCCTTTCATAGTGATGTTCAACCACCAGAGCTCCCTAGACATACCCGTTTTCTCCGCGGTGCTGCCTTTTGAGTGGAGAGCGGTCATGAAAAATGAAGTTGCCTCGATTCCCTTTATCGGCTGGGTGTGCTCACTTAGCGGACAATATTTCGTCGCGAGGGACGGTTCGGTTGGAGATACGAACAGGGTACGGGAAATCGTAAGGAAAATAAGAAACGGGCCTTCGGTGGTTATTGCTCCTGAGGGCACAAGAAGCGAGGATGGAGAACTCCTTCCCTTTAAGCAGGGCGGTTTTTTTATGGCCTCGCTTTCAAGGGTGCCGGTTGTGCCAATGATCATATGGGGAGGCAAGGATATAAGAAAAAAGGGTTCCTACGAACTTAATACCGACGGGGATATTGTAGTCAGGGTCCTTCCTCCTATAGATACCGCAAGCTTTCCAAAGGGAAAAGAGGGCGGCGAGAAGCTTGAGAGCGTGGTCCGGGAAGAGATGCTTCGCGAGATTGAAAAAATCCGTGGCAAGCGTTAAACTCTAGGTTGTCCGGGCTTGGTTGGAACTTTCGTTTGCTCTGTTTTGTTTGCCCCTGTACCCGTACTCTGATACGGGTTGCGTGAGGTTGTCTTCTTTATGAACGATCATCAGGGAATTGCGGATTTAGATCTGCAGACCATCGCGGCTCTTTCCGGAATGCCGAAGATAAAGAACCTGGTTAATCCCAAAGATCCGACCGAGATGTCGGAGCGGGTTACCGTAACCTTCAAGCCACTTCCGAAAAATTACCCGGACACCGAGATAAGCGCGTACAGGGAAAGACTCAGGAACTCGCTTCTCCAAAACGGGGTTAACGTTATTTCCTGGGAAGACGCGACAACCGAGGACGCATCTTACGGGATGTTCTCAAAGCTCATGGGACTCAGGTCCGTGAGGAGGAAAGTAAACGCCGTAATAGACGTCAGAAAGAAGCTTTCTCCTCTCAGGTGGTTTCTTAGCAAGATAGCGGAGAACATCTACAGGCTTGCCAGAAAGGACAGCCTGTCGGTCAGCAGCATACTGAAGATAAGCGGCTGGGCGGACGATTTCACCGTCGGCTATCTCCAGGACCCCTATAACACTCAGGTCATAACGATAATGTCCCTTGACCCTGAGTTTGAGAATGAGGATACGACCTATGAAAGAAAAATCTCCATAGGGCTGAAAAACCTGATAGCCAACATGTCGGAGATCGTTATAGGGGTTTCATACAGCAAGTTCGGGATAACAAACATGAATCTCTCCGATTCCATATACACCCATGATCAGCTTGATGATTTCGTGCTCTATTCGCTTATTCCGAAGATATACGCCCCTATAAAGCCACCCGTTCTGACGCGTTTTTCCGTAAGCGAATACGACCCGGGGGAGTTTGAGTATGCCAAGAAACTGTCTACCTTGGGCACGGACCTCAAAAGCACCGACCTTTTTCCCGCGGGGTCAAAATTCGTGGATGCGATAAAGCGCCTTTCGCACAGGGATGTGGCGAACAAGATACTTGACGGAAGAACCGGTGTTTCATACGGATTCATAGCGCTTGCCGAACCTCCCGGATACGATGGGGAGAAACACATCGATGAGAACATGTGGAATTCCCTGCAGGAAATTCCGGGTTACAACCCCGACGAGGTAAGAGCGGCCTCAAACGACAGATGGTATGTCAAGACCCTTCTCGGTGACGGAACGGTGTACCAGCAGGTTCCGGACATATGGATCGTCACCTCGAGGTCGGGATGTGATAAAACAAACCTGAATCCGGATTCGGATATAGTCAGGATCGGCCTCGTAAAGGGAAAACTTCATCTTCAGATACCCAGAGGAGTCGACCTGGGGAGAAGAGACATAAGGCCGTCTTTTGATACTTACGTTATACTCTCTCAGGCACTTTCCTCCGCTCTTTATGCCCCCTCTCTGATTGAAAAGGAAATGTCCATCCTGCATTTCCACGGCTACCCTGACCCATGCTGGTTCGGTGTGAGCGAACACCACGCCGGAGCCCAGAACCCCTCTCTTCCCTGCGGCACCGTGGAAGCCGCGCTTCTTAACTACTCCGCGGTTTATGAAACCGCGACCAAAAACGGCAGCGACATAAAGCTCCTGTGTCTTGTTGAGTCGGATCACGGGGTTAACGTTCTAGGGCCCGACAGAGAATATCTCGTGCAAAGGCTGCTTGCCGGTTCAAGCGAAGGTCATATACTCCTCGGCGGGAAGTATCTTCCCATGCTTAAGCGGCAAGAAGTCGCTTCGCAATAGTTTTTTCAGCGGAAATGGACGAAATAAGCCCCGAACAAAGCTCAATAGGGTGGATAGGAACAGGCATCATGGGGGCGCCCATGTGCATGCACCTCGTTCGCGCCGGGTACCGAGTCTTTGTTTTTAACAGAACAAAGAAAAAGGCCGGGGAGCTTCTGAGCGAAGGGGCCAGCTGGTGTGACTCTCCTATTGAAGTTGCCCGCCGGGCCGATGTTATCTTCACGATTGTCGGTTATCCCGATGACGTAAGAGAAGTATATTTCGGTAGCAAGGGTCTTCTGGTTGAGCCCGCATCAGTCCGCGTCTTTGTCGACATGACCACAACCGAGCCTACTCTTGCAAAGGAAATGTACGAAAAAGCGGTCGGCTTGGGCTGCGTTTCTTTGGATGCTCCGGTCTCCGGGGGAGACGTGGGCGCCGTTAAAGGAGAACTTTCAATAATGGTTGGAGGAGATGAGGAAGCTTTTGATCTGGTAAAACCGCTTCTGGGGCTCCTTGGAAAAAACATCGTATATCAGGGCAAGGCGGGCTCCGGGCAGCACGCGAAGATGTGTAACCAGATTACGGTAGCGGGAGTAATGATAGGAATCTGCGAGAACTTGATCTATTGCAAGAAGGCGGGGCTCGACCCGCATACCATGCTTCGTTCGGTGGGAAGCGGTGCGGCTTCGAGCTGGCTTCTTAACAATCTCGGCCCGAGAATCATGGATGGGGATTATGACCCGGGTTTTTTCGTTGAGCACTTCATAAAGGATATGGAGATTGCCCTCAGGGAATCGCAGAGGATGGGAATTGATCTTCCCGGGCTTGCTCTTGTTAAATCTCTTTACGAAAGGGCGAGCGTCCTCGGGCACGGAAGGCTTGGAACGCAGGCGCTTTTGCTTGCGCTTGAGGATCTTTGCGCGGATGAAAACCGGAACTGAAGGAGGTTTTTAATGAATTCTGACAGCTTTAAGGCAATGGTTGTAAGCAGAACCGAAGATGGGAAGTTCACGAGGGAAGTCACGACCAGAGAACTCGACAGTCTGCCCGACGGGGAAGTGCTCTTAAACGTAAAATACTCATCCCTGAATTATAAGGACGCACTTTCTGCCATAGGAAACAGGGGTGTTACGAAAAATTACCCCCATACTCCCGGGGTTGACGCCGCCGGTATAGTCGAGCATTCAACAAATCCGGAGTTTCAACCTGGAGACAAAGTTATAGTGCATGGCTACGATCTGGGGATGGATACTTCCGGGGGATTCGGACAGTACATCAGGGTTCCGGCTGACTGGGTGGTTAACCTGCCTGAGGGACTTGAGCTAAAAGAGTCGATGATGTACGGAACCGCGGGTTTTACAGCGGCGCAGTCCGTGTTGAGAATCGTTGAAGGCGGAGTAGAGCCGGAAGACGGAAAGATTCTTGTGACGGGGGCGACGGGAGGGGTTGGCAGCATGGCCGTCGCTATTCTTAGGAAAGCCGGCTACGGAGTGACGGCTTCCACGGGAAAACCCGACCAAGAGCAGTTCCTGAAGGACTTGGGGGCCGAGGAGGTCATAGGGAGAGAGGATTTGACCGATCCTTCGGGAAGACTGCTTCTTAAGGGGCAATGGGCCGGAGTGGTTGATACAGTGGGCGGAGAAATGCTTGCCACCGCTATTAAGTCCGCGAGGCAGAGAGGCGTTGTGACTACATGCGGAAATGTCGCCTCTCATGAACTCAATATAAATGTCTATCCGTTTATATTGAGGGGAGTTACGCTTGTGGGTATAGATTCGGCGAGCTGCCCGATGAAAAGAAGGAGGCTCGTATGGGAAAAGATGTCAGGGGAGTGGAAGCTTGATACCTTTGAGCAGATGTGCAGGACAGTTTCCCTTGAAGGTCTCGACCCCGAGATAGACATTATACTGAAAGGCGGTCAGGTTGGGAGAGTCCTAGTTGATCTTTGGAATTAGAAATCCTAATACCCCAGATTGAGCCCATCATGGCGCGTCGCTTGGAGAGCCGTTCCGATATTTGAAGATCTACCTGTTTGAGCGTATTCCCATATTGTAGATTGTCTTAGAGGGCAGGTGATATGATACAATTTACAGAAAGAGAATAGGTGCTCGCGAGATGTCGTTCAGAAATTTCTTATGGGCAACGCACACAGTTTTTCTGATTATATTCAGCTTAGTAGCTTGTGGTGGTGAAAGCGACTATAACTATGACTACGACGATGCTTATTACGAAATCGAGGGCACAATCTTAACCATTGTGGACTCCCAGTCCTTTCTTCTGGGCGATATCCTGGTAATTCACGGTCCTTCAACCCGGTTCGGATCCGGCGACGCCGACGACCTAGCCGTTGGCAGACGCGTAGAGGTTGAAGGTACCAGAATAAGCTCGGGAACCGTAGTGGCCAGAGAAATTGAGTTTGAAGATTGGTACTACGACGATGCTCATTACGAAATCGAGGGCACAATCTTAACCATTGTAGACTCCCAGTCCTTTCTTCTGGACGATATCCTGGTAATTCACGGTCCTTCAACCCGGTTCGAATACGGCGACGCCAGCGACCTAGCCGTTGGCAGACGCGTAGAGGTTGAAGGTACCAGAATAAGCTCGGGAACCGTCGTAGCCAGAGAAATTGAGTTTGAGTATTGGTAATAAGACTAACTACTACGGGCAGAAATCATTCCACGGCTATTTTTCTCCATACTTTCTTGTATCTTTCTCAAATGACGATTCTGAAAAAAACATGTACTTTAGATAGACAGGTGTTTTCGCAATTAAGGTCTTCAGGGTAATAAAATGAGCAGAACGTTTCTTTTGTTTTTCATAGCCACAGCTATATCATGGAATGTGGCTTTTGCTGAAAAGCATTTCTCCGAATCTCCTCCCGGAGCCAAGGTGTATATCATTTCCCCGAAAGACGGGGATGTTGTCGGCAAAACCTTTACAGTGAGATTCGGGCTGGTGAACATGGGAGTTGCTCCAGCCGGGGTCAAGCTTCCAAATACCGGGCATCACCATCTGCTAATTGATCTTGAGACTCTGCCAGACATGGAAAAACCTCTTGCCTTCAGCGAGAACGTAAGGCACTTTGGAGGCGGGCAGACGGAAACGGAAATAACCCTTGCTCCCGGGAAACATACTCTGCGTTTGCTGTTGGGCAATTATTTGCACATACCCCATAAACCTCCCGTGCTTTCGGAGAAAATAACTGTTATCGTGAAAGACAAGTGAAGCACGTCTGGTTTATCTGTATAATCTGATTTTTGCCGGAGGGCTGGCAGAACGGCTATTGCACCGGTCTTGAAAACCGGCGTCCGAAAGGACTTGGGGGTTCGAATCCCTCGCCCTCCGCCAACGTATGTTTGAACGAAACAACTGCAAATTCTCAATAACAATTATGGCAAAAGTATCAAATGGAAAAGTAGGCAGAGAACAAGAACGAGCAGAATTGCACCGCACGATCTGGCAGATCGCCAACGATCTGCGCGGGAGTGTCGACGGTTGGGACTTTAAGCAATATGTGCTCGGGATGCTCTTCTACCGGTTCATCAGCGAGAACCTCACAAACTACATTAATGAAGAAGAGCGACGCACTGGAACTAAAGATTTTGATTACGCAACGCTTTCAGACAAAAAAGCTGAGTTCGGTCGAGATGACACAGTAAAAGAAAAAGGATTTTACATGCTCCCCAGCGAGTTGTTTGTGAATGTGGCAAAGAACGCACGCCACGACTCGGACTTGAACGAAACGCTCGAGACTGTTTTCAACAATATTGAAAACTCTGCCAAAGGCACCGAGAGTGAGGACGACCTTAAGGGGTTGTTTGACGATATTGATGTCAACTCCGCCAAACTTGGCAATACCGTAGAAAATCGGAATCAGAAACTCACTAGGCTTCTTGAAGCTATCGGCGGGCTCCGTTTCGGCGATTATGCCGACAACTCCATTGACGCTTTTGGTGATGCCTACGAGTTTCTGATGACCATGTACGCTTCAAACGCTGGAAAATCCGGTGGCGAGTTCTTCACGCCTCAGGAGGTCAGTGAGTTGCTTGCAGAAATTACTACCGTAGGCAAGAAAGAAGTGAATAAGGTCTACGACCCAGCTTGCGGTTCCGGTTCGCTACTACTCAAATTTGCCAAAGTCCTCGGCAAGGATAAGGTTCGGCAAGGTTTTTTTGGCCAGGAAAGCAACCTTACTACCTACAACCTCTGCCGTATCAATATGTTTTTGCACGATATCAACTACGAGAAGTTTGATATCGCACACGGCGATACACTTACTGATCCAAAGCATTGGGATGATGAACCGTTTGACGCAATCGTCTCCAATCCGCCCTATTCCATTAAATGGGAAGGCAATGCGAATCCGATCCTCATCAACGACTCTCGCTTTTCTCCGGCTGGCGTGCTTGCGCCAAAGAGCAGAGCCGACCTTGCTTTCACAATGCACATGCTTTCATGGCTTTCCACGAGTGGCACTGCGGCTATTGTTGAGTTTCCGGGTGTACTCTACCGTGGCGGAGCTGAGCAAAAAATACGCAAGTATCTGGTGGAAAACAACTATATTGATACGGTTATTCAGCTTCCGCCTGACCTCTTTTTCGGAACCACTATTGCGACGTGCGTCATTGTGCTCAGAAAGAGCAAGAAGGACAATAAAACATTGTTCATTGATGCATCTGCTGAGTTCTTTCGTGGTGGCAACAAGAATACATTAAGTGAAGCAAACCGCGCTAAGATACTCGACGCATTTACCAACCGTAAAGATATTGAACACTTTGCTGCTTTAGTTGACAACAAGATAATCTCTGAGAATGACTACAATATTGCTGTATCAAACTATGTTGAGGGCAAGGACACTCGTGAGGTGATAGACATTACTGAACTCAACAAGAAAATTGCGAAGATTGTTGTACGACAGCAAGAGTTGCGCGAGGCGATTGATGCTATTATCGGCGATATAGAAGGAGCAAATAGCAAGGAATAGTTATGGTAAAACATATGAACAAAATTGAGAAATTGATCGCCGAACTATGTCCAAATGGTGTGGAATTTAAGGAACTTCAAGAAATATTTGACATTAAAAACGGTTACACCCCGTCAAAGAAAAATTCAGATTACTGGACGAATGGGACAATTCCTTGGTTTCGAATGGAGGATATACGCAAGAATGGTCGGACTCTTAGTGATTCTATTCAACACGTTACCCCACAGGCGGTTAAGGATGGTTATCTTTTTCCTGCAAATTCAATCATTATCGCTACAACAGCAACCATTGGCGAGCATGCGTTGCTAACTGTTGATTCGCTAGCGAATCAACGGTTCACTTTTTTGAGTAAAAAAGTGAACCGTTCTATTGACATGAAATTCATGTTCTATTACGGATATGTTTTAGGTGAGTGGTGTAGAAGCAACACTAACACTGCAAGCTTTGCCTCGGTAAACATGAAAAAGTTTAAAAAATTTAAAATCCCCATTCCACCGCTTGCAATCCAAGAAGAGATCGTAAAGATCCTTGATACCTTTACAGAACTAGAGGCAGAACTAGAGGCAGAACTAGAGGCAGAACTAGAGGCAAGAAAGAAACAGTATGAGTATTATCGCAATGAACTATTGACGTTTAATCGGGGGGGGGGGAGGAGTATAGCGTTAGGGGAGATAGGGACCATGGTTAGAGGAAGTGGATTACAGAAAAAAGACTTTGTGGAGAGTGGTGTTGGTTGCATTCATTACGGTCAGATTTACACCTATTATGGGACTTTTGCCGATAAAACAAAATCGTTTGTATCAAAAGAGCTAGCCAACAAGTTGAAGGAGGTTGAAAAAGGAGATTTGGTTATTGCCACTACCAGTGAGAACGTTCAAGATGTCTGCAAAGCGGTTGCTTGGCTTGGAGAACAGGAGATTGTTGCTGGTGGAGACTTAGCGATTTTCAAACATAATGAGAACCCCAAATATTTAGCATATTATTTTCAGACACCAAGCTTTGCGGATCAAAAAAGAAAGTATGCTAAAGGAACAAAAGTTATTAGAGTGTATGCGAAAGATTTGGCAAAAATCAAAATCCCCATCCCACCGCTTGCTGAACAGAAACGCATTGTTTCCATCCTTGATAAATTTGAAGCGCTCGTAAACGACATTTCCATCGGTTTACCCGCCGAACTTGCCGCACGACGAAAGCAGTATGAATACTATCGCGGCAGGCTTTTAACATTCAATGAATATGTCAGTTAACAATAAGTACAATTTGGTAGTGGAGAATCCGCAGAGTACAGTCGTAGCGGAATATTCGCCGGAGAGAAGCCGCGCTGAGCAGTATCAAAGCGAGGCGGATCTTGAAAGCGCATTTATTGAACAACTTGAATCCCAAGCGTACGAGTATCTGCCGATCACAGATGAAACCGATCTGATCGTAAACTTACGTACACAACTCGAGAAACTCAATGACTACAATTTCAGCGACAGTGAATGGAAACGATTCTTTATGGATGAGTTGGCAAACTCTAACCAGAGCATTGAAGAAAAAACTGCAACAATCCAGGAAGATTACATCAAAAACCTCACTCGTGACGATGGCTCAGTTAAAAACATCTACCTTCTCCGCAAGGACAACATTCACGACAATACGTTGCAAGTCATCAACCAGTACTCAACCGACGAGGGTCAACGCGCAAATCGCTATGACGTAACCGTGCTGGTGAACGGATTGCCTCTGGTGCACATTGAACTCAAGCGTCGTGGCGTCGCTATTAAAGAAGCATTCAATCAGATCAACCGTTACCAGCGCGAGAGTTTCTGGGCTGCGTCGGGACTGTATGAATATGTCCAGCTCTTTGTTATTTCAAATGGCACGCATACTAAGTATTACAGCAATACGACGCGCTCTCAGCACATCAAGGAAGCTAATGAGAGAGGAGTTAAGCGGGGCAAGCGTTCAAGCAATAGCTTTGAGTTTACGAGTTGGTGGGCGGATGCAACCAACAAGCCAATTACTGATTTAATGAATTTTGCGAAGACATTTTTTGCCAAGCACGCACTCTTGAACATTTTGACCCGCTATTGTGTTTTCACGACCGACCGCCAACTCCTCGTGATGCGTCCATATCAGATTGTTGCAACTGAGCGGATATTGAACCGTATTGAAGTGAGTACAAATTATAAAAAACTCGGAAGTCTGGAGGCTGGTGGATACATCTGGCACACGACCGGATCGGGCAAGACGCTCACAAGTTTCAAAACGGCGCAACTTGCGAGCAAGTTGCCGTATGTAGACAAAGTGCTGTTCGTGGTAGACCGAAAGGACTTGGACTATCAGACAATGAAGGAATATGACAAGTTCGAGAAGGGTGCTGCCAACAGCAATACCAGCACGAAAATTCTAAAGCGGCAACTCGAAGATCCGAACTCACGCATCATTATCACAACGATTCAGAAACTTGATCGATTCGTCGGGCGTAATAGAGGTCACACGATCTTTGAATGTCATGTGGCGCTCATTTTCGACGAATGCCATCGGTCGCAATTTGGTGATATGCACATAGCGATCACTAGGGCGTTTAAGCAATATCATCTCTTTGGCTTTACCGGCACGCCGATTTTTGCGGTAAACGCTTCTTCTAGTAGCCGTGCTGACCTTAAGACTACCGAACAAGCGTTTGGGGATAGATTACACTCGTACACTATCGTAGATGCGATTGCAGATAGAAATGTTCTGCCTTTCAAGGTCGATTATGTCTCAACGGTTCGTGAAGCGGAAGATATTGAGGATAAGAAAGTAAGCGATATTGACCGCGAGGCCGCGCTTGCTTCGCATGATCGTCTGGCGAATATTGTGGGTTATATTCGAGAACATTTTGATCAGAAGACCAAGCGAAACAGTTCATACAAGCTTAAAGACCGAAGACTTGCCGGGTTCAATTCAATTTTTACTGTTTCTTCGATTGAAGTAGCCAAAAAATATTATGCCGAGTTTAAGAAGCAGCTCGCAGACGTACCAAGCGACAAAAAGCTTAAAGTGGCATTGATCTACAGTTTTGGCGTAAACGAAGAGGATGTAGATGGGATGGTAGACGAGAACTCAGAGGATACGAGTGGACTTGATAAAAGTTCGCGGGATTTTCTTGAGAATGCCATCGCTGACTATAATGCGATGTTCGGAACATCCTATGGTACGTCTTCTGACAGGTTTCAGAATTACTACAAGGACGTAAGCGAGCGAGTAAAAAACCGAGAGATCGATATTCTCATTGTAGTAAATATGTTTTTGACCGGATTTGATGCGACCACGCTCAATACTTTGTGGGTTGATAAAAACCTGCGATTACATGGACTGCTGCAAGCGTATTCGCGTACTAACCGCATTCTCAACAGCGTCAAAACCTTCGGGAATATCGTGTGTTTCCGAAACTTAGAGGAAGCGACAAACAAATCAATCGCCCTTTTTGGAGACAAGGAAGCAAGAGGTATTGTCCTCCTGAAGGCATACGATGATTACTACAACGGATACAAAGATGGCGAGAAGGAAGTACGCGGCTACAAGAGTCTGGTTGAGGAGCTTCAGGATAAATTCCCTGTTGGCGAGCGTATCTTGGGAGAACAGAACCAGAGAGACTTTATCAAGCTCTATGGCGATATATTGCGCGTACAGAACATCTTGGTGACTTTCGATGAATTTGCCGGCAACGAAATACTCTCAGCCCGTGACCTGCAAGACTACCACAGCATGTACATAGACCTGTACAACGAATTTCGCGGAGGCACTGAAAGCGAGAAAGAAAACATTAACGACGACTTGGTCTTTGAGATGGAACTTATCAAGCAGATAGAGATCAATATTGACTACATACTAGGGCTTATCAAAAAGTACCATGAAAATCACATCAAGGACCGAGAACTGCTGATTGATATTAAAAAGGCGATCAATTCAAGCGTTGAACTTCGGAATAAGAAAGACCTCATTGATCAGTTCATTGCAACACTTGATGTTCACTCTGTAGTAGATGATGACTGGCAGAAGTTTGTTGAAAAGAAAAAAATTGAAGAACTTGAGGATATCATTAAAAGCGAGGGACTGAATCATGACGAAGCATACGCATTTGTACGAAATGCATTCCGCGATGGAAATATTGCCACGACCGGTACAGCGATCGCAAAGGTTTTGCCTCCGGTGTCTCGCTTCTCTCCGGGTGGTGAACGTACCCAGAAGCGAGAGAGTGTTCTCTCCAAACTGACGAACTTCTTTGATCGATTCTTTGATATTTCCAAGAAGGAATTTGTTGTTCTTCATGAACAAAGTTATCCCTATCAATGAAGCCATGCCTGATTATAAAGATTGAAAGAACAACCAATCTTGAACAGTTTTATTCTGATCCATATACCAAGAGATTCCGATGGATAAACCCATGGTTGGAAAACTTTTTGTTGTCTCAACTCCTATAGGGAATCTTGAGGACGTCACTCTGAGGGCTCTTGATGTTCTCAGAAATTGCCAGTTGATAGCGTGTGAGGATACGAGAACCACGAAAAAACTTCTTGCCCGCTACGGAATCGAAACCAACCTCACGAGTTATCATGAACACAACGAGGTTGAAAAGTCGCAGAGGCTGCTTGAAGAACTCAAGGAGGGGAAGGACGTGGCGCTTGTTTCCGACGCCGGAACCCCTTCGGTTTCCGACCCCGGGTGGAGGCTTGTAAATCTCTCGATTGAAAACAATATAGAGGTAGTACCCGTACCCGGTCCCTCGGCCGTTTTGTCTGCGCTTGTCGTTTCGGGACTTCCCACGGACAGTTTTCTCTTTCTCGGTTTTTTCCCTAGGACCGTCGGCAAGAGAAAAGAGCTTTTAAAGGACGTAAAGGACTACCCGTACACTCTGATTTTCTATGAGTCTGCCAGAAGACTTTCAGGCACCTTGAGTGTTTTGCTGGAAATCCTCGGCGATAGGGGGATCTGCGTCGCAAGAGAAATGACAAAGCTCTATGAAGAGGCAATCCGGGGATCAGTTTCGGAAGTGATTTCAGTCCTTTCGGAAAGAGATTCGGTTAAGGGAGAAGTGACAGTCGTCTTGGAGGGCAGCAGGGAAGGGCGTAAGAAGATCTCGACTGAAGAAACGCAAAAGACCCTGCGCGCGATGAAGGAGCGCGGGGTTGCTCTCAGTGACGCCGTCCGTGCGGTCTGCGAATCCTCGGGAGCATCGAAGAACAGCGTCTATAGGATTGCTCTTGGAATCTGGGAAGGGTAAGAGCGCTACTCTTGTTTTGAGCGCTTGTCGGCTATTGAGCCGCCTACCTTCACCTGTTTTTCCATCTTTGATTTCCTTCCCACGGCCTCAGCCTGAATATTCGACTGGCATGACTCGCATATGAAGTCGGGAGAAGGCTTGCCGCACACAGTACACTTTTTCTCTTTACTCATAACATGCCCTCCTGTTTCGGGAGAAGAAGCTTCATACTTTTGATAATAACACATTTCTCTGTCGAGGTGTGTGCCGAAGTGCGATTATCCAGGTGGGGCGACTTCTTTTTCATACCATTTGGTGCTTTGCTCGTAGGCGTACGCGACATTTAGCACCGTCTGCTCGTCAAACGGTTTTCCCATTATCTGAAGTCCTATCGGAAGCTTCTCGGAACTGAATCCACATGGAACCGATATTCCTGGCAGTCCCGCTATGTTGCAGGGAATGGTAAGTATGTCGGACAGGTACATTTTGAGGGGATCCTCTGTTTTTTCACCTATTCTGAAAGCGGTCTCAGGAGAAGTGGCACTTGCTATGACGTCGACTTTTTCCCATGCGTTCTCGAAATCTTTTATTATCAGAGTTCTTACCTTCTGCGCTTTCAGGTAATAGGCGTCATAGTAGCCCGTTGAAAGAGCGTAGGTACCAAGCATTATTCTTCTTTTCACCTCGTCTCCGAATCCTTCCGAGCGGCTTCTGAAAAACAAGTCCCTTAAGGTTTCCGGATTTTCGCAGCGGTAGGTGTATCTTACTCCGTCGTATCTCGCGAGGTTCGAACTTGCTTCCGAGGGGGCAATTATATAGTAGGTTGAAACCGCGTAGCGGGAGTGAGGAAGTGAAATCTCCACGATCTCCGCTCCTAGGGTTTCAAGCTCGGCGATAGCTTTGCGGACGGATTTTTCCACTTCGGGATCCATCCCCGAAATAAAGTATTCCTTCGGTATGCCTACCCGCAGCCCCTTTACGTCCGCGCTGAGCGCGCTTGCGTAATCGGCTGCCGGAAGGTTTACGGATGTTGAGTCCATCGGGTCATGGCCCGCTATGGAAGAGAGGATTATGGCCGCGTCCTCCACGGTTTTCGCAAGCGGTCCCGCCTGATCAAGGGAAGAAGCGAATGCGATCATGCCGTAGCGGCTTACCCTTCCGTAGGTTGGTTTCATTCCCACTACTCCGCAGAGGGAACCGGGCTGTCTTATGGAACCCCCCGTGTCTGTTCCTACTGACGCGACGCACAGATTTGCCGCTGTGGCAGCGGCACTGCCTCCGCTTGATCCTCCCGGAACCCTGTCGGTGTCCCAAGGGTTTTTTACCGGCCCGAAGTAAGATGTTTCGTTTGAAGATCCCATGGCGAACTCGTCCATGTTGTTTTTCCCGAGTACTACGGAACCGCTTGCCATGAGTTTTTCGGCCACGGTGGAGTTATAAGGAGGGACGAAATCCCGCAGCATTTTCGACCCGCAGGTGGTCCTTGAGTCCTTTGTTACGAAAATATCCTTAAGCGCTATCGGGACTCCATGGAGAGGGCCCAGATAGTTTCCTTCGGATATCTGTTTTTCCGCCTTTCTGGCGGCCTCCAAGGCCGCTTCTTCCCAGACGGTTATGTATGAGTTTATCTTTCCATCCTCGGAGGATATGCGCTCGAGAAAAAGTTCGGCAAGCTCCACCGGGGAAGCCTCTCTTCTCTCTATTAACGCGGCTGCCTCTTTTATGGTTCTTGGGATGGACATGGGGTTAGTCTTGGTCCTCTATGACTTTTGGAACCGTGAAAAAATCGTTTTCTTTGCCAGGTGCGTTGCTAAGGGCATCTTCAGTTGTTATTAGTTGATTCACCTCGTCTTTTCGGAAGGGGGTTGAGAGTTCAAGCACATGCGATGTGGGCTCCACGTCTTTCGTGTCAAGCTCGGCAAGCTCATCTATGTGGACGAGGATGTCGCCGAGCTGGCGAGTGAACTTCGAAAGTGTTTCGTCATCAAACTCGAGCCTTGCAAGCTCGGCTGTGTTGAGTACGTCTTCTTTGGATATTTTCATTATTAGAGTCCTGCGTCGGCTTCTTGCCCGGGAATTTCTAACGGCTCTCTGGAGTCCCGCGGATAATGCTCTCCGCGAAATCGACTATCTGCGATTCAAGCTTGGTCCCGCTGAAGAAATTTATTTCCTGAACGCATGTCGGGCTCGTGGTGTTGACTTCGGTCAGATACCCTCCGACTATGTCGATTCCGACCATATAGAGCCGGTCTTCTATGAGTTTCTGTCTGAGACCGTCGCATATCTCCAGGTCCCTTTCCGTAAGCGTGGTTTTTTCGGGATGTCCTCCGGAGTGGAAATTGCTTCTGAATTCTCCCTTTGCGGCTACCCTCATTACTGCCCCTATGGGCTGGCCGTTTAGAATTATAACCCTTTTGTCTCCCTGCGAAACCTCTTTTATGAATTTCTGGGCCATCACGTAGGTCCGCCCGAAGTCGGTTATGTTCTCGAATATAACGTTGAGGTTAGGATCATCGGCTCTTACGAGAAAAATTCCCTCCCCGCCGTAACCGTCAAGCGGTTTTACCACAATTTCGTTACCGGTTTCGTAGAGAAACTCCTTTAGCTTTTCGATGTCTTTTGAAACCAGGGTAGGGGGGATATAGTCGGTGAAATTAAGGCTATACATTTTCTCGTTAGATTCCCTTATCCCGGCCGGATGGTTGATCACGTGAGTTGCGGACTCGTCAACCCTGCTTAGTATGTAGGTTGAGTAGATATAGTCCATGTTAAAGGGAGGATCCTTCCTCATCCATACGACGTCGAAGTCATCAAGCGGAGAACTTTCCGTGGAACCCTTTGAGTAGTAATCACTTTTTCTCTCGAGGCGAAGCGCCGTTGAATCCGCCCATGCCCTCGAGTCTTTGACGAAAAGATCCTTGAGTTCGCAGTAGCGGACTTCATGTTCCCTTGCCTGGCATTCAAGCATTATGACGAAGGTGGTGTCCTTGTTTATGTTTATGGATTCGATCGGGTCCATTACGAAAAGCATTTTCGACATGGTGATACTCTATACAAAATAGCGGTGGCGGACAATATACCGACGGGGATTCTCCCGAGGGAATCAAACCCGGCTTAACCGGTTCCGGAAAATTCCGTTATCCGAAAAATGACAGCAGTTCCGCGGAGGTCTCCCGGGGTTTCTCCTCCGGGACAAAATGGCCGCAGTCAAGCGGTTTTCCAGAAACGCTGAGTGCTTTCTTTCTCCATACGTCAAGCACGTCGTAGGTTCTGTGAATGAACCCCTTTCCGCCCCAAAGGGCAAGAAGCGGACACGTTATCTTGGCATCCATATCTTCTTCGTCGTGAACAATGTCTATTGAGGCCGCGGCCCTGTAGTCTTCGCAGCTTGAGTGAATTGCGCTGGGGTCGCTGAAACAGCGCACGTACTCTTTTACGGCCTCCGGATGAAACTTGGCTCCGGGGGCGCTCCACCTCCTGAGCTTTTCGAGAAGATAGTATTCCGGGTCCGCCCCTATCATTTTCTCCGGAAGTCCGTCGGGCTGGATAAGAAAGAACCAGTGATAGTAACCCGTGGAGAAGTGCTTGTCCGCGGTCTTGAACATGTGGTGAGTAGGGGCAATGTCCATGACGCAGGCCTTTAGGACTTTTTCAGGGTGATCAAGACACATGCGGTGAAGCACCCTGCCTCCCCTGTCGTGTCCCGCTGCGTAGAATTCACGAAAACCCAGAGCTTCCATTACCGAGACCATATCCGCTGCCATAGCCCTTTTTGAATAGTTTGAGTGATCTTTTTCCCCGGCAGGCTTAGAGCTGTCTCCGTAACCTCGAAGATCGGGGCACACGACCAGAAAGTTCGAGGCGAGTGTACCCGCTACCGCGTGCCACATAACATGCGTCTGCGGATAGCCGTGCAGGAGAAGTATAGGTTCTCCTTTTCCTCCCCAGACCGTGTTTATCTCGACTTCGGGAGTCTGGATTTTCTGCTTTTTGAAGTTTTTGCCGAACATTTCCTCTGATATTCTAATCGAATCGGAATGCTGTTTACACTAAACGGGCGGGCAATACCTGCTGCGCGAAATAAAATAGGCTGGGAATTATATACATAACTGCCAAACTTCCCCCAAGCGGTTTCTCTCCTGACAAAGGAACAAGATGAGATTATCCCTAAAACTTAGGGGTAATCGCCTTGATGCGGGATTTTAAAGTTATTGAAGCAATCTAAATATGTTTTCTTAAGAAAACGACCGGGAACAAGACAGACGCTATCAAGAACAGGTTAAGCAAAGCACTTTGAGGCGTACGGGTGGTTGCGGCGATTGCGCATCCTTCGTCATCCTCTTTGCAGTATTCGGCATCGTCCAGATAAATTCCTGAACCGACGATACGCCAGGTTGGAGGAGCGCCCAAAGCGGCAAACTCAGGTGGTGTTGTGTCTATCACCTCAATATAGCTTTTCTTTATGGAGAAGCCGGGAACCTCGTCTTTTTCAAGATAGCCCTCGTTGTTGTCCCCAGGAGTCTCGGGATGGTCCCAATGATATGTGACGAAGCCGTTATTCCCCACTGCCAAATCCGCGAGGTCTCCGCTTCCATTTGTCACTGCATTGCGAAAAGCTTCCAGAATATTTGCTCCGTCGCACTGAATCGGGTCCGGGTCGGTTAATGAGACGCTTACTCCGTAGAGATGAAAATCGAGTCCGTTAAGAACAGCGAGACCCTTCTCTGGTTCCAGCAAGAAGGGGTATATAGAACCCTTGCTGTAATCTCCTTCGCCGATACAGCCTGTTGTCGCGAGAGCTATCCGGACAGATCTTTCTCCGAGTTCTTCCTCCGCAGACTGTATCTGTTCCGGTGTGCCGCCTACGGCACGGAGGACGAGTTGAGGGTCCTCTCTGAATAGTTGCGATGCTATCTTGCCCTCGCGTTCCTTGAATTTCTCGCCAACCGCTTTTACATACTGCACAAGCAGTTTTTCCTTCTCTTGCGGATCTTGCTCATCATCAACCTGCTTTGCGGTGACGGGAAGGCTGAACAGGGGGTCATTGCAGTTAGGGTTGTCCCTCTCGATTAGACTGTAGTTATCCTCTGCGTGATGAAGACCCACTATACTGATTGTGCGGCCGCCGGCGGAGAAGACCTCCGTGGCCATTGCACATAACGTTCTGTCTTGTCCGTCATAGTGGTAATCTATACATGTCGGGTTCTCGCTGTTGCTGTCGAGCAGGGTTTGCATGGTTCCGGTCGTCATGCCGTTCCCGTCTTTAAACTCAAAGGAAGGGAGAGATCTTTTGAAATGCAGGTCGGGATACAATCCATGGTTTACTATATATCCCTCGGGGTTTACAACTATGGAGTAGACTTCGCCATTATTGAAGACCCCCTGTTCCCTCATCCGTTGTGCCAGTATCACCAATTCTTTGGCTTGCTCCGGGCGACTAAGGCTTGAGTCCTCCTGAATCAGGGCAATGTGCTTTGCCAGGTGACGAGTCAGTTTCTCTATGGAATCCGCATCTCCAACACCGACGCCTTCCGCATTTATATCGAGATCCGGACTGTGGGAATGGCCTTTGTATTCATGAGCGGACGCTTCAGTGCCGAATAAGAAACTAATGCCAAGTGCAAAAAACAAACTTAAGAAAATCCCGTACATTTTAATCTTCACGCTAGTTCTCTCTCCGATGAATTTTTTTACCGCACTTAAATAACAATGACGGCCAACAGCTATCTTATTAAAAGGCAATTACCACTATAAGTAGCCACTTGCTCCATCATATTTATTAAGGAATTATTCTTTCAGGTTGACAGATTACCGACGTCAACCCAACATCGCAGGCTGTGAAAGCCCCATACGGCTTAGTAGGGATTTTATTCTCCCGCTTAACTGTTTGTCAAGTAAATATAAGTAAAGCTTGTAACCACTGTCAGCTTTAGCGGGGTGTTCTGTTTCCATGCACCATAAAGACGGCTTGATAAAAGACCTTGAGATACTCTATTCTGCAAAACCTACTCCTGTAAGGGGAGCTTCCCGTATTCAGAAAGAGCTTTCCCGAAGGGTTCTGCAAACCCCTGACCCGAAGCGTATTCACACGATTGCCGGTGCCGATATTGCTATCTGCGTTAAGGAGAAAAAGCTTGTCTGCGGAATGATTCTTTTTTCCTATCCTGAACTCGAGGAGATCGAGAGGGTATGGACTGTCTCGGATGAGGCATTTCCCTATGTTCCAGGACTTCTGGGGTTCAGGGAGGCGCCTTGCATCATAAAAACTTTCGGCAAGCTTCGTGAGTGCTGTGACATGATCATGATAGACGGACACGGACTTGCTCATCCAAGAGGCTTTGGCCTTGCCTGTCACGTCGGGGTTTTGCTTGATATTCCGGCAATGGGCGTTGCGAAAAAATGCCTCTATGGGACTTTCAGCGAACCGGGGTTTAATAGGGGCGAAAGAACGTTAATAAGAGGGAAAGACGGCGAAGTTGTTGGTGCCGCTTTAAGAACCAGAGACGGTGTGAAGCCGGTTTTCGTGTCTATTGGGAACAGAACCGATCTCGATACCTCAGTTGCGATTGCCCTTGAGTGTTCCCGAGGTCTTAGGATTCCCGAACCTACAAGGCTTGCCGACAAGTATGTAGGCCTGCTCAAAAAAGATGTGTGTGGATAAATTGCACCGCATACTTCTAAATGGGAGTATCCGGTCGGTTAAACTCATATTGCTCTAGGGAGGAATATAATATGCGGGAACAGAAGATAAAAACCCCTTCGGATATATATGGACATCTGTACAGGCTGCTCAACGCAAAAATGAAGGAGGAAAGACTTGAGGGGCTTGATGAGAAAGCGGAACTTACGTTGCGGACAATAGAATTCCTTGAAAGACACTTGGAAAGGGAAGAAATGGGATAATACGTGAAAGAAAAAAGCTAGATGAGTAGCTCTGTGGACCAGCATATTGTGAATTTCAATAGATCTTTTGAAACTTGGGATATCGAGCTCCCAGAAGATGTCGTCAAAAATCGACAACGAGGCAAGATCGTCAAGAGCGGGTGGACTATCTGGTATCTGTTTGGGACGGACGAAACTGGCAAGTACCTTGATTATTACGCATCTCATCGGATGACAAACGACAGGCATGTCCGTTTGTATGCCAACGGCAGTTCCAAAAGTCTGAATTCATATTGCAGCATGCGAAGAGTTTCAGACGACCCCGAAGAGAACAAGCGGCTTGAGAATGAATTCTGGGAACACAACGAGCGCGTCTCGCGGGAACTTGAATCTAAAGGTTTCGGGCTGGAAGGAGATGAACACCCGTCGACTATCATTAACCGTGCTTTGATTTCGTCTCGAGAGTCTCATCGGAGAGTGACGAAAGGATCGGATTCAGAAGATTAAGCTTAGAGACTTTACTGCTTCTTCAAATAGTGGATATCTGTTGTTCCCTGCCTGAGTTCTTACGCTGAGAAATCTTCCATCATCTCGATGAAGTCTCTGAAAAGATAGGAGGAGTCATGCGGCCCGGGCGAGGCTTCGGGGTGATACTGGACGCAGGAAAGGGGATATTCCTTGTGTTTCAGTCCTTCGACGGTCTGGTCGTTCAGATTTACATGGGAGACAGCGACATTGCTTTCAAGCGAATCGGGGTCTACTGCGAAGCCATGATTCTGGGAAGTTATCTCGACTTTTCCAGTCTCGAGATTCTTAACCGGCTGGTTTCCTCCGCGATGCCCGAATTTAAGTTTGAAAGTCTTTCCTCCGAGCGCAAGACCCAGTATCTGGTGTCCAAGGCAGATTCCGAAAATGGGTTTTTTCCCGATGAGCTTTCTTACATTCTTCGAGGCGTATTTAACCGCGGCCGGGTCCCCGGGTCCGTTTGAGAGAAAAATCCCGTCGGGGTCGAAAGCCAGTATGTCCTTAGAGTCTGTTTTTGACGGAAAAACCGTCGTTTCGCATCCAAGATCGTGAAGCTCCCTGAGTATGTTTCTCTTTATTCCGAAGTCGTAGACGGCGACTTTGAACTTTCTGGAGGGTTCGGAGCTTTTGTCCCTGCTGTGGCGCCACTTTCCCGTTCCCTCATCCCAGGCGTAAGGCTGCGCGCAGCTTACTTCCGTTACCAGGTCGCGTCCGACTATTCCCGGCGAGGAGTCGACTTTCTCGGCCAGGGTCTCGGGGCTTGTCTCGACAGTTGAGATAATCCCCTTTATCGCTCCGCCGATTCGTATGATCCTCGTGAGTTCCCTGGTGTCGATTCCCTGTATTCCGGGTATTCCATGTCTTGAAAGAAAGCTGTCGAGGCTTTCTTTCGATCTCCAGTTGCTCGGGTAGTCCCAGTATTCCTTTACGACGAAACCGCTTAGGTGAGGTTTTTCTGATTCGAAATCCTCGGGGTTGATTCCGTAGTTGCCTATTTCGGGATAGGTCATTACGATGATCTGACCGTTGTAGGAAGGATCCGTGAGTATTTCCTGGTAACCAGTTAAAGAGGTGTTGAAAACAACTTCCCCGGTTACCTCTCCCTGGGCTCCGAAGCTTGTGCCTTCAAATACTTTTCCGCCTTCAAGTGCGAGGTAAGCTTTTTTCATTGTTCAGGGGGTTAAAATATATACGCCTGTGGTAATGTCAAATTCCGTGTTCTCGACGAGATTGACGCGACGGCTTTCGGAGTGCTATCGTAGGGAAATCGATTTATTCCAATTAATAAATTCTGTTGTATTATTTGTTGTCTGAAAAATTCATTACGAGCGTGAAAAATACCGATATGAACTGGGACCTCACTTCTTACTTTCCCGAATTTCAGGGACCTGAGTATAAGGAATTCAAAGAGAATCTCTCCCGTGGCATAAAAAGTCTCGACGAGAAATCCTCGGCTTCTGATCCTCTTTGCGGGGAAAACCTCGCGTTCTGGAAAGATGTCTTCCTGGAAACGGAGAGGTTCATAAGCCAGTATTCCCATATCCGTTCCTATGTGGGATGTCTCAGCGCTTCGGATTCCAACAGGGAGGATTATCTGCGCGAGGAGGCGGCGATTTCCCTTCTCGGTTCGGATCTCGAGAAGCTTGAGGTTCAACTGCAAAGAGCGCTTCGGGATGTCGAAGAAGATCTGATTTCAGAATTTGCCTCTCTTCCGGATATAGAGTCGGCTTCCTACTACGTAAGGCGCGTTTGGCGAAATTCCCGGTTCACCATGTCCGCTCCGAAGGAAATTCTGGCCTCGGAACTGGGAGTCGACGGTATAAGTGCCTGGGGGCGGATCTACGATACCGTGTCCTCCAAGATGACATTTGAGATGGTCTATCCCGACGGGACGAAAAAAAGGCTTCCCATGTCACAGAGAAGATCGCTTATGGAAAGTCCTGACAGGGAGATAAGAAAGGCCGCTTTTTTCGGGGGCAACGAGGCCTGGGAGGATTTTGAAGACGTGGCCGCCGGCGCCGTGAACGCCATATCAGGAACCAGGCACACGCTCTACAGGCACAGGGAGATCGATCATTTTCTCGACGTAGCGCTCTTTGACGTGGCGGTCTCGAGACAGACTCTGGATTCCATGATGGAGGCCATACGGGAGACGGTTGAGCTTCCAAGGAGCATTCTTAGGCTCAAGGCCGAGACGCTGGGGCTCGATGGGGTGTCGTGGTACGATCTGGGGGCTCCTATGAATCTCGGCAAAACCGGCGGGGTTGACTGGGACGGCGCAAAATCCATGGTTTCCGGTTCCTTCTCGGCTGCCTATGCGCGCCTCGGCGGGTTTTTTGACCATATGTGCCGGAGCGAGTGGATAGACTGGGAAGTAAGGGAAGGAAAAAGACCCGGGGGTTTCTGCACAGGCTCTCTTCTCACCGGAGAGTCAAGGATATTCATGACCTATAACGGCGGGGTAGGGGACATACTCACCCTCGCTCACGAGGCGGGCCACGCCTTTCATTCTCACGTGATGAGGGAACTTCGCCCCTATGCGCAGTTCTACCCCATGACGCTTGCCGAAACCGCCTCGACTTTCGGGGAAATGCTGCTTGCCGAGGGGCTGCTGCGAGATCCCTCAACGAGCGTCGAGGATAAAGTGCTTGTGAGGGATGCGGAAGTGAATCACGGGGCCATATATCTTCTGGACATCCCCGTCAGGTATGAGTTTGAAAAGAAACTCTACGAACGGCGTGCCGAAGGGGAACTGACTGTGAGCGAGCTGAAGGAACTTATGACCGAGACACAGAAGGAGATTTTCGGAGACGTGCTTTTGGAATACGATCCGTTTTTCTGGGCTTCAAAACTCCATTTCTACATAACGGGCGTCAGTTTCTATAATTTCCCCTACACTTTCGGTTACCTGCTGAGCAGGGCGCTTTTCGAAAAATTCAGGCGGCATGGAGAGGAATTTATTCCGGTTTACGAAGAGTTTCTCGCCCTCACCGGTTCGGACGATGCGGAAGGAGCGGTGAAAAGGTCAATCGGGGACGATATAACGAGCAAAGATTTCTGGAAGGAAGCAATTTTTACCCTCTCCCGGCCGCTTGAGGAACTCAAGGAGCTTTTGCCCTCGGTTGCTACATAAGGTTTCCGATAACCCTCTCCACGGGGGAGAGCGACTTGACCAGTATGTCAACCACTATGCCGAGCATTATGAGAAGCATGTAGATGATTGAAGCCGAAAAGGCCTTCCCGTAACCGCGGTTGGCGAAAACGCTCCTCACCACCAGGTAATTGAAGTATATTCCGGATACCGCGGCGAAAACTGCGAAATAGACGGTGTTTGTTCCCGTGAGCCACAGGATGAAAGTCAGGGGTATCAGGGAGAGGGAGTAGATAAGTATCAGCATGTTGGTGTACTTCGTGCCCAGGGCGACGGGAAGTACGTTTATCCCGGCTTTTTCGTAATCCTTTTTGTATTTCTGCGCGAGCACCCAGAAGTGGGGAGGCTGCCAGAGCATCATGAATATGAATACTATCATTGCGTCGAGTTGCAGAACGGGTTTTATGGCGGTGTAGCCTATAAGAACGGGAAGGGCGCCCGGTATTCCCCCGAGCACTGTACCGAAAGGGGAAGTTCTTTTAAGAAAAAGGGTGTAAATAAGGGTGTAGCTTAGAATCGCGAGGAGAATAAGCGCCGCATTTACGTAATTGAAGTAAGAAAACGAGATCAGGAGAGCCACGACCATCATGAGTATCGAGATTGTCCACGCATTTTGGTCTCCGAGAACTCTCAGGGCTTCGACCCTTTTGTTGAGGCGGGTCATCTGCTTGTCGATTTTCTTGTCAAGAAGGTTATTCAGAATTGCCGCTCCACCGGCGCTAAGAAGAAGAGATGCAACGCACAGAAAAACCGTCTGTAAGGAGGGGAGGGCCCGGCTGGCCACCACCATTCCCGCAAGACCGGTGAACGCCACGCTCATTATTATCCCGGGCTTGGAGAGGATAACGGCGGAAACCGCCATGTTTCCCACGGATTTTTTCTGTGTTTCACTCATTGCTAAAAAGTTTTCTCGGCGACGGTATCCTTACTTATATACCCGAACCAGGTGAGAAGGCAGAGGGAAAGTATCAGAAGACCGATTGCGAGATGAACGGCGGTGACGTAAAAGACAAGTTTTGAGGTTACGACCACAATTCCAAGTCCAATCTGAAGGAAAAGCAGGGCGACTGCCCGAGACATGTTTTTTCGGGCTTCCTTGAGTCTTTCGGATCTTCTCGAGAGAATCAGTACGAAGATAAATACCACCGTGAGCAGGTAAGCGACCGCTCTGTGCGTAAAGTGCGCCAGCACCTTGCCCGAGAGTTCGGGCGGAATCCAGTAGCCCAGACACGTGGGAAAATCAGGGCACGCAAGCCCCGCTCCTAGGTGCCTTACGTAAGCTCCCAGGGAGGCCTGGATGAATACGAGCAGAAAAAGCGCGAAAAAAAGTCCGGCCGGACCGGAGAAACGGAAGTCGGGCTTTCTAACGGTGCCGTCGAAATACACCATATAGAGGGTGATTGAAAAGATTATGATGGCGTTTGTGAAATGGATAGTAGTCAGGTCCACGGGAAGCTTTGTGAGAACCACGATTCCTCCAAGCACAATCTGAAACAGAAGAAGCAGGACTACGAGCAGCGGAAGTACCCTGTAATTTTTTCTGTACGCGCGGAATCTTCTGTAACAGAGGATAAAGAGCACTATGGACGTTATGCCGCCTATTACGCGGTGGGAGAATTCAACGTATATATCCCACCTGAAAGGCGGGATTATCTCCCCGTGGCAAAGCGGCCAGTCGGGACAGGCGAGTCCGGCCTTGAGTCCCGATACCGCGTTTCCCCATATAAGAAGTATGAACAGAAGCCCTAAAGCAGTTTTTGCGAGCATGCCCGTTTTTGTGTGGCTACTTTATTACCGGCACCCTTGTGAAGGTTTCCATTATGGTGAAACCGATGAGAAGGAAAAGCAGGAAAAGAGGATACAGGGCGTATATCCACGTAAGCTTGTCTTCAAACTTAAGATGCATGAAATACAGGGCGACGATCGCCGCCTTTATCGACGCTATTAACATTGCTACGACGATATTGAAGTCGCCGAAATCGAACTTCGCGACATAAACCGTAACTGCCGTTAGGACAAACAGCGCAAGACATACGGCGGCGTATGCCCGAAGACCGGTGTGATGTTCCTCAGTGTGGTCGTGTGTGCTCATTTTCTCTCTCCGTCTACCCGATTAGATACAATAGCGGGAACAGGTATATCCAGATCAGGTCGACCAGGTGCCAGTAAAGCCCTCCGACCTCAACCGGGGTGTATCTGTTTCCTTCTTTGAACCTTCCCTGCTTGGCCATTATTATCAGGGCGAAAATTATACCCATTCCGACAAACACGTGGAGCATGTGAAGTCCGGTCATCATGAAGTAAAGGGCGAAGAATATGTTCGTGTCGGGAAATATATGATGGTGGAACTTCGCGCTGTACTCAAAGTACTTGTTTACCCCAAAAGCCGCTCCGCATATGAAAGTTACGGAAAGCAGTATCATCAGCCAGTTCCTGTTTCTTTTCTGCGATGCGGACACGGCCAGAGCCATTGTGAAACTGCTGAAGATAAGCACTATGGTGTTTATGGCGCCCAGAGTTACGTCCAGCTTCTTGTGCGATTCGTAGAAAAGATCCGGGTACTTGGCCCTGAAAAGCGCGTACGCCGCGAAGAGTCCCCCGAAAAGAAGAATTTCTGTTCCGAGGAAAAGCCACATCCCGAATTTAGCCGCGTTGTGCGTTACGGCGTCTCCGAGCCCGTGTCCGTGCGCGTGGCTTTCGGCGTGTTCTGCTGTGCTGCTCATTTTTTGCGTTAGCCTCCGATCTATTTTTTCCCGTAAGCGTAAGTCCAGTCAGTTACAGTCGGTATTTCGTCAAAATTCTCATGTGGTGGCGGGGAAGGAACCTGCCACTCAAGAGAGAGGGAACCGTAGGGGTTTGACGATTCGGGCCGACCTTCTTTCCACAGCGGTATAAGCAGGTTCACGGTCATTATTAAAACTCCAAGCCCGAGTATCCACGATCCGTAGGTCGAAAGGGCATGATAGGATATGTACTCTTCGGGATAGGTCGCATACCTTCTGGGCATTCCCTGGAAGCCCATGAAAAACTGCGGGAAAAACGTTACGTTGAATCCTACGAAAATCAGGAACCACGCGATTTTCGCGGTCAGTTCATCGAATACCTTTCCGAACCATTTCTGATACCAGAAGTGAAGGGCCCCGAAAAATCCCATCACAGTTCCTCCTATCATGACATAGTGCATGTGAGCTACTATGAAGTACGTGTCGTGCAGGTGCACGTCAACGGCCAGGGCACCCAGATAAACACCGGTCAGCCCTCCGACCGTGAAAAGCACTATGAATGACAGCGCGTATAGCATGGATGAATGAAAGTCTATTGATCCTTTGTACAGAGTTGCGGTCCAGTTAAACACCTTTACGGCCGTCGGGATGGCCACAAGCATGGTCAGAAATGAGAATATCGCCGCCGCCGTTTCCGATATGCCGCTTACGAACATGTGGTGCAGCCAGACAAAGAAGCTTATTATGGCTATCGCAAAGCTTGAATACGCGATTGCCTTGTATCCGAAGATGGGTTTTCTTGCGAAGACGGGGATTATCTCGGAGATAATTCCGAAGGCGGGAATAACCATTATGTAGACGGCGGGATGGGAGTAGAACCAGAAGAAATTCTGGAAGAGTATGGGGTCCCCTCCCTTGGCCGGATCAAAAAAGCCTATGTCAAATGCTCTCTCCGCTATCAGCAGAAGAAGCGTGATTCCTACCACCGGAGTTGCGAGCAACTGCAGTATCGCGGTCGCGTAGGATGCCCATATGAAAAGCGGCAGTCTTGACCATGTCATTCCAGGTGCCCGAAGCTTGTGGATGGTCACTATGAAGTTCATTCCGGTGAGAATCGACGAGAACCCGAGGACGAAGACCCCCAAGGTTATCATTATTACCTTGGTGCCCGTCTGAATGCTGTAGGGAGTGTAGAACGTCCAGCCCGTGTCAGCCGGCTGCGCAAGCGCGGAAAGCAGTATTGCCGTTCCGACAAGATATATCCAGAAGCTCAGTAGGTTGATTCTGGGAAACGCCACGTCCCTGGCCCCGATCATAAGCGGTATCAGGAAATTGCCGAAACTCGCTGCGATTCCCGGGACGATGAAGAAGAAAACCATCAGGGAACCGTGGAGCGTGAACGCTACGTTGTACTCCGTTGCGGTTCTGAAGAAGTCAAGCTCGGGAGTCATAAGCTCGTACCTCATTCCCAGAGCCGTCAGGCCGGCGATCATGAAGAAAAACGAGATCGTAACGAGATAAAGGATCCCAATGCGTTTGTGATCCGTTGTCAAGATCCACGACTTTAAACCTTTCTGGGCTAAATACGGTATGTGCTGGGTTTGCGTCATGACTCCGTTTGCCATCTTCTTCTCCTTGATATTGCTACTTCAACGTTTTTATATACTCGATAAGAGCGGTTACTTCATCCTCAGATAATATACCTTTGAAGGAAGGCATCGTTGGGGCGTAGCCCGCTACCATTTTTGCCTGGGGTTCATAAATTGATTCCCTTAGATAATTTTCGTCCACAAGGACCGAGGAACCGTCTGCAAGTTTCTCTGTTTTCCCGTAAAGATTCTTGAAAGTCGGTCCTATGACTTCCTTGCCGTCTACGCTGTGGCACGCGAGGCACCCCCTCTGGGAATAAAGGTCTTTTCCTCTCTCCACCGGGGATACGCTGATTGCCGCCAAGGCGGGTCCGTCTTCAAGCTCGTCTCCTTTTTCCCACCTTGCGAACGCCTCTGGACTCAGGACGTTAACCTTGGCAAGCATTTTCGAGTGCCCGGAACCGCAGTATTCGGCACACAGAAGATCAAAGGTTCCGACCTTGGTCGGGGTGAACCAGAGCTGCTGGTAGCTGCCCGGGAGAATATCCTGCTTTACCCGGAACTGCGGAACGAAAAAGCTGTGAATAACGTCATCCGATCTCATTATGAGCCTAACGGGCTTGTTCTGCTGCACGAACAGTTCGTTAAGCGACTTTTTTCCGGTGAAATACTCAAATTCCCAAAGCCACTGCTTTGCCACTACGTTAACTTCGATCGCCTCTGCGGGCGGATTGCGAAGCTCCTTGAAGGCTATCCACCCCCACGCGAAGATGACCATGAGCAATATGGTCGGGATTATCGTCCAGATGGTTTCAATGACCGGGTTGTGAGTTATGTAGGCGGTTTCCTGGTCCTCGCTTTTCCTCCTGTACTTGATTGAGAAGGCTACGAGTACGGCCGAAATCAGTACGAAGAAAAATACTGATACGATTGTTACGAAGAGGGTTATGTTATCAACGCTTGCTGCGAGATTTGAAGCTGATTCCGGTATCCAGGTGGACATTTATGATTTACAACCTCCGCAATAATTAATGGGTTTTTCTTTCTCTTCTCCACATCATGAAGAGAAACGCTACGAGAACCGTAAGGGTTACCATTCCTCCCGCCTTGACGACGTTAAGAGCGGCAAGCGCGTATCTTTTCCCCACAGGATCAAACTGATAACAGAACATAAGCACTTTATTAAGCAGCTCCGAGGAACCTATCTTTCCCTCAGAAGCCTCTATTAGAGATAATTTGAAGTTACGGGGGTCATACTGAACTCCGTAGAGGTATCGCGAGATTGTCCCATCCGGCGTGAGTATCACTATTCCCGAAGGATGAGCGAACTCCTCGCCGTCTTTTTTGAAACGGAATCCCACTGAATCGGTAAGCCTCAGTATGTTTTCCGCTGTTGCCGTTAGAAAGTACCAGTCTTTGGCTTCCTCAGCCCCGCCCGCAAGCGCTTTCTTGTATCTCGCGGATTTCTCGCCGATAACGTCAAGGGGTTCCTCCGGGTCGAAGCTTACGGTCACCACGGTGTAGTCCTTGCCCGGCCTGAAGGAATCTAGCTGGTTTATGGCTTCCAGGACTCCGTCTGTTCCAAGAAGGCAGAGCCTTGGGCACGTGAAGTAGGCAAGACTCAGGACCACTGGTTTTTTCTGCCCGAAAAAAGAGGAAATATTCACCGCTTCACCGCTTTCTCCGCGGAATTCAGTGTCAAGGTCTATGGAAGACGCAAGTTTCTCGTCAAAACCTATCTCTTCTACGTCGTTTACGTTAGAAAGTGCCTGGGCGTCCGATGTGAAGAGAGCCGGAGCCGTGCTTGAGATATACATAACACTGAGAAAAATGAAGAACCTCCACATGAAAGGAGCCGCTTTCCGGCCATTTTTTAAATGAAAATAATTATTTGAAGGCTTCAAGGGAGAGGGCTTTTTCCCTTCCCACGCTTCAAATAGGCGTAGATTCTATCTGATGTTAATTCTCTGTCAAGAATTCGTTTTTTTACGCTTATTCGGATTTTCGGACTCTGTTTATTTTCTTCCAAGGCAAAGAACTATACCGATCCCGATAAAGGCCGTAAGGGTCGACGAACCGCCGTAACTGATGAAGAAAAGAGGAGTGCCGATGATCGGCATAAGTCCCGTTACCATAGCGATATTTATCACGGCGTGCCAGAAGAACATGGCTGCGATTCCAAAGCATGCGATCGTCGAGAAGCAATCTTCTAGGGATGTTGCTATATTGAGGATAAAAAGGATTATCGAGAAATACAGAAGAAGTATAAACACTGAACCCCGGAATCCCCACTCCTCGGAAATCACCGAAAATGCGAAATCCGTATGGTGTGCGGGAAGAAAATTCAAGTTGGACTGTGAACCCAGAGAAAAGCCTTTTCCGTAACCCATTCCGGAACCTATCGCAATCTGGGACTGAATTGAGTTGTAGCTTACGCCAAAAGGGTCAGAGGAGGTGTCCAGAAAGGAATATATCCTTTCCTTCTGGTAGTCCTTGATCACAAGATGCCAGACCGGCACGATGGATATCAGCGCTATGATTATTATTCTCAGCAGTGCTTTTCTGCTGATTCCCAGAAGCAAGATGATGCTTGAACCTATGAGAAGGATGGTAATCGCGGTTCCCATGTCGGGCTGAGCAACTACCGCCGCGGTAGGAAGAAGCAGAAGAGCTAAAGGCTTGAGAAGTTCCACCGAATTGTAATTTCCCTTTGCGGCCACCTCATTTGCGTAGTAATTAGCAAGCACCATTATTATCCCGATTTTAATAAATTCGGAGGGCTGAACGGAGACCGGACCTATCTGGAACCAGCTTTTGGATCCCGATACCGTTTTTCCGAATACGAAAAGTAACGCCAGCAGCGCGAGGAAAAACAGGTAGAAGGTAAACGAGTGGTTTTTCAGCGTCAGGGGTCTTAAGTAGCTTATAGCCGCCACAGTCAACAATCCTATGAGTATCCATATGAGTTGTTTCTTGAATGCACCCAAGCCGTCCAACAGGGAGACGCTATAGAGGTTGACGAGTCCTGCCACGCAAAGCGAAGCAGTCAGCAGCAACAGCCAGGAGTATCTATTCAGATTTGGCAATTCGAGCTTCCCCTCGCTCCTTCTTGAGCCTGAAATAAGTTTCAATGACTTTTTTTGCTATCGGAGCTGCGACCACGCTTCCGCTCCCCCCGTTTTGAACAAGAACGGTTACGGATATCTCCGCCGAATCCGACGGCGCATAGGATGTGAACCAAGCGTGGTCCTTGAACCGTTTTTCGGTTGATTCGACTTCTGACGAGACGACCTGTGCAGTTCCCGTCTTGCCCGAGACAGACGTGATTCCTGATCTTGCGTAAATCCCGGTACCTCGGTGTTCGTGTACGGCGCCGTAAAGTGCTTTTTTCAGAAAGGACACTGACTCTGCGTCAAGTTTCTGAACCGCCTCGGCTATCCGTGGCAGTTTTTTTTCATCCGTTTTTCTTATCTTAGGTTTGAGTATGCTGCCTCCGTTTGCTATTGCTGCGGTCATAACATTTATCTGGAGGGGGGTTACGGTAATGTATCCTTGACCTATTGCCAGCATTGCAGTCTCGCCTGGGTACCAAGGTTCTTTCAGGTGCTTCCTTTTCCATGCCCTGGATGGACTCACTCCCCGTTTCTCGGGCAGCGCTATGCCGGTTCTTTCTCCCAGTCCGAATTTCTTAAGGTACGGGTAAAGGCCGTCAACCCCAAGCTTCTGAGAAAGTTCGTAGAAGTATACGTCACACGATTCGACAATCGCCTTGTAGAGGTCCATAAGCCCATGGCCTTCTTCGCGCCAGCAGTTAAGACGTCTCCCGTTTATCAAATGATAACCCGGGCAGTCTACGGACAACTCCGGATCCGCCGTTTCTTCCTCCAGCAATGCGAAGGCCGTGACTATTTTGAGTACTGACCCGGGCGGATAGGTTCCTTGGGTTGAGCGGTTTAAAAGGGAAAAAGATTCTTTCCTTTTTCTTCGCTCCGGCGAAAGTCCCCTCGAGATGTGCTCGGGACGGTAGGATGGACGACTTACCATTGCCAGGACTTCTCCACTTTTTACGTCCATCGCGACTATGGCCCCTTTCTCGCCACCCAAAGCGTCATGGGCTACCTTCTGCAGTTGTGCGTCAATGGTGAGATGTATGTCTTCTCCCTGAACCATTTCCCTGTTTTTGCGGGTTGGCAATGGTGCGGCAACAGAGTCAGAGATTATCTTTCCGTGTGCGTCTACCATGACGTATTCAAGGCCGTTTGTTCCTCTGAGTTCGTTGTCAAAGACCTTTTCAACGCCCATTTTTCCGAGTTCGTTCCCCGGTTTTATCCGACCGTAGGTTTTTACCTCTTTTGCGTCGGCGATTCCTGTGTATCCCAAGAGCACGGCGGCCGCCTCTCCTTGCGGATAGAACCTCTTGTGGCCCAGTTCAAGGAATATGCCCTCTAACGCTTCCCTGTTTTTTTCGAGCAGAAGAAGCTCATCCCTGCTTATGTCCTTGGCGATTGTAACGGGATAGAAACTTCTGAGGCTCGCTGTTTTCCGAAGTTTTTTCCGAAGTTCTTCCTCCGGAACGTTTATTATCTCTGCGAGTTTCTCTGCAAGGTCCTCGGCATCTGCTATTTCTCTCGGAAATACTCGTATGTTAAAAGACGGTTTGTTATAGAGGATTTTTTGGCCGTTTCTATCGAAAATACGTCCTCTGGGCGCAGGAAGTTCAAGTGCCCTCAGGATGTTTCTTTCCGAAAAATTTCTGTATTCTTCGCCCTTGTATATCTGGAGGTAAAACAATCTGGTCGAGAAGATGAGAAAAAATAGCACAGCTAGGGAGAAGGCTATTGTGAATCTATGTTTTAGGAATTCCATCCAGTTTTCTCAGAAGCATTATTATCGGAACGCCGACCACTGTGTTAATAATAGCCTGATAGAACGCTAGCTCAACAAGAAATGCCGCCTGTCCGCTGCCTTGCTTAAACAGAAGGAGCATCAGAAACAGCAGGTGCATAAGCAGAGTTCCTGTAAAAAGTGCCAGAGGCAGAAAAAGGGGTTGGTTGCGGTCGTAATTGATATTGTGCATGCCCGCTCGCAGCGCCAGAAACACGGCGAATCTTGTGATAGTATGAAGTCCCAAAGCTCCGGCCGAAAAAATATCCATTAAAAACCCGTTCAGCATGGCGAGTGTGAACAGATAAGGTGTTTCGGTTCTAACTGCCAGACAGATTATTATGATCAGATTGAGATCAGGGGTGAACTTACCCAGAGAAGATGTCGGGATTACCGATGTCTGGATAATGATGAAGAGAAAAGAGCAGAATAGGTAGAAAAAAAAAGAGAAGTTTATTCTCATCACATTCCAACTGGGCGCAGTTGGCGAGAGCTAATTAAGATGTATGAGCACCTCTTCAACCCTGCTCACATCTATTTCCGGTTTTATGAAGGCCTTTTTAAGTCCTCTGTCCGGCTCAATCTTTGTTACGGTTCCTATAACAATATTTTTCGGGAAAACATTGTCTTTTCCGGATGATATGATCTTGTCTCCGACTATGATATCGTCCTCTTGCTCAATGTACTTCATAACGTAATGGTTTCCCGCCCCGGCAACTATGCCCCGCGCGCGACTTCTTTGCACAATTGCGTCAGCTACGCTTGATGGGTTCGTCATTAGCATTACCATGGAGGTTTTTTCGCTTACCGAGTGTATGGTTCCTATGGTTCTGACATTGTTCAGCACCGGAGACCCCTTCTTTATTCCGGAAGACAATCCTTTGTCAATTATAAGGAAGCCTGGCCCTGCCAGCGAAGGGTTGCTACCTATGACCCTTGCTCCTACCATTTCTCCTTTGAAAGAGCTTTTGTAGTTGAGAAGGCTTCTTAACCTTTCATTCTCAAGCCTTATTTCTGTTAGCATCAGCTCTTGTGCTTCCATTTCCTGCAACTGTGCCTTGAGGTTGGAGTTTTCAATGCTTGTATCGACGAGGTCAATATAATGGTCCCAGTAGTACCTTACGCCATCCTTGACGTTGTTTGCGAAGGTGCCGGAACCGTAGTTAATGCTAAGCATCAACTTTGTAGTGTAATTGTTTTCCCTCTTTGTCAGATCAAAAGCGACGGGCAACAGATGGATTAGCGCAATTACGAGGACAAATGACAGAAAGAGCTGATTTTTACTAAAAAAATTCCTCATTAAGGTTCCCTTCCGGTTGGGAATGCTTAATATTGATTCTTACAACCGGTAGAAGAGATAGTTGTCCAAGCTATAATGGCAGCCGTTGCAAGAACTTACGAAACACCAAAACATAAAACTACTAGGATGCTATTGTAACACAAAAGAATTCAGGTTTCAAGACAAAAGAAGTTGCAATCCGGCTGATATCACAGGCTTCCTGTAATTTACATAGCGACGGAGTTTAGAAGATCTATATCTTCGAGAGCTTTTCCGGAGCCCATAACGACGCAATCAAGGGGCTGCTCGGCCCTTTTTATCTGGATGCCGGTTTTTTGCTCTATGCGGCTGCTCAGCCCTCTTAGAAGCGAACCGCCTCCGGCTAGCGTTATTCCGGATTCAAAGACATCCGCAGAGAGTTCCGGCGGGGTTCTCTCCAAGGTCTGCATAATTGCATCGACTATCTGGTTTATGGTTTCTTCTACCGCCTCTGCGATTTCTTCCACGTCAATTGTGAGCATTGAAGGAACTCCAGAAATGTTGTTTCTCCCGGTTACCTTCATCTGCATCTTTTTGCCACTGTTCATTTCCGGGTGTGAAGAGAACTTTTTCTTAAGTTCTTCTGCTGTCCTGTCTCCGATTATTATGTTGTGATTTCTTTTCAGCCACTGCTGTATGGCCTCATCCATCTTGTCTCCGCCGGTCTTGATTGATTTGCTTACGACTATCCCGGACAGTGCGATCACACCTATTCCCGTGGTTCCGCCTCCTATGTCGACCACCATGTTGCCCGAGGGTCTATGCACTTCTATCCCTGATCCTATAGCGGCACACATTGTTTCCTCGATAAGATATACTCTCCTGGCTCCCGCCGCCTCGGCCGATTCTCTTACGGCTCTTTTCTCTACTTCGGTAATCTCAAGGGGGACCGATATTACTACTCTTGGGCGTACGAAGCTTCTTTTATGGCTGTTGGATTTTTTGATGAAGTGCTCAATCATCTTCTGAGCTGCTTCGAAATCTGCGATAACCCCATCGCGAAGAGGTCTTATGGCTTTAATCGACTCGGGGGTCCTTCCTACCATCTCCCTTGCCCGGTTGCCTACGGCGATGAGTCTTGATTTCTGTCCCGGAATGTGCTGTACCGCTACCACCGACGGTTCGTTAGACACTACCCCCTCACCTTTGAGATATACAAGGGTGTTTGCAGTTCCGAGGTCGATTGCCAGATCGTTTGAAAAATGTTCCAGAAGCTTGTCCAGTATCATTTTTTAATTACCTCTTCTTCTATGTTAAATCGTTATCAAACCTGAAATACCCGCCGTATGCATCTGTAAAACAGACAAGTCTACGGCCAGATAGTTAACCTTTAAATTATAGCATTTTTTTTAATTATTCAAAGCGGCTATAAAAGGGTCTTTCCGTTATCTTTACCGTATTTGGGGTTTTATCGGCGTAGTGTTCCCCGCCAACGGATATTTCTTCCCGAAAATCGCGGAATTCTCTTCTTATATAGCCGATGGAGATATTTTTCCCCAGAGTGGGAGAGTATGTTGAAGAGGTTATTCTCCCCACTTTTTTCTCCTTAACCCAGAGCGTGTCTCCTGGTAGCGCGCTGCCGTCTTGCTGCGCCTCGAAATACGCGAGGTGCCAGTTCACTCTTCCTCTCCACTTTATCCTCGCTATTACCTCCTGTCCCACGTAGCAGCCCTTTTCAAAGTCGAGGGCATCCCATATGCCGGCTTCAATTGGTATGGTGGAGATGTCCATATCCTTTCCGTAAACGGGGATTCCGGCCTCTATTCTCAGGGTTTCGAGAGCCTCCTGTCCGCAAAGTTCCGCGCCCGGCGGGTTTTCAAGAAGAAGTTCCCAGATTTTCTCGGCCCTGCGGTTTTCAAAAAAAACGTCAAAACCGGTTTCTCCAGTTCTGTTGAGTTTCATTACGATTGCCTCGCCGCAAGCCCGATGATCATATTCCTTCATCTGTTTAACGTCGACGCTCAGGCGCTTTTCGATTAATTCCCCGCAGCCGGGACCGCACACGTGAAAAACACAGTAATCTTCAGTAACGTCTAGTACCTCGGCTTTGTATGAAAGCCTGAACTTGCGAAGAAGGTCCGCTATGTTCCCGGCCGTGCCGGGTTCTGTATCCATGTAGACTGAGTCTTCATTCTTAAAAACCCTCATGTCTGAAATCATTTTTCCTTTAGGGGTGAGTATTGTTGCGTAGACCCCCGTCCCAGGGTTTTTTTCCTCTACGTCGTTTGTGAGCATTCCCTGCAGGAATTTTATGTGGTCGGCTCCCGACAGCATGAGTTTTCCCCTGCTTGAAACATCTATAACGCCCACAGATTCTCTCACGGTTTTTACTTCCCCCTCCGGGTCACCGTAGCTTTTCGGAAGAAAAAATCCGCCCGTCTCGCCGAATACGGCTCCTTGGGCTGCGTGTCTGTCATAAAGCGGAGTTTTCTTAGGGGATTCCATTAGCGTAAGCGCTTGCGGGGGAGGTTTTTGGCCGCCTCCTTCGTTTGTTTTGTCTCTTGAAAAACCACTGCCTGAATGTAGTATAAAGTCCCTGTTCTAAAAAGAAATTGTAGGGGTACGAAGTGAAAGAACTGAAAGAAAGCTATAAGGTGGTCATCATGGGTTCCGGCCCGGCTGGGCTGACCGCGGCCCTTTACACGGCACGGGCGAATCTTGAGCCGCTTGTATTTGAAGGTCCGGAAGCCGGAGGGCAGCTTACCACGACTACCGATGTTGAGAATTTCCCAGGGTTCCCAAACGGGATCATGGGTCCTGATCTTATGGATCTTATGAGGGAGCAGTCCCAACGTTTCGGGGCACAGTGCGTGCAGAAGGCCGTAACCGCTGTCGATTTCTCCAAAAGGCCGTTTCGCGTATTGACGGAAGATGAGCAGATACTTGCCTCCACATTCATTATTTCTTCGGGCGCCACGGCAAGGATGCTCGGCCTGCCTTCCGAACGTGAGCTTGTGGGTTACGGGGTTTCCACATGCGCCACATGCGACGGATTTTTCTTCAGGGATAAGGAACTTGTGGTTATCGGGGGAGGCGACAGCGCCATGGAGGAATCCATCTTTCTTACCAAGTTCGCTACCCGGGTTACGGTGGTTCACAGACGCGACAAGCTCAGAGCGTCGGTGATAATGCAGCAGCGTGCCAGAGAAAACGAAAAAATAGATTTTATATGGAATGGTGTAGTTGAGGATGTGCTGGGTTCAAGAGAGGACGGAGTGACGGGGGTGAAGATAAAAGACGTTGTAACCGGGGAGAGCTACGTTAAGGAATGCCAAGGCATGTTCGTAGCGATTGGACATACTCCCAACAGCGAAATTTTCAGGGGACAGCTTGATATGGACGATAACGGTTACCTGATCACCAGTAACGGCACCTCTGAAACAAGCGTTGCCGGCGTTTTTGCCGCTGGAGACATACAGGACACGAGATACAAGCAGGCTATAACGGCGGCGGGAAGCGGGTGCATGGCGGCTATGGACGCGGAAAAGTTCATAGAAGAGCATGGACTTTAACCGTTCCGTGTCTTAGTCTTGGACAAAGAGTTTTTATTCGGTTATACAGATTGCCTGCGTTTTTGCGGGCGGTTAGCTCAGCGGGAGAGCACCTGCCTTACAAGCAGGGGGTCACAGGTTCAAATCCTGTACCGCCCACCATCTGATTTAAACGGGGCCGTAGTTCAGCCTGGTTAGAACGCTGGCCTGTCAAGCCAGAGGTCGCGGGTTCAAATCCCGTCGGTCCCGCCACCCCGATTGAAAATTGCACGGAATTCCGCTTAGGGCCTAGGGGAGTTTTTAGCTTTTTTATGTATAGTTTTCGCATTAGATTCCGCCGCGGGAAGTTCGTATCTTGGATATTCAAAAACAGATTGAACGGTTCAAAAAGGGTTACCCTTTCCGCAGACTTCTTCGCCCCGCGACAGTTGGCGACGGCATAAAAAAACTGGGAGAAGATGAATCCCGCATTTTTCAACAGCAATACGAGGATTCACTTCCTGAAACTAGCGTGTGCAAATTCGTTCCGGCGTCGGGAGCGGCCTCGAGAATGTTTCGGGATCTCGGAATGCTTCGGGAAACTTTTTCCTCGGACGAAGCGATCTTGGATCTCGAAAGGGAAGAGGTGCTTGAGAAATTTCTCTCAAATGCGGCAAGGTTTTCCTTCGCGGACCTGCTTGAGCAAAAACTCGGAGAAAAAATAGAAAAAACTGCTTCTTCGGGGAACTTCAGGCTCATTTTTGATTCCCTTTTGGGAGACGACGGCCTGGGTTACGGAAACATCCCGAAAGGACTTGTACCTTTTCACAGCTACGGCGGGGGGCGGAGGACAGCTTTTTGTGAACATTTCAGAGAAGCCATAGGGTATGCAAACTCACGCGGCACAGTCTCAATGCATTTTACGATTCCCCCTGCCTTTGCGGAGCAGTTCGCTCAGGAGGAGAGGAGTGCAGTCTCTCTTTTTTCTTCTAAGGGGACGGCATTTGACGTGACCTACTCGGTTCAGGATCCCGAAACGGATACAATCGCGGTTGCGATGGACAACACACCCGTTACGGACACCGACGGATCTCTACTCAGAAGGCCCGCGGGGCACGGAGCGCTGCTGAAGAACCTGAATCAACTTCGTTATGACTGCATTTTTATAAAAAACATAGATAACGTGGCGAAAGATGCACTTCTTCCCGATACCATTGAGTGGAAAAAGACCCTGGGGGGAATTCTCCACTCTATCCAGAAAAGAGTTTTCCTCTACACAGAAGCCCTTTCTTCCTCCTGGACCTCTGAGGAACTTGAGCTGGAGATAATTTCCTTTTGCCGGGAAAAACTTTTCATGGATCTCTCCCGGGAACTTCCAGGGCTGTCTGGAGCCGGCAGGAGGGAGTTCCTGTTTCAGGCGCTTCACAGGCCCATCAGGGTATGCGGCGTCGTAAAGAACGTGGATGAACCGGGCGGCGGTCCGTTCTGGGTGGAGGGAGAAAGGGGAGAATCCCTTCAGATAGTTGAAAGCGCCGAGGTTGATCAGGGCTCTTCCGCTCAGCGGGGTATCTGGGAGAGTTCGACTCATTTTAATCCCGTTGATATTGTCTGCGGGGTGAAGAATTTTAAGGGAGAGAAATTTAATCTGAATGGCTTTGTCGACCCCGAAGCCGGAATTATCACCGAAAAGACACTAGGTACAAAGAAGATAAAGGCGCTTGAGCTTCCCGGGCTCTGGAACGGTTCCATGTCCGGGTGGATAACGGTTTTCGTGGAAATTCCTTCCACCACGTTTAATCCGGTGAAAACCCTCTGGGATCTTCTGAAGGAACCCCATCAGGTAAATTAACACCCGGAAGTTTTTCTGTGGAAACCAGATCTCAAAATGCCTGAAGAAAATCTTTACTGTCTTGTCCTTGCCGGGGGACGGGGAACCAGACTCTGGCCTCTTTCAAGAGAGTCTATGCCCAAGCAGTTCCTCGGGATAAGCGGAGATGACTCGCTTCTGCTTGGGACGCTTATACGTGCCGCCCGTCTTGTTGCTCCGGAGAACATACAAGTCGTGCTTGAGGAAAAACAGCTCCCGCTGATCAAACGGAGTCTTCAATCCACGGATTTCTCGGAAAAAATAAAGATTATTGCGGAACCCGTGGGCAGAAACACCGCCCCGGCGATTCTGCTCGGGACGCTTGGGATTGCCTCTGGAGATGAAAATGCGGTGATAATGGTTTTCCCCTCGGATCATGTGGTTGGGGATGATGATAATTTCCATGATCATGTGCGAAGAGCAGTCTCGCTTGCCGAAGATGACTACATAGTGTCTTTTGGGATTACTCCCTCAGCACCCGAGACCGGATACGGCTACATTGAGGGTGGGGAGCCGCTTCGCGACGGCGGGCTCAGAATAAAAAGATTTGTTGAAAAACCCGATGCCGAGACAGCGAGCAAATACCTGCTCTCGGGAAACTTCTTCTGGAACAGCGGAATGTTCGTTTTCCGGGCCCGGTCTATGATCGAAGAATATTCGACCCTCTGCCCCGAGGTGTATGCGCCAATCCACGGGACTTTTCACGGGGAAATCGATGGGGATGTCTACGCCGGAGTTCCTTCCATCCCTCTTGACCGGGCGGTAATGGAGAAGACCTCGCGCGGAGCCGTAATACCGTCTTCTTTTTCGTGGAGCGACGTGGGATCATGGCGGCTTCTCTACGAGTTCTTCCCGAAAGACCGAGAGGGCAACGTGCTTGAGGGAGATGCAATCCTCGAGGACACGGAGAACTCCCTTGTAAGAAGCGCTTCGAGGCTTGTCTGCGTAAACGGTCTTCGAAACGTTGCGGTCATCGAAACTCAGGACGCCGTTTTTGTCTCCGACCTTGACCGCTCAAATGAAGCGGGCGCGTTCGCGGAGAGATTGAAAAGGGAGGGCAGAGAAGAGGCAATCCGCCCAACGGTAGTTCACTATTCTTGGGGTAGCAGAGAAGAAGTTCAAAAAGGGGAACTCTCAAGAGTAACGAAAACAACTGTTTTTCCCGGCAAATCAGCAAGGACAGAAAATATCCCTTCTGAGAATCTACGACTGCTGGTTCTCGAAGGGAAGGCCCTTATAATCGGTGAGGAAGGCAGCGATAAACTTGGCCCCGGGCAAACCGTTCTTCTTGAAGACGGGGCAAACTGCGCTGTCGAAAACAAGACAGATGATATCCTGATCATTCTTGAGGTCTTTTCCACTGTGGGTTGAAAAAAGTAGACGGAGTGGAGTTTTGACTCTGTTTTCCGTTGAGTTATGATTTTTCCACCGAGCGGGGAGAGGTGGCCGAGTGGTCGAAGGCGCTCGATTGCTAATCGAGTAAGGGGTGAAAGCCCCTTCGTGGGTTCGAATCCCACTCTCTCCGCCATCCATTTTCATAACCCCTTCATATTACAAGGCTTTTTAAGGATTCAGAAAAAGGGTGTTGTCAATTTGTCGTCTTTTTATTTCTTTAGCGATAAACCGTGTCATCTATTACAGTCCTTCTGATTTACTTTCAGATACTCGTTTATAAATTTATCAATCTTTCCTTGAAGGGTGGATAAAAGAAATTTATCTCCTCCGCCATCTCCTCCATGTGTTCCAGCCGTACCGGTCTCCCATGTTGCAGCTCTGCCATATCCCCCGAATGATTGTACGCCTTGCGTAAAAGAGACTCCAATGGAGAAGGCAGTGCTAACTACATTGATATTTACATACAGACCGGGATAATTTTCATAGACATTTAAATACGTATGGGGAGATTCTTCTGAGAAAGAAGCTTTCTCAATATAAATCCGAGCAGAGCGCAACCTTGACTCTACGAGGTTGATTATATCTCTCATTCTTAGGTTTATTTCTTTGCATCTTCGGACAAATCTACTACTAAACCCATCGGGGCGCATTTAGTATAAAGCTTGAATTTCCCCAGTTCCTCGTCTGTTAGTCCACTCGCAGGAACAGCGAACAAGAAAGCAACTAAGAAAAGTAACTTCATAATCACGACTCCTCTAAATTTTTGATCCACTTCTCAATATCCGCAACCCTCCACCCTCTAGCTAGCTCGCCTAGCTTAACAGGCTTGGGGAATTCGCCTTTTTCCATTTTCTTCGTTTTTCATAATTGCCTACGTTCGGCTTCACTTCCCCGACGCTCGCCTCCTATAACAATCGTTGATTCTACCTTGATCGCTTTCAAAGAACCTGGCGCATATGTCCATATAGCTCGCGTTCCTGTTTATCGCTTCCCGATCATATGTCATATACCACTTTACCGAATCCAATATTTTTTCTGCCTGTTCAGATACAATCAGGCACTCTTTGTATATAGCGAATTCTGTATCGTTGCAACCGGCTTTTACATCAACTGGTAAAAATAGAATGGAACAAACGAACAACAAGAAAAGTGTTCTTTTCATTTGGTAATCTCATGAGTATTGTACCCGTTCAGGGTTTTTTGTAGCAGGTATATCAAGATTTCTGGCTGTTACAGACTGCACAACTTCTCCATCAGTCTTGGAAGGGAGATCACGGTTGTGTTCTTTCCGATTGGAAACTCATCCGTGCCGCCGTAAACGACGAATTTCCTGGTGGCCTTTATATCCTCTGATGCCTGATGAAGGCTGGGTTTTATTTTTGGGGCGACACCATATTTGATCTCGATTGCCCAGAACTCCATGCTTGATATCCTGAGAACAAGATCAAGCTCGGCGCCGCCGGATGTGCGGTAATAGTAGGGCTCTACGCTGTTTGGGAGAATCGAGACTATATTTTCAATTACGAATCCTTCCCAGCTTTTTCCAAGAACGGGGTTTGAAAGCAACGCATGATGATCCGTGATGCCAAGCAGTCTGTGAAGGATACCGGTGTCCCGGACATAGAACCGGGGCGATTTGACCAGTCGCTTCTTTACGTTCCCGTACCACGGGCTGAGTCGCCGCAGCAGCAGCAGATCAACGAGAATGTCCAGGTAATGAGCGACGGTTTTCCCGTCAACTTCAAGATTGTTCCCCAGCTTGGAACAGTTAACGGTTTCTCCCTGAAGATGGGCAAGCATCGTCCATAGAATCCTCAGGCGACTTGCGGGAACCCTGAATCCCATCTGTGGCACATCCCGCTGCAGGTACGTGCGGATGAACATTTCGAGCCATTCCATGCTCTCTTCGTCGGATGACGCAAGATAACTCTCGGGAAAACCGCCCCTGAGCCATAGTTTACGCATGTCGTTCGGGTCGGAATTCGGAACCTCAAGTATGTTGAAACCGTTCATGTAAACATAGTGTATGCGTCCGGCCAGACTTTCAGAAGATTGACGAAGCAGGTCCATATTTGCGGAACCGAGCAGAAGGAACTGCTCAGCCCTTCTGCCCGCCCGCCGATTCTCGTCAATCAGGCCACGCAGGGTCATGAATAGGTCCGGGGCGCGGTGTATCTCATCGATGACAACCAGCTTGTCGCTGTTTGCGGAGAGAAAAGAGACTGGGTCACGCAGTTTCAGCAGGTCTTCCTGTGACTCAAGATCCAGATAGACGGAATTTCGTTTCCCGGCGATTTCCCGGGCCAATGTCGTTTTGCCGACTTGGCGCGGTCCGAGAAGAGCGACTGCCGGTGTGCGCTTTACAGCTTTTTCAACTTTTTCCTCAATCCATCTTTGGAGCATGGTATGTATTTTAGGAGATAGACTCCGAAATTGCAAGGTATTTTGCAAAAAAGCATAAAGCCGCACCTTATCTGAATTAAATTTTATCGGGGAGGGAGTCGAGGAGCGTGCCGCCGGGGTGGCTCAAGAAAGTTCGCTTACACTGCCACTGCGTAGGCAACTTCGTTTCTCACGTCTTTTATCTCTACTTTTATTTCCGATCCGGCGCTTAAGCGGTCTTCAGTCAGCTTTACGTTTATGTAGTTCTCCGTGGTGCATCTTGACTTACTCTCGACAATCGCTTCAAGCGTTCTGCCTATGAACTTCCTGTAGAAGTCTTCTTTTTTCGTTTTTCCAAGAGCGCGAAGTTCCGCAGACCGTTCTTTTTTTACCTGCGGGGGAATCTGGTCCTGCATGTTTGCGGCAGGGGTCATTTTCCTTACTGAGTAGGGAAACACGTGAAAATAGGTAAGTTCCGATGCGGCTGCGACGTCGCGGGAGTTTTCAAACTGTTTTTGCGTTTCTCCGGGAAAACCGACCATTATGTCAGTGCCGATTGAGGCTTCCGGCAGTGCGTTGCGTATGGCGTCGGTGCACTCAAGGAACTGTTCGGGACTGTATCTTCTTCTCATCTTTCTTAGGATGTCCCTGTCTCCGCTTTGGAGTGCCACATGGAAGCTCGGGCAGACGATTTCCGAGTTGGAGACGTAATTGATCAGGTCCTCTCCGGTATCTGCCGGGTCAAGGGAACTCAGCCTTACTTTTCGCACTGCTCCCGAGTTTTCTATCTCCCCGAGCAAACTGACCAGGTCCGAACCTATGTCCCTTCCGTAGCTTGCGAGATGAACCCCGGTGAGAACTACCTCCCTGTAGCCCGCCCGCGCCAGGGTTCTCAGCCTTGAGATCACTTCCTCTGCCTCGAGGCTCCGGGAGCGCCCCCGCGCCCTCGGTATCACGCAGAACGTGCACGCGTAGTTGCAGCCGTCCTGCACCTTGAGAAACGCCCTTGTCCTGTCGGGAAAGAACCTTATGTCCGGGGTGTCGAATTTTCTTTTCTTCTCACTGAAGATATCGGATATGAGAACCTTCGGTTCCCTCTGAACCTCTCCCCTGCGGATGACCCCCAGAAGGGATGAGAACTTGTGGGAGTTTCCGATTACATAGTCGACCTGCTCCATGGCGGAGAGTTGCTCGGGGGAGATCTGGGCGTAGCAGCCCGTGACTATCACCACGCCGCGGGGATTCGATCTTCTGGCCCTGTACACGTAGTTCCTCGCTTCCGAATCCGCCTTGTGCGTAACCGTGCAGGTGTCTATTACGTACACGTCCGCCGGTTCGTCGAATTTGTCGTTCTTTACGAACTCAGCAGAAGGCAGGTGGTTTAGCAGCGCGGCCGTGTCATACTGGTTGACCTTGCACCCCAGGGTTACGACCGAGATTCTCTTCATTGCGCTTGCGCCTCTTTTATCCAGCCCCCGCCCAAAACAGTTTCGTCCCTGTAGAAAACGATCGCCTGGCCGGGCGTCACGGCCTTCTGGGGTTCTGAAAAATTCACTGTCACCTCTCCGTCCCCGCTAACCCTCATCCTCGAAGCGACTGCGCCGTGGCGATACCTTATTTTCGAACTCACTTCGATCTCCTCTTCGGGAGGCCGACCGACCCAGGACAGGTTTCCCGCCGTAAGCGCGTTGCTGTAGAGATCCTTTTCCTCTCCGACTGTGACCTCGTTTCTCTCGGCGTCGATACCGACGACGTACATCGGCTTTCCCTTCGCGAAACCGAGTCCGCGGCGCTGCCCGATGGTAAAGGACGCGATTCCCCTGTGCCTCGCTACGGGGTTCCCGTCCATATCCACTATATCACCCTCTATTTTTCCTCTCTTGAGGTAAGGTTCGAGGAATTCCCTGTAGCCGTCTCCCGTGATGAAGCATACTCCCATGCTCTCGGCCTTCGCGGCGACCCTGAGTCCAATTTCTTCGGCGATCTCTCTCACCTCGGTCTTGGTTTTGTCCCCCAGGGGAAAAATGAGCCTTTGAAGTTCTCTCTGGCCCAGGGTGAAGAGAAAGTAAGACTGGTCCTTGGCGGGGTCGACGGCCCGCTCAAGGGAATACTCGCCGGTTTCGGCACTTCTGGATATCCTCGCGTAGTGGCCCGTGGCGAGAAAATCCGCGTCAAGCTCAAGTGCGCGCTTAAGGAGGAAGTCAAACTTCATGAACTGGTTGCAGAGCACGCAAGGTATGGGAGTTTCTCCCGAATCGTATTTGCTTACGAAATCTGAGACTACCAGTTCCCTGAAGGAGTCCATGTAATTCACCACGTAGTGAGGTATGCCTATCTCGTATGCGACCCTTCTGGCGTCGCAGACCTCATCCGCGGAGCAGCATCCTCCCTCGCTCTCTCCATAGTCCCAAAGCTGCATGGTCACTCCTATGACTTCATGCCCCTGGGACTTGAGAAGAGCGGCCGTTGTGGCGCTGTCTACCCCTCCGCTCATGGCTACTACGATTCTCTTTCCCATAACGTAAGGATTCTACCCTAGAAACAGAGGTGGAGAAACGGAAAAATCCGAATGGCGGGAAACCGGCGCAAACCCGGACCGCGGGGAAACTCCTCCTGCTAAGACGCCATTCCCGGAGTTTCAAGTCAGTCTGCGTGGCAGAGTGTAGCAATATCCGAATCTGGTTGGATTGTCTGCGTTATCGGCAAGATACTTCCTGAGTCCCGCGGCCATCTGTGTCACTTCTTCCCCGCAGCTGTCTTCATCCAGCGCTTCTCTCGGCACAAGTATGTACGGGCACATCACCATGTGGCTCTTCTCGGGACGGATGGCTTTACCGCCCCAGTGGCCGGTAAATATAGTCGCCCCGGGAGCGATTTCGCCGTCGGTTCTTGAAACCATATAGAGGGTTCCCACGCTGTGATTTCCATCACCGCTTTCAAACAGGTAGGAGGCCGCAATGGTTTTTTCAACCTCGCCATTCTCGTTTTTAATGACTTTTGTTCCCTTGTAGATGAATTTCGAGTCGGGGAAAGTGGGGCTTGTGGAAATGATCTCAACGTTAAGCCTTCCGGCGGATTCATCCCCTTCAAAATACACATCGGCGTCCTCGTAACCACAATCTATTGTATCTTCCTCGTCAATGCTGAGAAAAAAACCTCTCATTTCCATCGGTTCCGCTTCATCAACATCTTCACAGGATGAGAGCAGAAACAGTCCTGCGATGCAGAACACCGCTGACAAAAGCAAGGCTCTGAAACTTCTTGACTGCATGATGAACAACCTCCTTAGAGCGTATATAGTTCCCTCGAATATTCAGGCGGCGCCGATCCCGCTCACCGTGCGTTTGAAGTGCTGTCTTTTATAAGCCCGCGCTTCCCGCAAGACTGACCACAGCGCGATGCCTGTGACGACCCTGCTATTCAAATACCGTCGGGGAAAATTTCCCTCCATCGGCAAACTGCCTGTAGCAATCTTCAATCCTGGTCGGATTATCCGCGCTGTCGGCAAAATATTTCCTGAGTCCCGCGGCCATCTGTGTTACGTCTTTCCCGCAGTTCTCCCCATCCAGCGCGTCTCTCGGCACAAGCACGTACGGGCACATCACCATGGGGTTGCCTTCGGGACGGATGGCATTGCCGGCCCAGTGGCCGGTAAATATGGTCGCCCCGGGAGCGATTTCATCATCGGTTCTCGAAACGAGATTAAAAGTTCCGGCAGTGCGGCTTCCGTCGCCGCTTTCAGTCACATAGGACGCCACAATGGTCTCTTCGATCTGTTCACCCTTGCCTTTGATGATTTTTGTCCCCTTGTAGCTGAATTTCAGGTCAGGGAAAGTAGGACTCGTGGAGATGATTTCCACATCCAGTTTTCCAGCAGACGCATCTCCCTTTAAATACATGTCGGTGTTCTCATAGCCGCACCCTACCGTACCTGCTTTATCAATACTGAGAAAAAATGCCCTCATCTTGATCGGTTCCGCCTTTTTGTCACATCCACAAGACGAAACCATGAGCAGTAATGCTGCCGACAAAAATAAAACGCCTGAATTTCTTAACCGCATGATGAACAACCTCCTGGGAATATGTAGAGTTCGGATTAACGGGAACCGAATTGTTCAATGTATAATATCACATTGTGGCGGATTGAGAGCCGGAGAAATGAATTGACCGGGATTTTTCAGATTTGCGCGAAGCAGACGGGAGAAAGGCTGTCCGCACGCGAGGGTCTCCCGGCAGATGCGTATGGGTGTTAAATCTGCTTTGGCGTCTTTTAAGGGCGGATAAATGAGAGTTGTCCAGTGATAAATACGGGAACTAAAACGGATGCTGATCAAGCTTCATGTTGCCATGCTTCTCCTCCCGGCGAGCCACTTCGGGTCAGCCGGAATCTCAAGGTCTCCCTCGCTCTGCTTCTCTTTCTGGTTGCCGTTTCTTTCCTGCCGCCTCTCTCGGCCCTCAATGCTTCCCTGCTTGGCTACCTGAAGCTGCTTGCCGCTCCGCTTGCCGCGGGTTTTCTTCTGGGCGGAGCTATAGATTACTTCGTCCCCGAAGGGTTTATATACAGATATCTCGGCAAAACGGGCGGGGCATCGCTTCTCTATGCGCTTGCGGGAGGCTTTCTCATGTCTTCCTGCTCCCACGGAATACTGGCAATAGCGATTCAGCTCTACAGAAAAGGGGCAAGCATACCGGCCGTCATAACCTTTCTTCTCGCTTCTCCCTGGGCGAATTTTCCCGTGACAATTCTTCTCATAAGCCTTTTCGGATGGAAGGGGATTCTGTTTATGGTAACGGCCGGATTTATCGCGATTGTTACGGGTCTCATATTCGGGGCGCTTGAGCGGAGCGGTTATCTTGAGAAAAACGACGTCGCGGATTGTGAGGAAGAATACGAATGGGAGAAGATAAGGAATTTCTCCCTGAGGAGGAGCGTGCCGGGGGTTCTCAGGGGGAGTCTCAATCTCTCCAACATGGTTCTCTGGTGGCTCATAGCGGGTCTAATAGCCGCTGTACTTATAGACGTGTACGTGCCCGGGGAGTTTTTCATGCGCTATCTGGGTCCTGACGCGGGCGGACTTCTGCTCACCCTAGCCGGGGCTTCGGTGATTGAGGTCTGCAGCGAGGGAAGTTCAGTCGTGGCGTTTGAGATCTACGACAAGGTCGGGGCATTCGGCAATCCCTTTGTTTTCCTGATGGCGGGGGTTGTGACCGACTATACGGAGATCGGTCTTCTCTGGACTAACATAGGCAGAAAGACGGCCTTGCTCCTTCCCGTAGTGGCCGTCCCTCAGGTGCTTTTTTTTGGGTTTCTCTACAACGCTTTTCTTTGAACAACAGGGAGAGGCAGAATGCGCAGATGTCCATGGTGTGAGAAGACCGATATTGAGAGGAATTACCACGACAGGGAATGGGGAGTGCCCGTTTTCTCAGACGCAAAGCAGTTTGAGTTTTTGGTTCTCGAATCAGCCCAGGCGGGTCTGAGCTGGCTTACCGTTCTTCGAAAAAGAGAGAACTACAGGCGTCTTTATGACGGATTCGATCCAGAGAAAGTCGCCCGTTACGGGGAGGAGAAGATACAGAAGCTCATGTCGGAGAGCGGAATAATACGCAACCGAAAGAAAATAGAGGCTTCGATAAACAACGCCGTGCGGTTCCTTGAGATACGGGAGGAGTTCGGGAGTTTTTCCGATTATCTGTGGGGATTTACCGGCGGAGTCCCGGTTACTAACGCCTGGAAGGAACTCTCGGAGGTACCAGCTTCGACGGAACTTTCGGTGACGGTGAGTCGCGACCTTAAGAAGAGGGGCTTCCGCTTCATGGGTCCCACTATCGTCTACGCTCATCTTCAGGCGACGGGGGTGGTAAACGATCACCTGGTCTCGTGTTTTCGCTACGAAGAGATCCTGGGCTTAAGCAAGGGAATCAAATAGCCGCATCAGGTAATCTCCGCTTTGCCTGCTGAACTGGACAATTTCTTCGATTTTTTCTTTGCCGAGATCTTTTTCGATTCTTCTTACCGTTTTTTTTATCGCCAGGGAGTGCGCGGGATCTTCCTTGGCATGAACCTCTATGAATGTTGAGGGATCGGGAACTGTTTCTAACTCGGGGAAAAGAAGCCCCGATACGTTTTCAAACAGGTAGGAATGTCCGAGTATCGCGAGAGGAAACTGCTCGGCGGCGTTCTGCAGGAACTCGTCGTACTCCCTTACGACCTCAAGGCAGAAAGGATTGATCTCCTTCTCTCCGAGATCCTTTAGATCACGAAGCGCTATCTCGGCGTGTCCGAGTTCTCCCTGTGCGCAGGAATGAAACCTTTTGCTCAGATAGGGGTCGGAGTCTTTCGTGTTTATACTTGCCATGTTAACAGCTCTTTGACTGAGGAATTCGATTATATAAAAAGTGAGCAGGAATCTTGCGTAGGTTTCTCTGGTGAGGTTTCCGGAAACAAGATCCTTTACCTCTTCTTTGCTCTTTACCCTTTGAAGGTAGGTTTCAACTTCAATGTCAAGAAGCGATTCGAGCTTTTCCATTTCGTTTTTCCCAGAATGAAATTCAGAACGACTATTATAATATAGAAATCCGTATTGTTAATTGTTGCTGGCGTTTTCCGGGTTGACTGCGCCACCTGGCTCAGGAACCATTAGGAAGCGTTGCTTTTCCGCGCCCGTAGCCCAACTGGACAGAGCGCTTGACTACGGATCAAGAGGTTGGGGGTTCGAATCCCTCCGGGCGCGCCATAGTTCAATATTAGACGCATTTACGAACCTATCAAACAGTTTTTTCAAGGGGCGAGATATAACAAAGGGTCAATCCCTTTAGCCCTAGGTTCTAAAATACAAAGTTCATCAACCGGTGTCTTTGTTCAGGAGTTCCAAACTTAAAGGCATCGTATGTGCCAGAAGCCACTTCTGTTGACACTGGCCTTCTATCTCTACCGTCTCTACCGTCACGTGCTTTGGCTTATGACATGATTTTTGTTAGTAAGGTAGTTCACAATATTAGATACGGTCCACGCGGATGCAGCTAACAATTGCAGGCAATCACCCAGTTCAAATGATCCGTAAACAATAACGGAAGTGAACCAAGACAAACTGGCAATCAATTGGCATAACCATTGTATGCTTATATTGGTCTTAATTTCTTTCTGAACTAATTCTTCTTGCATCAGCAAACACACTCCTCTCCGCAACAGCTCAAATCATCTAGGTAGAGGCCTTCATTACGATATGACTCAAGTGGCGTTGTATCCATGCCCAATCGTTTTCCAATTGCATTAGCGACAACACCAAACCTCTGGCGATACTTATAAATAAAACAAAAAATAAGATCATCATGGCGGACTTGTGGACCAACGAGAAACAATCCAGGAGTTTTGGTTGATTCGTCCTCTTCATTCAGCAAACAGTAAGCTTTATCTTTCTCCCAATCAAACAACTCTTTAATGACGACCAAGCTACTTTTAAATCCTGTTGCCAAAATAGGTGGTGTGGAACTTTGATAAGGTGATGATTTGCCTCTGACATAAATCAAATACTTGTCCTGCTCCAACCTTACCTCCTTAACCATGGATTTACCAACAAGCTCAATCCTGTTATGAATTATTTCCTGCTTCAACCTCTCCAACGTAAAAGGCGATAAGTTTTCACTTGGGTCAGTTGTTTCTTTACTCCAACGCGCATCGCTGTCTAATACACGAACCTTTTTGCCCAATCGACTTAAATGGATGGCTGCATCAATGCCGCTCTCATAACCGCCGATAATATAAATTTCATCGCCTTTAACGTGTTCCCAGCTTTTCACCCGGCTGTTATGCAAGCACAATTCAGCACCTGGAATACAATTTGTATTCGGGTACTGAAATTCTCCGCCCGCCCAAATCAAAAAGCGAGACTCTATCGGCTTTCCTTCAGTAATATGAACTTTAAAAGAGCCTTTAGAGTGAAGCACCTTCTCTACATTTACATCTTCAACAACTGGCAAACCAAAATATTCTGATATCTCTCTTAAATACAAGGCATACTCCTTGCCGGTAGGGTGTTCCTTTCGAAGCATATATGCTGGCGAGGTCCCGGATATGACCGCATTAAGGTCAAGATGACCATAGAAGTTAGTTGTAAATGAAGGGGTTAGGAGTTGCATTTCCTTTGGCCATTTATCGAAGGTCGCGCCGACTTTTTCTCTCTCAAGAACAATCATTCGCTTTAAACCTAAATCCTTGAGCATAGCAGCAATCCCTATTCCCGCCGGACCGGCTCCAACAATAACAACATCAAATTGTTTCATCTCTCTGGCCTCCTAATGTTTCATATCGAAAAGATTTGCTTAACGACAACTGTTTCATTGAAACATTCCTCATATTAAGTTTTCTGATCCCAGTTTACCATCCTGACCCCTCGTATAGCCAAGGCCGTCGCGGTATATGACAGGATGATGACCGGTCCGGTGGGCATATCAAACACTGCGGCGAAGGCGATGCCGGACAAAACTGCCACTACTCCGCAGAGCCATGCGACAAGATGAGGCTGTCTTACGCGTACGGCGGCCAGAGCCGGCAGTATGAGGCTTGCAAAGACTACATAGACGCCGACCAGCTGAACCGATGAAGTGATGGCAAGGGCGAAGAGCAGATAAAATCCAATGTTGTTTCGCACCTTGGGCCTGGAAAACCAGGCCAGCAATATCAACGCGTAAATAGGTGCGTGTTTTGCCAGATCTGTCCATGTCACGAACAGCATTTGTCCTGAAAGCAGGTGCTTTACCTCATCTCCACCGTGGGGGTGATCGGCAAGCAGCAGAAGCGCCAGCGATGCGGCAAGTACAAAAGTGCACCCTATGATCGCCTCCTGTCGCTCGGGCATCGTCGTTTCCACTTTACGGAAAAACAGCCCTGCTGCAACCGCGCAGCTAAGCGCTACGAACTGGATCAGCCACGGAGATGGGTCATGGATAAACATGTCATGGATAAACATGTTGCCGACCACAAGCCCGAGTCCCGCAATCTGCGCCACCGCAAGATCAATAAAGATGATGCCGCGGCGCAGTACCTCGATGCCCAAGGGAGCGTGGGTAAGTGCAATCATGAGGCCGGCAGCCACTGCCGGCCCGATGATTTCCAGAAGTTCACTGCTTAACATGATATGTCTATTTCAACAAAGCTATAATCCTGTCAAACAGCGCGAACAGATCGCCGCTTTGGCTGTCACCGCCAATGGTGTAAGGAAGCACGACTGCCCTTGCCCCGGTTTTCTCCGAGAACCATTTGCTAGCTTTATCCGGATCGTAAGGGGTACGGATAATCACATCCGCCGGGCTGTTTCTTAACTTCTGCAGCAGATTCTTCAGGTGAGAAGTTGTGGGAGGAATTCCGGGTTTCGGTTCAAGCGCCCCCACTCCTTTCATTCCGAGCCAGTCAATCAGATAACTAAACGATTTGTGATGAACCACAACCGGCTTTCCTTTAAGCTCGGCGGCCTCGGATTCCCACCGGGATATGGCCTTTTGCATGCGTGATGAAAAATCCCGGTAACTATCTTTATAAAAAGAGGCGTTTTCAGGGTCGACTCCCGAAAGGCGATCCGCAAGCACTTCGCCTACAATTATTAGGTTGTACGGATTCAGGTGCACGTGGGGATTGCCTTCCGGATGTACATCTCCCATGCTGCGGTCGACCACAAGCGGTACTTCGAGCATGGTGACCAGATTTGAAGCCATAAGGTAACCGACGGAACCGGGCTGGAGATCAGAACTTGCTTTCTTAAGCAGAACCGGAAGCCAGCCTATCTCAAGACTTGCGCCCGAGCAGATCAGCAAATCGGCTTTGCGCACTTTGGATATCAGGCTTGGGCGTGCCCTTATGTAGTGTGGATTCTGCAAGGCCGAGGTGGCCGAAAACGCTTTCACCTTGTCACCGCCGACTTCTTGGGCTAGTGCCGCCCATTCCGGTTCGCAGGCAAATACTTTTACCTTCTCCTGATCAGAAGCGGCGAAAGCGGGGATATGAGAAAACGGCAAAACGGCAAAGAACGCGGTTATAACCGCGAAACGTAATATATTCATTTTTTCCTCCTTAAGTTTGAAAAGAAGACTCTGCTGCCCGCACGAATGCGCGGGGAATAAAAAGTCTGTTTACAGATCAGGAGGAGATGGGAGGTCCGCGAGTAATTCCCGCTTCGCAAGTGTCCCGAACGACTATAACGTCAGCGAGTGGCTGCGGGACGTGCTGTGCGCGGTGAAGAACACGGATTTCACTCGTGGCGCCGGGATCTGTATAGTCCTGATACTTGGCGTTCAGGCAGGTCTCGCAGGCAATTCCCTCATGCTTATGCTCCTGGGAACCGCACTCGGCCGCATGGGCAAAGGAAAGCATCTGCGCCCCCAGAAAGGCGATTGTAAGCAATAAGGAAAATGTTCTGCTCATCTGTATGGGTAAATGAGAAATATTATCATTTAACCTACCTTACGAGAAAGTACGGTGTCAATGATGTATGTACTTCAGGCCGTCAGTTCCACCGATTCCTTGGGCCAGTTGCCAAAAAATATGCCGGGGCCACGAAAAGTAGCCCCGGCAGGAGTATGGAGAGACAAGAGTCAAGTAACGTTTCGTGTCACGGTTGCTCTTAGTATTTATGCGCGGCGTGTGCACCTATGCTCATTATGTACTGGAGCAGAATCTGGTTGTCGCTCAGGTCCTCACCCAGTTTCTCGTAGTTGTACTGAAGGCGTATGCGGGAAAACTCGCTGTTTGACCAGTCTCCCATGACCGCTACCGCATAGGGATCGTGATTTATCCCTGAATCCTTGGGAGAGTAGATCTGGGAATAGCGGGTTCCGATTCTCCATTTCGGCGAGAACTTGAAAACCCCTTGTGCGTACCAGCCGTGGCTTCCTCCGTCGAGGTACTCTTCGTAGACCTCGCCTCCTTCCTCAAGAGTGTAGATGCCTTCTTCCTCACGCCAGAAATACTCACCCTGGAGAAGCAACTCTTTCTGGCGGATGTTTCCAGTGGGGGCCCAAACGTAGCGAAAATCAACCGAGTAAAGCCTCGTGTCGCCCGTAAACATGCCGGCGCTGAAGAACTCCTCATGTCCATGTTCATCCGCGTGGTCATCCATGTGGTCGTCCATGTGGTCGTCCATGTGGTCATCATCGTGGTCACCCGCGTGATCATCATCGTGGTCATCCATGTGGTCATCATCGTGGTCATCCATGTGGCCGTTTTCTTCATGGGCATGCTCATCTTCGTGTCCATGTCCGTGTCCGCCGGCGCGACCGTTTGCCTCTCCGTCAAGGAAATAACCTCCGATTCTCCAGGATGAATTATTTCCTATGTCACCGCCTACCCGCAGGAAGGCGCTGAATGAGTTTATGTCGCTACCATCAGCCCCTGCAAACGGAAAATCGTCTCCGCGGAAAATACCGCCTCCCGCCTCGACATAGAAGTCGGTTGGAAGCACGTATGAAATCTGCGCTCCGGTATCATTAAAGGCATTGTCGAGGTACACTCTGTAAGGCAGGGGACGATCGGCGAAATCGTCAGCGTGGGCGTGATGCTCGTTCATGTATCCAAAAGTCCAGAACGCGCGTCCAAACCTTATCGTCGTTCCCGTTGGAAGCCCGAGACCTGGAAGGGTTTCCACGTATGCTTCCTCAAGTTCTACCTCAACCCCGCCTCCATGGTCCGCAAGAGCCGTTGTTATGTGGCCGTAAAATTTATCATCGACGCTTGTAGAGAAATTAAGCTCGGTTTCTCCAAGGGAGATTCCTTCCGCTCCCCGTTCTCCTTCGTGTCCCAAGACAAACCCTGGAATCTCGCCCTCGTCAGAAGAGAATGCGGCGAATTGTCCGCCCAGTACCGCTCCGATTGAAGGATTAAGGGTGCTGTTGTAAATGGCTCTGCCGGGGTAGACGACATCCTTGCTCTTTGAGTAAGTCGTTTTCGTTTTATCCAGAGTTGCCTCAGTCTTCATCTCGGCAAGTTTTTCCTCCATCTTTAAAATCCGGTTCTCATATTCTGACCTCATTTCCTGTATTTCCTTCTTTAAAGCTTCTATCTCCTGATCAGAAGCGGCAAAAGCGGGGATATGAGAAAACGGCAAGACGGCAAAAAACGCAGTTATTACCGCGAAACGCAATATATTCATTTTTTCCTCCTTAAGTTTGAAAAAAAATTCCGTTGCCCGCACGTATGCGCGGGGAATAAAAAGTCTGTTTACGGCTTAGGAGGAAAGGGGAGGTCCGCGTGTAATTCCCGCGTCGTAAGCGTCCCGAACGAAGATGACCTCAATGGGTGGCTGCGGGACGTGCTGCGCGCGGTGAAGAACACGGACTTCATTCGTGGTGCCGGGAGTTGAGAAGTCCTGATACTTGGCGCTCAGGCAGATTTCGCAGGCAATTCCCTCATGCTCATGCTCCTGGGAGCCGTACTCGGCCGCGTGGGCAAAGGAGAACATCTGCGCTCCCAGAAAAACGATTGTCAGTAGTGAGGAAAGTGTCTTGCTCATCCGCATTGCTAAATGAGAAATATTTTCATTTAGTCTATCATACGGGAAAGCCCTGTGTCAATGAAGTAAGCGGAGACCGTGAGGTGTTCGGTTTCAACGCGGCGGAATCTTTTCTGTAGCAATCCGAGAAAAACGTGGACCCAAGAGCCTCAGGCCCCTCCGTCCTGTTGAGTATCTTTGCTGTTTGAGTAACATTACCGCCACGCATCGATTTTCGGAGGTTAAAGTGAGCAAAAAACCCATTCTGGTTACCGGAGACAGACCGACGGGAAAACTTCATCTGGGACACCTTGTGGGTTCGCTTCAAAACCGCATCAGGTTTCAGAGCGAGTACGACTGCTTTTTTCTGGTCGCCAACCTCCACATGCTGACCACCCATTACGACAGGGCCGTCGAGGTTGAGGAAAACACGATCGAGATGGTGTGCGACTGGCTTTCTGTGGGAATGGACCCGGAGTGTTCAGTTTTTTATGTCCAGTCCCAAGTGCCTCAGATAACCGAACTCTTTACCATACTCTCGATGCTTTGCCCCGTGCCGAGACTCCAGAGAATCCCCACCCTTAAGGAGAAAATTCAGGATATGGGAGTGGGGGACAACTACTCGGCCGGGCTTCTCGGGTACCCCGTGCTCATGGCGGCTGACATACTGATGTTCCGGGCGACCAAGGTTCCCGTGGGCGAGGACCAGCTGAGCCACGTGGAACTCACAAGGGAGCTTGCCAGAAGATTTAATTTTCTCTACGGCGATTACTTCGGGGAACCCGAACCGCTTATAAGCGAGGCGTCCCGCCTTGTTGGCACCGACGGGAACAGGAAGATGAGCAAGAGTCTTAACAACTGCATATACCTAAGCGACAGCGAAAAGGAAGTTGAGCGCAAGGTAAGGAGCATGTATACCGACCCGAAGAGAATAAGGGCCGACATACCGGGCACCGTGGAAGGCAACCCGGTTTTTATCTACCACGATCTTTTCAACGACGATGCCGCCGAGGTCGAGGACCTAAAGGACCGTTACAGAACCGGAAACGTCGGGGACGTGGAGGTGAAGAAGAAACTCGCCCGCGCCATAAATCTTCTCCTAGAGCCCATCAGGGAGAAAAGGGCGCAGTACGAAAAAAGGACGGACGAGGTAAGGGACATACTCCGCGAGGGAACCCTCAAGGCGAAACGGATAGCCGAAGAGAACATGGAGGAGATAAAGGAAAAGGTTGGTCTTTTCCGCACGTAGGGCCCCGCGCGTTTGTTGACAGAGACGCGGTCTATTCTATATTCTGCTTAAAGGAACTGTTTGTATTTATGATGTTTTTTGGGACGGAAGAGGATATAGGAAAATGAATTCCATCGAAGAAATTATTGATGACGTAAAACAGGGCAAGCTCGTGATACTGGTCGATGACGAAGACAGGGAGAACGAGGGAGATTTCGTCATACCCGCAGAGAACGCCACCGCGGAAATGATCAATTTCATGGCTACTCACGGCCGCGGCCTTATCTGTCTTTCCCTTACTCAGGAAGACGCAAACCGTCTGGCTCTTCAACCCATAAAGCCCGAGTACAACGAAGCTCCCGAGCACACGGCTTTCACCGTTCCCATAGACGCGAAAAAGGGAGTTACGACCGGCATATCGACCCATGACAGGGCCGCGACGATAAGACAGGCGATATCCGAAGACTCGAGACCTGAGGATTTCGTGCGTCCCGGACATATTTTTCCGCTCATAGCGAAAAAGGGAGGGGTGCTTGTCCGCGCCGGTCATACGGAAGGCTCAGTCGACATATCGCGGCTGGCGGGTTTCCACCCGGCGTCGGTTATCTGCGAGATAATGAAGGAGAACGGCGACATGGCGCGCCTTGAGGACTTGATGGCTTTCTCCGAAAAGCACAACATAAAGATCGCCACTATTGCCGACCTGATAAGGTACAGAATAGGAAAGGAAAGTTTCGTGCGCAGGGTGGCCGAGGCGGAAGTGCCTACGGAGTACGGGGTCTTTCGTGCCATCGCTTTTGAGAATGAAATAGACGGTCTTCAGCACATGGCCTTTGTGAAAGGGGAACTAAGCCCCGAGGAGGGGACACTCGTTAGGGTGCACTCCGACTGCGCCATAAGCGATATTTTCGGTTCGCTTTACTGCCACAGCAGGGCGAAGCTTACCGAGTCCCTAAAGATGATAGAGGCAAACGGTTCCGGGGTCCTGGTCTACATAAACCAGGAGTCAAGCAACGGGGGATTCGCGAAAAAGATAAAGCGCTATTCAGACGGAAAAATAAAGGAGGCCCCCGCCCTTGTTCCGGAGAGGCAGGAGCTCAAGGCTGAACTCAGGCATTACGGAGTGGGAGCCCAGATACTCAGGGACCTAGGAGTGCGCGACATAAGGCTTCTCACTAACAATCCGATAAAGGTAAAGGGGCTTGAAGGATTCGGGCTCAGAATGGTCGGGAGCGTTCCCATAGACATTTCGGATTACACGGAAAAGGAAGTTGCAATGGGAAAAAGCGCTGATTACGGTAATATTGTTTCAATATCAAAGTAAGAGGGGAGCAGATGCCTGAAACGATAGAAGGAAAACTGAGCGCCGGGAAATTCCGCTTCGCCATCGTGTCAAGCAGGGTCAACAGTTTCGTAACGAACCCGATGACGGAAGGAGCGATCGATACCCTAGTTCGCCACGGTGCGGGCCAGAGGTCAATAGACGTGATAAAGGTGCCCGGCTCTTTCGAGGTGCCTTTGGCGGTGAAAAAGGCGGCTCTGTCAGGAAAATACGATGCCGTCGTGGCGATCGGAGCCATAATAAGGGGACAGACTTCCCATTTTGATTTCCTCGCTTCGCAGGTGACAAAGGATCTCTCCGCGGTGGCTCTTGAGACCGGAGTGCCCGTCTGCTGCGGCATAATAACCACTGAGACCACCGAGCAGGCCATTGAAAGGGCAGGAGTCAAAGCGGGAAACAGGGGAAGCGAGGCCGCGCTTAGCGCGCTTGAGATGGTCAATCTCGTAAAAGCGCTTTCCTAGACCTACCAGATGGGGAAGAGAAGGCTATCAAGAGAAACCGCCCTTCAGTTTCTCTATCAGGCTGATTCAGCCTCCAGGGACAACCACCCACAGTCATCCTACCTGCGTTCCGATTTTGAATCTTTCTGCTCACTTCATCACGAAGCGGCGGACGGCGAAATGCTTCAGTTCGCGTTTCTGCTCTGCCGGGGCGTTTTGGAAAATGTCGACACCATAGACGGCATCTTAGACAGGTCTTCTGAGCACTGGAGGGTGTCGAGAATGTCCATGATAGACAGGAACATTCTGCGCCTCTCGGTCTACGAAATCGTTTTCTTGAGCGATATACCTCTGCCTGTTACTATAAACGAGGCGATAGAAGTGGCCAAGGAGTTTGGGTCGGAGACCTCCGCCGCGTTTATAAACGGCATTCTCGATAAAATCGGAAAAAGCATGGAAAGAGGCGAGTTCGGCGATGATGACTGAAGTGATTTCTAAGCTTGTGGAGGGCGGAGACCTTTCGGAAAAAGAGGTGGCCGAGGTCTTTGACCTTATGATGGAGGGTGAGCTTCCCGAAAGCCAGATGGCCGCCTTTCTTACGGCACTTCGCATGAAGGGCGAAACCGTTTCCGAGATAACCGGCGTGGCGAAAGCCCTTTTGGGCAAGGCCCAAAAGATAGACTGCGACCGAGAAACAGCAGTGGACCTCTGCGGGACCGGCGGTGACGGAAGCGGAACGTTTAACATATCCACGACTGCTGCCTTCATAGTCTCAGGAGCCGGAGTCACGGTCGCAAAACACGGCAACAGGTCGGTTTCAAGCCCGGTCGGAAGCGCGGACGTGCTGGAGGCGCTTGGAGTGAAAATAGGCATTTCCCCGTCTCTGGCGCAGCAATGTCTTTCGGAAGCGGGCATAGCTTTTCTTTTCGCTCCCGTATACCATCCCGCAATGAGAAACGTGGCCAAGTGCAGAAAGGACCTCGGGATAAGGACCGTTTTTAACCTGATAGGTCCCGTGGTAAATCCCGCGGGAGTAAGAAATCAGGTTATGGGAGTCTACTCCCCGCATCTTCTCGTTCCCGTTGCCGAAGTGCTTAAGAACCTGGGTTCGCAAAAGGTCATGGTGGTTCACGGAGAAGGATGCATGGACGAGATAACCGTTGCGGGAAGCACGAAAGTAGCCGAACTTCGCGACGGCGAAATCAGCGAGTACGATCTGCGCCCCGAAGATTTTGCCGTAAAAACCCGCTCGCAGGAAGAACTAAGGGGCGGGGCGAGCGCCGCCGAAAACGCCGAGATAACCCTTTCTGTGTTGAGAGGAGGGGATGACGGTGCGAAAACAGACGCAAGCCTGCTTAACGCGATGGCGGCCATATACGTTTCGGGCAAGGTGGCTAGCCTTGCGGAAGCACTTATCCTGGCCAAAGGTTCTCTTTCAAGCGGGGCCGCGCTTGGAAAGCTCGAGATGCTTGTTGAAATTACCAACCGGAACCAGCCGAATGATTCTTGACGAGATAGTTGCCTATAAAAGGCAGGAACTGGATGAAGCGAAAAAAAAGATTCCTCTCGGAGAACTCGTGTCTGCCGCCGCAGATTGTTCCCCGGCCATTGATTTTGCCGCTCTCCATGGAAGAACCCGGGGGGTGAAAATAATATCGGAAATAAAACGCGCCTCCCCTTCAAAGGGGGTCATAAGGGGTGATTTCGATCATTCATCTATTGCCCGTGAGTACGAGGCTTCGGGGGCTTTCGCGCTTTCGGTTCTTACCGACCGCAAGTTTTTCGGGGGCGATATTTCCTATCTCTCCGATATAAGAACTCACTCTGCGCTTCCGATTCTGAGAAAGGATTTCACCATAGACCCCTACCAGGTTTATGAGGCAAGGTGCCACGGAGCTGACCTCGTGCTTCTCATAGTTGCCGTATTGGACCGCGGGGAAATAGAGGAATATCTTTCTCTTGCGCGTTCCCTCGGGATGAACTGCATCGTGGAAGTGCACGGCGAGGAGGAACTCGAAACCGCCCTGTTGGCGGGAAGCGAAATAATCGGCATAAACAACAGGGATCTTCGGACATTTGACGTTTCGCTTGACGTGTCGAAGAGGCTCTCCGGCATGGTGCCTGAAGGGAAAATCATAATAAGCGAAAGCGGCATATCGTCGGTCAAGGACATGGAAGGACTTATGGCCTGCGGTATAGACACTTTTCTTATAGGAGAAACGTTTATGAAAGCTGAAAGTCCCGGGGAAGCCCTTCGCGGTTTTCTTTGCTGATGGAGTGTTTGCCGATCATGCGCGGAGAAGGAAGAAAAAGACCTTGGCTGGCAGTTCTGCTCTCGCTTTTTTTCCCGGGGCTGGGACAGCTCTACAATGGGCAGTTTACTAAGGCCATCTCGATATTCGCTCTCATAATCATCGTGAACATGCTCTCGCGCGAACCGCTTGCGGTTTTCCTTGAGTTTGCGGATACCCAGACGCTTGAGGATGTTCCCCGCTCTACACTTACTCTTGTTACGGGGTATTCTCTTGCGACGCTTTTGATTGCGGGGATATCAATTTACGATGCGCACGTGACAGCCAGGAAAATAAATCTTGATATTGAAGAAAAACAGTCATAAGGAGGAAGAAGACAGATGGAAAGAGACGACGCGGTAGTGATGAAAGGCAATCCGATTACCCTTATCGGACCTGAGCTGAAAAAAGGCGACCAGGCTCCCGATTTCAGGTGCATGGAGGCTTTTGGGAGCGAGATAGACCTCGGGAGCTTCGGTGACGACGTAAAGGTTTTCAACGTCGTGGTTTCGGTGGACACGCCGGTCTGCGATGTTCAGATAAGAAGGTTCAACGAGGAGGCGGCTGGGCTTTCCGACTCGGTACAGATAATAACGGTGAGCATGGATCTTCCCTTCGCTCAGAGCCGCTACTGCGCGGCTGCCGGAGTGGAAAGGGTGAGGACGGCGTCTGATTATCAGCACGCTTCTTTCGGCGAGGCCTACGGGGTGCTTATAAAGGAAAACAGGCTCCTTGCCCGTGCGATTTTCGTCGTGGGTCGCGATAACGTGATTGAGCACGTCGAGTACGTTGAAGATATAGTAAATGAACCGGATTACGATGCGGCGCTTGAGGCGGTAAAATCAATAGGATAGGGGAGAGGGTTTAACATGCAATTTCTTGGACTGGCGATCGCGTTTATAGCGGCTTTCTGGGTTTATACGGATGCGAAAAGCAGGGGCAAGAGCACGGCGAAGGCGTTTTTATGGTTCCTCGGCGTGTTCTTTCTCCTCATACTGTTTCTGCCTCTGTGGCTTATCACGAGACCTAAGGTAAAACTCTGTTCTCACTGCGACGAATACTACGAATACAAAGAGTCTGACGACTTCTGTTCCAAGTGCGGTGTTGAGTTGAGAGGTGAGGAATGATATTTTTTAAGCTAGGGTGTCTTTTCGATGAGCGAGACGACTGAAAAATCCGAAGTTACCAAAGATGACGTGATGGAGGTGCTCGGCGACATATACGATCCCGAGATACCGATAGATATAGTCAATCTGGGGCTTGTTTACCGGGTTGCCGTGGAAGGTTCCCAAGTGAATATCGATATGACGATGACGTCTCCCGGATGTCCCGCCGCAACGCAGATAGTAGCCGAGGCCAAGTACCTCGTCGAGGAGCTTGACGGAGTCTCCGAGGTAAACATCGAGATCGTGTGGGACCCGCCTTGGGACCCGGGAAAGATGAGCGAAGCGGCAAAGGAAAGCCTGGGGATGTTCTGATGCCCCGCGCTAAAGAGGTTAGAAATGGCAGAAGATCTTGAGATAGGGAGCCAGGCTCCTGATTTTGAAGCTGAAACCTACGGAGCGGAGAAGGTAAGACTGAGCGACTTCTATTCGAAAGGGACCGTGGCGCTTTACTTCTATCCCAGGGACAACACTCCGGGCTGTACGAAGGAGGCCTGTTCGCTTCGCGACGCGGAGGAGGAACTTATGTCCCTTGGAGTGCAGGTCCTGGGGGTAAGCACAGACGGGGTAAAATCCCACGAGAACTTCAGGAACAAGTTTTCACTCAATTTCCCGCTGCTGAGCGACAGAAGCAGGGAGATAGTGGATTTGTACGGGGTAAGGAGCAAGTTCGGTTCCGCCCGCAGGCTCACCTTCCTTATAGAAAAAGGCGGCAGGATAGCCCATATCTGGAAGAAGGTTAAAACCTCGTCCCACGCCGAAGAGATAACCGAGAAGGTAAAGGAACTGGGTCTTTAGTTTCCCTGCCGCGAATTTGATGAAGGACCTTCCCAAAGCCGTTTTCATAACCGGTACCGACACGGGAGTGGGGAAAACCGCGGTCACCGCGGCTCTTGCGGCTTTTCTCTGGGAAAAAGGTCTTGTGACCGGGGTAATAAAACCGTTTCAGACGGGAACGGAACTCGAAGGTCTGAGCGACGCCGAATTCATCTACAAATTTCTGGGAAGGGATTGCGTGCTGTCCGAAGTATCTCCCTGCCGCCTGCGGGCCCCTCTTTCTCCCTACCGTGCCGCCGCCATTGAAGGGATTGATGTCCCCCTTGAGGACATAGTAGAACATACGCGGGATTATATATCCCGAAACGAAGTAACCTTGGTTGAAGGCGCAGGAGGTCTCTGCGTGCCGGTTACCCGAAGCTACATGATGGCTGACCTTGCCGTTGATCTTGATGCCCCGATGATCATAGTCACGCGTCCGGGGCTCGGCACCCTTAACCATACCGTCCTTTCGCTTGAGTACGCGAGGCAAAGGGGCGCACGGGTGCTCGGGGTGGTGATAAACGGGTTTCCGGAACCCGCGGATTTGGCTTCAGCGACCAACCCCGCCGTATTGAGGGATGTTTTCTCGGTTGACATACTGGGGGTGATTCCCCATTTTCCGGGGCTTGACGTCGAAGGCGGTTCCTCTTCGGGACTCGAGCGGGCAGGGGCAAACTGTTTTTCCCCGCTTTTCGGTGGGAAATTCTCTGCGGACGCCTTTCTAGAGGAGCTCTCGGAGACAACGTAGCGGTGGTTTTTCCTGACTGCAATTAGTCGCCCCAGGCTTTTTCCCCGCTAGAATTCTGCGGTTTCTCCGACGCGCCCTCTGAGTTCTTGACAGATTGGAAGAACTTGTAATAATACTAGCCGATCAAATCTACTTCCTGATTGATCAACCCGTTTTTCAGCAAGTTTAGGATGAAGAGAGAGAGACAGAGATTTCTGCGTATTGCTATAACCGTTTTACTTGCAACGGTGGGTTCTTTTCTGTATGCGGAAAGCGCAGAGAGCAGGGATAAAGGCCCCGCCCAGCCCGTTCTTTTCAGCCACAAGATACACGCTGGGGACAACCAGATACAGTGTCAGACCTGCCACAGCTACACGGAAGTTTCTCCCCATCCCGGTATTCCCTCGATGCAAAAGTGCATGGGATGTCATTCGTACGTCGCCGGAAGGGACGTTGAATACACCACCCAGGGAGGGCAGACGATCAACATAAGAGAGGAAATAAACAAGGTAAAGGGCTACTGGCGCAGACAGGAACCGATACCTTGGGTGAAGGTTACCGGAATGTACGGCACGACCTCCGCGGGAATGCCGGAGTTTGTGCGTTTCAACCATAAAAGACACATAAAGCGTGGATTTGAGTGCAGCACCTGTCACGGGGAAGTTGAGAAAATGGATGTTGTGCACAAGGCAGAGGACCTGACGATGGGGTTCTGCATAACGTGTCATGAAGAAAATGCTGACAACGAGCAGCACAAAACCGAACTGAAGGATTGTCTGACCTGCCATTACTAGGCCGGAGGGGATATATGTCTCGGAAAGAAAAGAAAGCAAAGGGCGGCATGAAAAGAAGGGATTTCCTTAAAGTGATCGGGGTAGCCGGTGGTACGGCTGCCGTTGCCGGAAGCTGTTCAGAGCCCGTCGAGCAGATAATCCCCTATGTTATTCCTCCAGAAAACGTTATTCCCGGAGTGCCGAAGTTCTACTCGACTACCTGCAGGGAGTGTTCCTCGGGTTGCGGCCTTGTGGTTAAAAACCGCGAAGGACGCGCCATAAAGGTCGAAGGCAACCCCGAGAGCCCGATAAACATGGGCAAGACGTGCGCCGTCGGCCAGGCTTCCCTACAGGGTCTTTACAATCCCGACAGAGTCCGCTCCCCGCTTGTACGCAACCCTGAAACCCAGAGATTTGAAGCCATAGGCTGGCAACGGGGCGAGGAAATATTCGCAGAGAAATTAAATTCTCTCGGCTCGGGTAAGATCGTTTATCTGAGCAACGACATATCTGGAACTTACTCTAAGTTCGTTACGGAGTTTCTAAGACCCCTCAGAGGAAAGCATTACGTTTACGAGACTTTTTCCCACGAACCCATCAGAAAAGCAAACTCAATAGTTTTCGGAAGAGACGAAATCCCTTCCTACAGGATAGACAAAGCGGATTATCTTCTCTCATTCGGGGCGGACTATCTTGAGACTTGGCTTTCCACGGTCTCAAACTCCATAGGATATTCAAAGCTAAGAGACATAGACCACGGGAAGACCGGTCAGGTAGTGCATATAGAGCCGCGCTCCGGAATGACCGCTTCAAACGCCGATACGTGGATTGCGGCGAAACCGGGTACGGAGCAGTATCTCGCTCTCGGGATCGCAAACGTGATGATCTCAAAGGGGCTTAACAAGGTCGCCCCGGGGCCGATAGCCGGAATGGTTTCAGGCTACACACCCGAAAAGGTTGCCGCGCTCACCGACGTGTCCGCGGACACCATAAAGAAAATCGCCCGGGACTTCTCGGCTTCAAAAAGTCTGGCGATAGGGGGCGGGACGGCCAATACGGGATCAAATGCCACCGAAACCATGGTTGCCGTAAACATACTGAACTACCTTGCCGGAAACATCGGCAAGACGGTTGATTTCTCGGATTCTTTTTCAATCTCGGATGCAAGCACCTTCAGCGACATGAAGAAGCTGGTGGAGGAAATGAGGTCGGGCAAGGTGGAGATTCTAGTCGTTCATAACGTGAACCCGGTTTTCACGCTTCCCGGGGAACTGAAAGTCGCCGAGGCGCTTGAAAAAGTTCCGTTTGTCGTGAGTCTCTCCCCGTTCCTTGATGAGACTTCCGAGAAGGCGCATCTAGTACTCCCCGAAAGCACTTCTTTTGAGAGCTGGGGAGACTACAGTCCTAAAAAGAGCGTGACCGGCATCACTCAGCCCGTCATGAGACCAGTTTTCAATACCAAATCCGCGGGCGATACGCTGATATCCGTTTCAAAGAATGTCGAGGCGCTTAAAAACACGTTCGCGGAGAAAAAATACTATGACTATCTAAGAAGCGCCTGGAAGAAAAGGGCCGCGGTCCTCTCCCCGGGAACAGGCTTCGAGAAGTTCTGGGAGAGTCTTGTTGCAAAGGGTCTTGTGACTGCTACGCCCGCGCCCGTCGAGGTCGCCCTTTCACCGGGGATAAGCTCCGTTTCGTTCAGCGATCCGCAGTTCCGGGGAGAAGGGGATTTCCACTTGATCGCTTATCCGTCTTACAGATTTCTTGACGGAAGGGGGGCGAACAAGCCGTGGCTTCAAGAACTTCCAGAGGCTCTTACCACTTCGGTGTGGGATTCGTGGCTTGAGATAAATTCCGCCGTCGCGGCAAAAATGGGCCTTGAGGACGGTTCTTACGTCAAGGTTGATACCCCAGGGGGAAGTTTCGAGGTGCAGGTCTTCGTCTATGAGGGGATGAGGCCCGACACGATCGCTGTTCCGCTGGGACAGGGACACACATCCTACGGGAGGTACGCGAAGGGAAGAGGCGTGAATCCCTTTGCGCTGTTGCCTGCGGCTACCGACGCACTTTCAGGAGGACTTTCGCTGCTTTCAACCAAGGCGAACGTTTCATCTCTGAGGAAAAGAGACCTGCTCGTAAGGACCCAGTACACCAAAACCCAGGGAGACAGACACGTTGCCAAGACAGTTGCCCTTGACCAGATTGGCCACCATAACGGTGCCCACGGGGCAAAGCACTCAGAGCACCCAGATTTCTATCCGGAAAAAGAATACTCCAAATACAGATGGGGAATGGCCATAGATCTTAACAAGTGCACCGGCTGCGGGGCCTGCGTGGCAGCGTGTTCCGCGGAGAACAACATTCCCTTCGTAGGAAAGAAGCAGGTGGCCAAACGCCGCGAGATGAACTGGATTCGCATAGAGAGATTCTTTGAGAAAAACAGCGACGGAAGCCTTGACGTGAGGTTTCTGCCCATGCTCTGCCAGCAGTGCGGAAACGCCCCTTGCGAGCCCGTGTGCCCGGTCTTCGCGACTTACCACAATCACGAGGGCCTGAATGGCATGATATACAACCGCTGCGTGGGCACCAGGTACTGCGCGAACAACTGCACCTACAAGGTAAGAAGGTTCAACTGGTATACCTACAAGTTCCCCGAGCCTCTTAACTGGCAGCTTAATCCCGACGTGACGGTAAGGTCGAAGGGAATCATGGAAAAATGCACCTTCTGCGTTCAGAGGATAAGTTACGGGAAGGACCTTGCCAAGGATGAAGGAAGGCTTCTTCGCGACAGGGAGGTTCTTACGGCCTGCGAGCAGGCGTGTCCGAGCGACGCCATCGTGTTCGGCAACCTGCTTGACGAGAAAAGCAGGGCGTCGGTGCTCTCTGAGGACGATAGGGGCTACAAGGTCTTGGAAGTGGTAAACACAAAGCCCGCGATTACCTATCTTAAGAAAGTCAAGCAGGAAAGAGTGTAATGAGCCAGATGCAGCAGAGGCCTTTAACTTACGCGAGAGTCACTGAAGACGTAGTCAGGATGGTCGACAAGCCATCCAAGAAGTGGTGGGCGCTTTTTCTTCCCACGGTGGCGCTCGTGGGACTCGGCGTCACGTGTTTTTTCTATCAGGTAGCGGAGGGGCTTGGAGTCGCCGGCTACCGTCACCCGGTTTTCTGGGGAGTCTACATAACCGATTTTGTTTTCTGGGTTGGAATAGCGCACTCGGGAACCCTTATCTCGGCCATACTTTATCTGTTCCGCGCAAGGTTCAGGATGTCCATATACAGAATCGCCGAGGCCATGACGGTCTTCGCGGTTCTCACGGCGGGACTTTTCCCCATAATTCACCTCGGAAGACCATGGAACTTCCTGTGGCTGATACCCTATCCGAATTCAAGGGAACTGTGGATAAACTTCAAGTCCCCGCTTGTCTGGGACGTGTTCGCGGTTGGTACTTATCTTACGGTGAGTTCGGTGTTTTTCGTGGTTGGAATGATTCCCGATATAGCGGCGATAAGGGACAAGGTGAAGGAAACTCCGAGAAAGATCATATACTCGATTCTCTCCTTCGGATGGAAGGGCTCAAACAAGGAATGGCTTCACTACACGAGGGCGTATCTTTATTTCGCGGCTCTCGCCACGCCTCTTGTTCTCTCGGTTCACAGCGTCGTGTCCTGGGACTTCGCAATGGGTAACGTTCCCGGATGGCACACCACCATATTCCCCCCGTATTTTGTTGCGGGAGCTATTTTCTCGGGACTCGCGATGGTTATCACCCTTACCATACCGATAAGGAAGATTTTCCATCTCGAGGATTACATAACGCTTGATAACTATGACGGCATGGCGAAGCTCATAATTCTGACTTCCTGCATAGTCGGCTACGCATACGCGGCGGAATTCTTCATGGCGTGGTACAGCGGAAGTCCTTATGAGTGGGGACAGTTCGTGTACAGGGCGACTGGGGAGTACGCGCTTTTCTACTGGACGATGGTGATATGCAACTGCGTAGTTCCGATAGTGCTTTGGTGGGAGAAGGTGAGAAAGAACATAAAGGCGCTTTTTGTCATCTCCATACTGATAAACATAGGAATGTGGTTCGAGCGGTTCAATATCATCGTGATATCGCTTTCGAGAGATTTTGAGCCCGGCGCGTGGGGCATATACAAGATATCGTTTGTCGAGGCCGGCATAACGATCGGAAGTTTCGCGTGGTTCTTCATGTTCTTCCTACTGTTCGTGAAGACTCTTCCCGCGGTTTCCATAGCGGAGATGAAGGAAATACTTCCGGTGCCGAAGAAGGGAGGTTAGCAGGAAATGGATCAGGGCGTAGTCGGAATTTACTCGTATCAGGATTCGGTTCTCTCGGCCGTGGAAAAACTCAAGGAGGCGGGTTACCGCAACATGAGGGTGTTTTCCCCGTTTCCGGATCACGAAATTGAGGCGGCGGTTGATCTGCCTGAGAGCCCGGTGCGGTTTTTCACCCTTTTCGGAGGCCTGCTGGGGGCGACCTGTGGAATCGGTTTTACGGTTCTTACTTCAAGCTCCTGGCCCATAGCGGTGAGCGCCAAGCCCATAGTCTCGATAATTCCCTACATGGTGATCGTTTTTGAGCTCACGGTGCTTTTCGGCGCGCTTTCAACCTTTCTGGGGCTGATAGTGAATTCCCTTATAAGACAGAGAACCCCGGTGAGGCTTTACGACGAGCGTTTTTCGGATGACAAATTCGGTGTTGCCGTTATATGCGAGAAGGAAAACATAGGCGCGGTTGAAGCGATATTAAATTCTACGGGAGCTGAAGAAATCAAGTTTGATGAAGCATAGAAAGTTTTTCCGGACAGTTCCGGGGGGAGCCCGGGTTTTCAATTTCCCTGTGGGATTGAAAGTGTGCGCGGTGGCCGCTTTTGCGGTTGCGCTTTCGCTTTCTTCCGCCCACTCGCTTCCCTGGTCTTGGGACATGTGGTCTCAGGACTCTGTTCAGCCCTACGAGGAACCCGTGCTTTTCCCGCGCAACTCGATTTCCACCGACGGCGGGAAAACCAAGCTTGAGGACAGGGACAAGGTCGAACTTATGGAAAAGGGGCCGGTTCCCAGAAACAATGAGTCGGTAGCCAGGGGAGCGAAGGTTTACAAAGAGCAGTGCGCCGTGTGTCACGGTCCCGGGGGATTGGGGGACGGAATCATAATAAAGAAAGGGCTCGGTTTTTACCCGGTTAACCTTACCACGCCGGCCGTGGCGCAGAGAACCGACGGTTACATCTACGCCTATATACGCTACGGGGGCAAGGTGATGATGCCCTCTTACAGCGAGAACATATCGGAACAGGACGCCTGGCACGTGGTCAATTACGTGAGAAAGCTTCAAAAGCCGGGTTCTGTCAAGGAGAATCAGTAGAACGATGGATCAGTCCGTAAACCAGGAAATACTGGCGAAGAGAAACCAGATACCCGGCTGGGTGTTCAAGGTTTTCCTCGCTCTGGCGGCTGTGGGCGTAGTGGCTTTCGTAGTTAACGCCAGGGGGGAGAGGGCCGAGGAGGTCTGGCAGCTTTTCCTGGTGAATTTTCTTTTCTGGACGGGAGTGGCTCAGGGCGGGCTCGTGTTCTCCTGCATACTGAGGATAACCAACGCCAGGTGGGGAAGGGGACTTCTCCGCATAAGCGAGGGCTTTGCGAGCTTCACGGTGGTCTCCTTGGTGCTCCTGCTGGTTCTTTTCATCGGACAGGAATTCGTCCTTCCCTACGCGCATCATCACTACCACAGCCCCAAGGACATATGGCTTAATATGAATTTCGTAATGGCGAGAAACGTAATAGGTTTCTCGATTCTTCTCGTCCTGAATTACTTCTACCTCAGAACATCCATAGAACAGGATCTCAACGGCAAGGAGAGAATCGTCAGGTTAAAGAAGCTTGCCCCCGCCGTAATTCTGGTCTACGCCCTTGTTTTTTCCCTTTTCGCCTGGGATTTCATGATGTCGCTTGATCCTCACTGGTTCAGCACGCTTTTTGGACCCTACTACTTTATTGGAAGCCTCATAGCGGCCATAGGGGCGACGATAATACTCTCGGTTCCCCTCAAGCGTTATCTGGGACTTGACGACTACCTCTCCCTTCATCATTACTGGGATATGGGAAAGATACTTCAAGGCTTCTCTCTTTTCTGGGTTTACCTCATGTTCTCCCAGCTTCTTACGATCTGGTACGCGAACATGCCCGAAGAGACGGGATTTGTGATAAAAAGGGTGGTGGATGAGCCTTTCCGCTCCTTTGCCTGGGCTATCCTCACATGCTGCTTCATATTTCCTTTTGTTTCCCTGCTGCCCCGCACGCACAAGATAGTTACCCCGATAGTTGTCTTTATCGCCACGGTTTCTTTCTCGGGCCTCTGGATGGACAAGTTCCTGCTGATTATCCCTTCGCTTACCGACGAGCTGGTTTTCAGTATCAATCACTTCCTGATCACTCTCGGTTTTCTCGCGGGGTTCGTGGCGACATTCCTTCTGTTTGTAAACAGGTTTCCGGTAATACCTTTCGGCGACCCGTACTTTGACGGCAAATCAAAAGGAGGAGGGCATTAAGATGAAGCTTACTCCTGAACAGCTCGACAAAATAGTTCTGCTTTTCACTGTGAAAGTGGCTATCGGTATCGCGGCTTTCATAGGCATAGTGGCCACCGTAGCGCTTTTCGGCACCAAGATAGCCCCATTGATGGGCAAGCTTCCTTGGTAATACCGACGATCTCCCTACCGTTGCGCATAAACTGAGCGCGATAGAACATATCTTAAGACGTCTTGCTCGAAACCGGATATAATTTCCGCGCGGGTTTTTCCGTTTTTCATAAAAACATCTTCCAAGGAGTTTTTCCATGTCCAAAGACGCCGAAATCAAGCTGAAGGTAGTCCTAGGGGACGACAATGTTCCCGAGGAGCTTTTCTGGGAGGCTTCCCAATCCGAGGAACCGGGGGAGAAGCGCTGTGAAGCAGTTTTTATTTCCATGTGGGATGCCGAGAAGAAAGAATCTCTGGTAATAGATCTTTGGACCAAGAAAATGGAAGTGGGAGAGATGAACTATCATTTCTACTATACGATGATGAAGATGGCCGACACGTATGAAAGGGCTACCTCCGAGGAGCGGATATCGAACAGAATGAGAGAATTCGCGGGCGAATTCGCCGAGATGGTCCTGGAGTCTTTCGGAGGCCAGAAAAATTCCTGACCGACATCCACCTAATGCCTTGCAGGCTAGGGAAACCCCGGGGTTCCCCGGCATTTCCCTAATCTGACAACCCGAAAGAGATCAGTAAAAAACTCTCACGGCGATAAAGGCGAAGAAAAAGCCTACGCACCATAGAAGCACGGACAACAGATATATCCAGTTGCTTGTCTTTCGCAGCCTGGCACACGCTATTGCCTGCGCCGGGTCAATCGGACAAGGGGCGTTTCTTGCCCTCCAGAGCGCAACTCCGGCGATCAGAAGCACCGCGCCTGAGATTCCGAACGTCAATATCTTGTATTTTGACAGCGCGATCAGCCAGGGCGCGGTGCCTACGATTCCCGCGAGAGTGGCACCAGCCCCGAGAGTCACTAACAGCGCGGGAAGCGCGCAGCACACAAGCGTTCCAGCGGATGTAACCAGGCTGAGCGTGGGAAGAAGCGTTTGCTTCACTCCGTAGTCAGGGGTGGCGTTATCCATGTTCGCATCCCCTCCCAATGGCGGCTATGTTGTACCCGGAGTCCGTGATAAGCTTCGTAAGCGTCGCGTCGTCAATGGTCAATCCTGGCTTCATGGCGACCACTACGGAGCCTTTGCCGAGATCGACCTTGATACCGGCGACATCGCCGCGTTTCAGAAAGACTTTTTCCAGGGAACGTGCGCAGAAGTCGCATACAAGCCCGTTCACCTTGATGTTGACGGTGTCTTCACAGGATGCGTTCTCTATGCTGTTGGAAGCCTTAACCGCTTCCACCGCTTCACCTTCATGGTTGTGTTTGTGTTCTCCATGTTCCGCATTGCTATGGAACGCAAAGAAAAGTGTGATAAACGCAATTGTAATAATTGATGGTTTCATGATTTTCTCCCTAAAATCTTATTATTAAGTTAAACAGAATCCCACCTTTGTCGCTGATTCCGACCTCGGCGAGATACTGGTTTTTAAAAAACCGCACAAAAGGCGTAAAGATGATGTTATCTCTCTCGCCCGTGATGTGGTCAACCTGGAGCATGAGCCACGTGTGAACATCGTCGTAATCCCCCAAGTAGGGGGCGATTCCCACTCGCGCTTTTTGCCTGAAGAACTTGGCTATATCTTCTGCGTAGTAAACGCGGTTCTCATAACTGGTAAAACACCGTCGATTTTCCCAGTCAAGGGCGATATCCGTAAACGCGGCGGGCTGAGGCTTGCCGTCAGGCAATCCGAGGTCATCATAGGCCACTCCCAAGCCGCTTTTAAGGTAGAAATTTGCCTGCGAGGCCGGTGCGTTGTGGCGCTTCACCAAGTAATTAAACTGCACGCCGTGGAACTGCCAACCCTCCCCGGGCCAGTATTCGGTCCTGTATCCTATCGAATACCTGGCCGTCGGCGAATAATGGACGTGGAGAGAATGGGCGTTCTTGTCGTTTTTCTGCATGATTGTCCATCCGCCCGGGTATGACACCGGACGGGAGAGAGACGGGGAAGCGTATCCCAGCAAAACCACGCAGCATAAAGCGAAAACTGCTGATTTCATATTTCCTCCTGAATATCTTGATTATAGTCTGGCAACGCCGAAGCGAAGCCATTTGGGCGTGCGGACGCGCGGATTGATCAGGAGGTATGTTTTGGAGGCTGGAAGGGGGTATCGACCTGGCGGGAGGATAAAAGCTCATCGACTGGAATTCCGACGGCGATTTTCCCGTGATTATCTTTTGATTCTTGAAGCGACAGAGCGTTTATCTGGACGCAGTGCAGGCAATTGCAGCCATCGCATTCATCTGAATTCTGATCCCGCGATTCTTCGGTGTTATGGCAAGGCATGTCCATATCGCCGTCCATCTGCATTTCGACGGGAGCTTCATGCATATTCATCAGACATGTGGAGAAGGCGTTTGCCGTGCCACCGGCGAACAACATAATGCACACAAGAAACAGCGTTACCGTTTTCATAAAACTCATACCCTAATTATAAGTTATTGAATGTTGGTTTAAGTTTCAAGGGTAAAAGTCTGAAGAATTGGCTACTTGCGAATCTGCAGATAGATTCTATCACCGGTTCTTATCTGAATTCCAGTATTACCTCTTTTGCGAAAAGCTCTATGGTCTTGGGGTTCATCACGTCGGAGAAGAAAATCGTATACTTGGATATCCCCTTCTCGATATCCGAGTTGATCTTCTTCACGCAGTCTTCCGGGGTTCCCACGATTCCGAGTTTTTCTATGTCTCCGAAGAATCCGTAGCGTCTCTGGGCCTTTTCGAGTTTTTCAGGGAGATCTTTTCTGTCCTCGACCAGAACGCAGACGGTCTGCTGAGATATCGTTATATCTTCTATGTCTCTCCCGACTTCCTCGCAGTGCCCGCGCAGTATTGAATGCTTGCGGTCAAAATCGATCGCGCTTGTCGCGGGACAGTTCCATTCATCGGCGAGTTCCGCTACTGCTCTCAAGAGAAACTTTTCCCCTGAGCCTCCGATACATATTGGGATGTGGGGACGCTGAACGGGCTTGGGGTTGCACAGCGCGTTTTCCACCTTGTAATGTTTTCCGGAGAAAGAGGCAGTCTCATCAGTCCACATCAGTTTAAGTATCTGGGCTGCTTCTTTAAGCATTTCTATTCTTTCTTTAGTTGACGGGAAGGGATACCCGTAAGCGAGGAATTCCTCTTCAAACCACCCGGCCCCTATTGCGAACTCAACCCGTCCGTTGCTTATCACGTCAAGCGTTGAAGCCATCTTGGCAAGCAGGGGAGGGTGCCTGAATGGGTTGCAGAGCACCATCGTTCCGAGCTTTATGTTTTCCGTTACGGTAGAGAGAGCGGACATGAGCGTCCAGGGTTCGTAGATGTCGATTCCTATTATTCCCTGACCCAGAACATGATCGTAGAACCACACGGAATCGTATCCCGTTGAGTCGCATAACTGCGCCGCGGCTTTTATATCTTCAAAATCTATTTTCTGCTGTCTCAGCATTACTCCGAATTCGGGTCTGCCCATTGGTTTCTATCTCCGTTCTCTGGTGGTTATCCGCGCCTGGATGGCGCACAGGTAATTATCCCTTCAGTCAGTGGCACTGTAAACACGGCAATGGTATTTTGCTTCCTGAGAGAGAAATAAGAATTTGCGAGATGTTCAATGTTTTGCTTCTTTATGCTATCATTACGGGCGACGGGAAAAAAGAAGGTTGACAATCCCAGAAGGACTTTTTGTCGCCTGTTTCGAAATAAGGAATTCCGTCTCTTCTTAAATTTACGATCCTGAGGTTTCCAATGAAAAACGCAGTTGTTTTCGTTTTATGCTTTATCTTTGCCTTTATTGCTTTTCCCGGAGACGGGTATTCTCATTCCGATCCCAGTCATAAAAAAAATACGTCCGCTGAATCTAGCGGCAAAAAAGAAAGGAGAAAGCCAATGGTTCTTATTTCAACTTCGCTAGGTGACATAAAACTTGAATTATATGAAGAGCAGGCGCCGATCACGGTAACGAATTTTCTTTCCTACGTGGAAGAGGGTTTTTTCGACGGCACCATCTTTCACAGGGTGATAAGTAATTTCATGATACAGGGCGGTGGCATCACTGCGGACATGAAACAGAAGCCGACTAAGGCCCCGATAAAAAACGAGGCCAATAATGGCCTTAAAAATGAACGTGGAACCATAGCGATGGCTAGGACCTCCGATGTGGATTCCGCGACGTCACAGTTTTTTATAAATCACAAGGACAACGCTTTTCTTGACCACGGTGCGCGTGACTTCGGCTACGCTGTGTTCGGAAAAGTGGTTGAAGGAATCGAGGTTGTTGACAAAATCGCCGCCGTTCAGACCAGGCCGGGTGATGTTCCCGTCGAGATGGTGTCTATTTTGTCCATTAAGGCCATCAATTAACAGACGGTCTTTTTTTTCGTGTCGGAAGAAATCACTTACAAAAGCGCCGGTGTTGACGTCAAGGAAGGCGAGAGGTTCGTGCGGCTTATAAAACCTCTCGTCGAGTCGACCTACGGCGAAAGCAAAGTAAGCCCGCTCGGGGGTTTTGCGGGCGCTTTTCCGTTTGATGCGGGGGCTTTCAGCGAACCCCTGCTTGTATCCGCAACAGACGGCGTCGGCACGAAGCTCAAAACGGCATTTTCCGCGCGCAGATTTGATACGATAGGCATAGATCTGGTTGCCATGAGCGTTAATGACGTGATTACGTGCGGCGCGAAACCTCTGTTTTTTCTTGATTATCTGGCCACCTCAAAGCTCGATTCGGAGCAGGCGGCCGAGGTGGTGAAAGGTATCTGCGAGGGATGTGTCCAGGCGGGATGCGTGCTTATCGGTGGTGAGACGGCGGAGATGCCCGGATTTTACGCCGAGGGGGAGTTTGATCTTGCGGGTTTCTGTGTCGGAGTGGTGGAGAAGGATCTTTATATTGACGGCACCGGGATAGGGCCCGGCGACGCGGTTATCGGGCTTGCTTCAAGCGGTCTTCATTCAAACGGCTACTCGCTTGCGAGAAAGGTGCTTTTTGATGTCGGGGGTTACTCTATGGATTCAAAGCCCCGTGGCCTCTCAAAGCCTCTGGGAGAGGCGCTTCTCGAACCCACAGTCATATACTCAGGAGCCGTCCTCGGGCTCTGCGAAAAGTTCAACGTAAAAGCCCTTGCCCACATGACGGGCGGCGGGATTCCGGGAAATCTCTCAAGGGTCATTCCCGACGGGCTTTTTGCGGCGATTGAGGGCCAGAGCTGGCCTGAACCTCCCGTTTTTGACCTGATAATGAAAACCGGAAACATAAGCCGCGACGAGATGTACTCGACGTTTAACTGCGGGGTAGGGATGATAGCGGTGCTGCCGCGGGAGCAGGTAGAAGAAGCAACCTCCTTCGCGCGGGACCTACTGGAGGCGGCTTACCTTATCGGCGAGATAAAGGAACCTGACACCCCCGGCCCCAAGGTCCGCATTCTCTGAGGACGTGAACTCAGTTGTAGTATCTTCTTACCCACTTCGGAAGCTTGTAATCGAAAGTGGCCGGTATCTTCAGCTTTTCTTCTTTCCAGCTTTCAGGAAAGGGGTTGTAAGGGGAGGCCACCCTTATTGTCCGCAGCACCTCCCTGTCCAGATTCTCGAAACCTGAAGACTCGATTATCCTCACGCTTTCAAGATATCCGTCCTTTCTGAGCGTGAAAACGATCCGGAGGTTTCCCTGCTCCCTTCTTACCTGCGACTCCCTGGGATACTTCCAGACCTGATAGATCCTCTCTTTCAGCTTCGTGAAATAGGAAATGTATTTGTATTCCGTAGTGTTGAGATCAACGGTGATTTCCTTCTCGACGTCCTTCGTGCCGAGGAGCTGTTCCTCGGTATTGTAGTCAAACGGAACGTCCGTTATTCTCGGGTTTACCATCTGCGAAGCGGAGGAATCTGGACTGTTTTGGGACAGTTCGTTGGGGGATGCTTTTCTTTTTTCGGGCTTGTTTCTGTCTCCTTCGGGTATCATGGCGATCCGGTCTTTTTCAGGGGAGAATCTTTCCGTGCTTTCTTCCTGCTGTCCGGGTTGAACCGCCCCTGCGGGTTTTCTTTGCGCCGTGCTTTTCTTTGTCGTCTTTGGAACGGACTTTGAGAGTTTTGTCGTGTCGTCTATCGTAGTCTCTTTTTCAGCCTTGTGAGACTTGTCAGCGAGCCTTGACGGCTTGTCGGGGGGTTCAGTCTCTTTAACCGGTATCTCGATGAGTTCTATGTATGTTCTCTCAAGCGAATCCTTGAGACTTTCGGGGTCGGGCAGTATCTCTGAGAAAAGAAACTGAATCAGCAGGAGATTCAGCACGGTTGAGATCAGAAGAAAAACCGGGAAAGGGACTTTTCTGTTCCTGTTCATCGGGGCTTACCAGTGTTTCGGCGCGCGCGGGGCGGGGCCTGTTTATATCTTCAGTATATTCTGTATGAGAACCCTGGCAAAATCGGCCGTTTTGAGGTCGCCTCCCAGGTCCCGGGTCTTGTCGCCGTTTGAAAGGGCTATGTTGTAAGCCGTTTTTATCTTGTCGGCCGCCTCTCTCATATCCTCTCTTCCTTCTGAATCGGCCAGATACCTAAGCATCATCACAGCTGACATTATCAGGGCGAGCGGATTCGCTATTTCGAGTCCCGCTATGTCCGGCGCGGACCCGTGCACCGCTTCAAAGACCGAGTATTCATCACCTATGTTGGCGCCGGGAACAACGCCGAGTCCTCCGACAAGGCCGGCGCAGAGGTCGCTCATCACGTCACCGTAAAGGTTCTCAAGCAGTAGCGTGTCAAAAAGGCCCGGGTCCTGAACCAGTCTCATGCATCCCGCGTCTATGATGTACTCCTCATACTCGATATCCGGGTACTGTTCGCTTGCCTCCCTTGCCTTTCTTATGAAAAGACCGTCGGTGATCTTCATTATATTGGCCTTGTGAAACACGGTCACCTTTTTTCTGTTTCTTTTTCTAGCGTATTCGAAACCCCATCTGGCGATTCGCTCGCACGCTCTCTCGGTCGCGACTTTCATGCTCATCACGACCCCGGGGGAGACCGTGTTTTCAACGCCGCTGTAAAGGCCTTCGGTGTTCTCGCGCACGATTACTATGTTAACGTCGGAGAATCTGGTCCTCACGCCTTCAATGTTTCGTACCGGCCTTACGGCCGCGTACAGGTCAAGTTTTTTTCTCAGTTCCACGTTCGCCGATGAAAACCCCTCTCCTATGGGGGTCGTACACGGGCCCTTGAGCGCGACTTTATGCTCCCTTATGGCGTCCAGAGTGACTTCCGGCAGGACTTCCCGGTACTTTTCTATAGCCGATACGCCGGCCCTTCTTATGACCCATTCGATCTTGGCTCCGGAAGCGGCGATGACATCCTTTGTCGCTTCGGCGATTTCCGGGCCGATACCGTCCCCGGGGATTAAAACGATTTTTCTAGCGCTCATAATCTGTACGTGTGATACGGTTTGAAACCAGGTTTCTACGAAACATATATGTTCTTATCTGGCAAGTTACGTGCCGACAAACCACTTTCCGTGTCCGCATGTCCGCAAAGCTTTTGCCAGGCACTTCAGCCCAGTTTCTTTAGAAGCAGCACCCCAACCAGAAGCAGTACGAAAAATATAACCGTAAATATGTTGAAGTATTTGTCGATAAGCAATTTTACTCTCGCTCCGAAAACCGAAAGGAGGAAGGCAATTATTGCGAACCTGGCAGTTCTTCCCACGGCGCAGGCGGCGATGAAGGCCAGGAAGTCGACCTTGAAGACTCCCGCCGTCACGGTGAACGCCTTAAAAGGTATGGGAGTGAAGGCCGCGGCCAAAACTGCTTCAAACGCGTTCTCCGAATACTTGTCGCCTACAACGGCGAACGTCTCCGCGGTTATTATATGGGAGAGAAAGAAATCCCCGACAAGTTCCCACACCCAGTATCCTATGAGATACCCCGTTGCCGCTCCCAGTACGGAAAAAACGGAGCAGTAAAGAGCGAAGCGGTATGACTTTCGGGGGTTACCGAGGCAAAGCGCCATGAGAAGCGGATCGGGAGGTATCGGAAAGAAAGAGGCTTCCGTGAAGGAAACCAGGGAAAGCGCAAAGGGACCATGCTTTCTGTCCGCCCAGCCCAGAACCCAGTCGTAGAGACTTCTAAGCATGGTTCTCTAGTTTTTCCCTGAGCTCTTCGAGGTACCCGTAATCGGTCATATCAAGCTTTATAGGGGTTATCGAGACATAGCCTTCAAGAACGGACACTATGTCGGAGTTTTCAATTCTAAGGGAATCAAGCTCGTTTCCGCCTATCCAGTAATACTTTTTCCCCCGGGGATCAGTTTTTTCCACTATTGGTGCTTGGTAAACCCTTTTGCCCTGGCGCGTAACCCGTATTCCCTTTATTTCTTCGAGGGGAAGGTTAGGCACGTTCACGTTTAGCAGGGTGTTTTCGGGAAGACCGGCTTTAAGAACGAATTCCGCGGCCACTCTTGAGTAGTGGGCGGCGGTTGGGAACAGGAAGTTCTTTTTTGCCGCAAGCGATACCGCTATTGCGGGGATTTTCATGAGGGTTGCCTCTATCGCGGCGCTTACGGTTCCTGAATACGTTATGTCATCTCCCATGTTGGCGGCCATGTTTATTCCGGAGACCAAGAGATCAGGTTTTTTCTCGCCCAGGATTCCGTTCACGGCGAGATTTACGCAGTCCGTGGGAGTTCCGTCAACGGAGAACACTCTCTCTGAGATTTCTTCGATTCTGAGAGGTCTCATGAGGTTGAGCGAGTGGCTCGAAGCGCTCTGGTCGCGGTCGGGAGCCACCGTGTAGACCTCTCCGAGATGAGACAGAGCGTCTCCAAGGGCTTTTAGGCCTTCTGAGTTCACCCCGTCGTCGTTTGAAAGCAGTATTTTAGTCTTCATGTCTGGGAATGGTCGGGGTGACCGGATTTGAACCGGTGACCCCCGGCTCCCGAAGCCGGTGCGCTACCAAGCTGCGCTACACCCCGAATAAAAAGTTCCGGCTAGATTTTAACCCATCAGGGATTTCTCGCAACAGCATGTTAATGGTGCGTTACCTGAGACTGTGAGAGTATTCAGGCAAAACAATTTTTCTGGCAACGAGTTATTCAAAAATGTCTCAGAAATACAAAATCAAAGAGAGTTCTGGTATTCTTGAGCCTGTTTTTGGCTGCCGGATAGCTATTTTGGTATGCTAACAGTGCTGCTGACTAATATCTTCACAGCCCGAAATAGCATATTATGGGACTTATACACGTAACTAACCACGCTCATATACACTTACCACCGGCCTTGTTTTTGTTTGTCGGAGTTGTTGACATTCCTGCTTTGCCCAAAAATAAGCCTCGGACGCAGTGCCCCCGTTTTGTGTTACTTCAATCTGTTTTTTCTGTCTGTGGGCGGAACATGTTTTACAACGACTTGCCAGCCCAGTAGACCTGTTACGGTCCGTGTGAAATTCCGAGACCGGGAGCTTTTGCCAACACCACGAACAGACATGATATCCTGAAGGTTTCCGAGGGTATTTTTTCCTCAGTCGCCGATTCCTCCTTGACGACCATCGGTTGTTCCGGATTTTTTCCGCCTCCGGGTTTTTCTGAATCGGATGCCCATTCGCATAAATGTTTATCGGGTCCTTGAGTCTCAGGATTTGTTCTCGCTCCTCCTCGTCCGCAGTCTCCTGGTCGTGATGACTGGAGAGGACTTGTATTTTTGGTGACGGCATTATCAGCAACTTGTTGTGTAATTTATGGTTGCATGGGTGGTATTTATGTTGTGCCATGCGTTTTTTCATGCCTGTCCTTGTTTGCCCGACATAAGCCGACCCGTCGGGGAAGGTGATTTTGTATATTTCGATCATCCTTTCCTTCGAATCGGGCAACAAAAAAGCCGGGTTATGGCTCTGTCGCCTATAAGTTTGATCTTCACATCGACTGCGGAAAGCGTGTAGTCGCCCGCGTTGCCGCCAGTTGTGAAGCCTAGGGCAAGATTCCAGCGGTTGCTGCCGAAGGAACCGATGATTGCGTTGGTGGTCCCCACGATCTGCCCGGTATTGCTTGTCAGGGTTGTCTGCGCCGCCGCCAGAAAAAGGGCGAGGAAAAGAAAAAGGAGAGGGAAACTCCCGGCGCTGGCGAAGCCACGCCGCCGGATTTTATGGGGGGGGGGGATGCAGGATGGGTTAATGAAGACTTCTTTTAGGTAGAACTCTTCGTTCCTAAAATGCATGTATGCAGTATAACATCATGCTGAAAAGCCAACAAATTTTCGCAAATTGTGAGGAGCTGTGACTTAACTTCGGTACTTTCGCATCGTAAGTGCGGAAGCCGGAAAACAATGGAATTTGCCTTGGAGGCTGACTTGCGGATTTGGTTTGGTCGGGGTGACCGGACTTGAACCGGTGACCCCCGGTCCCCCAGACCGGTGCGCTACCAACTGCGCCACACCCCGTATGAATAGAAGCCGGATCAGAAGCGAACGGGACACGGCATGGCCCGTCTAGAGATCCTGTCTCAGGGATTTTAACTCATTTAGAATTTCGCGCAACAGCGCTTTGTCCGAATAGAGGGGGGATATATCTCCGCTTCCGCTTTTCTCATCCCTGAGCCTTTTCTGCACTCCGGCTATAGTGAATTTCTGATCGTGAAGCAGGTGCTTTATCTTGTGAAAGAGATAAATCGTGTCCTTGTCGTAAAGCCTCTGGGACTTCCTCCTGATAGGCCTTACCTCTTTGAACTCGGTTTCCCAGTATCTGAGAACATAGGGTTTTACTCCTATGATCTCGCTTACCTCTCCTATCTTGAAATAAAGCTTGTCCGGCAAGGACAGATCTGAAAGTATTCCAGACATGCTTATATTATCATTTCAATACTGGGGAAAAGTCAAGATATAATTATGTCAATCAGTTATAAGACACCTTTAAAGGATTTTCTATGTATCGGGCAGGGCCCCAGATTTCGCAGGGCGCCGAGGTGCTCTTTCGTGGGATAACCCTTGTGGCGGGAAAAACCGTATCCGGGATACTCCCTTTCAATCTCGGTCATGATGCGGTCTCTTGTAACCTTCGCTACAATTGAAGCGGCCGCTATTGACGCGCACTTTGAGTCACCCTTTATTATCGCTTTTTGCTGGATAGGGAGAGAAGTCTTCGAGTTGCCGTCTATGAGAATACAGTCCGGTTTTTTCCCTAGGGCCAGAACGGCTTTTTCCATCGCGAGAAGTGCCGCCCGCAGGATGTTTATGCGGTCAATCTCCTCGGCCGCGGTCATGCCGACCGAGTAGGCGAGGGCTTTTTCCCGGATCTGTTCGAAGAGCTCGTTTCGTCTTCTCTCGGAAAGCGCCTTCGAATCCCTGAGTCCTTGAATCGGCCGGGCCCCATCGAGTATGACGGCACCCGCCACTACAGGTCCCGCGAGACATCCTCTTCCGGCTTCGTCGACCCCGGCCACGATTCTACCGGATCCAGAGATTCTATCTTCAATATGTAAAAGGCAGTCGGATTCAGACAATTTCCGTGTTACGTGAGCCCGTAGTTTTCAAGTTCTCTTTTCAGTCTTTCGAGACTTTCTCCCGAAAGCTCGTAAAGCGGGGCTCTTATCTCGGGACTGATTTTTCCCATGACGGCCAAGGCGGCCTTTACAGGTATCGGATTTGATTCCACGAAGAGAACGCTGCTAAGCGGAAGGAGGCGGTAGTGAAGCTCTTTAGCCCTCTCAAGTTCTCCCCTGGCAAAGGAGTTGTACATTTCCGACACGTCCGCGGGAGCTATGTTCGCCGTTACGCTTATGAAACCCTTGCCCCCCACCGTTAAAAGTGGGTAGTTAACCGCGTCGTCTCCCGAGAGAAGGATCAGGTCCTCTCCGCAGAGAAAAATGATTCTGCTTGCCTGCTCTAGCGAGCCCGAGGCTTCCTTGATGCCGATTACGCTCTCGCAGTCGCAAAAAAGCCTCTCCACGGTTTCCGGCTCTATGTTTACGACCGTGCGTCCCGGCACGTTGTAGAGTATCAGGGGAACGGACGTTTTGTCAGCAATGGTGCGGAAATGCCGATAGATTCCTTCCTGTGTGGGCTTGTTGTAGTAAGGGGTCACCACCAGGGCCGCGTTCGCACCGGCCTTCTCCGCGAATTTCGTGAGGCGCAGGGCTTCCTCGGTGCTGTTTGACCCGGTGCCCGCGACCACGGGAACCCTTTCCTTTACCGTATCCACGGTGAATTTTATTACTTCTTCATGCTCCGCGTGAGACAGGGTGGGGGATTCTCCGGTGGTTCCGACCGGAACTATGCCGTGGGTTCCGCTCTCTATGTGGAACTCTATTAACTCTTCAAGCCGCCCGTAGTCAACGGCGTTGTCTTTAAACGGCGTTACTATCGCTACTATAGAACCGTGAATCATTTTTTTCTCCATACCAAGAGGCTATACCCTAACTTTTTTACCGCAGGAAGAACAGAAGACGCTAGCGGCGGGAATTCTTGCTCCGCAGTGCATGCAGAAAAAAGTCTCTCCGTCCCCGGCGGAGAGTTCGATGGCCTGGGACATCGCCTCTTCGAATTTCCCGGTCAGTTCCTCAAACTCTTTTCTGTACTGCTGATGAAACATTATCGAGTCTTCCGCGTCAACCGTTTTTATTTCAAGCTTGAGTCCCTTGCTCCTTGTGGAACCGAACTTGTGATGCGTTATGGTGTCAAGCTCTATGTCTCTGAGAACGTTCGCTTTGGAACTGTCTTTAAGTATCAGGACCCTTTTTCTCGTAAGCATCAGGATGCTTCTGAAAAAAGTGTTTCTGTCTATCCAAGCCCTCGGCTTGTACGTTGAGCTGAGGGTCGGAACCGTGAGCAGCACGGAATCGTCTTCCCCGAGCAACTCCTTCAGTTCATCGGAGTCGATCCTCGACGGCGCAATGAAAAAATCCGAAAGCTTTTTCAGGATACCTCTTTCAGACATGGTTTCGAACCAGAAGCTCCGCTATCTGCACGGCGTTAAGAGCAGCTCCCTTTCTTAACTGGTCTCCGCTTACCCAGAGAGAAAGTCCGTTTTCGACCGTGTAATCCTCCCTGATTCTTCCTACGAAGCAGTCGTCTTTCCCGGAACTTTCAACCGGCATCGGATATTCTGAACTCCCAGGGTCGTCAACGAGCGAGACCCCGGGAAAATTCCTTATGGCCTCCCTTGCCTCCTCCACCGTCAGCTTTCTTTCCGTCTCCAGGTTGAGTGAGACCGAGTGGGACCGGAAAACCGGAACTCTCACGGTCGTCGCCGTGAGGACTATTGAATCATCCCCCAGTATCTTGCGGGTTTCGTTGTGAAGCTTCATCTCTTCTTTCGTGTAGCCGCTCTCCGTAAAGGAGTCTATGTGCGGGATCACGTTAAAGGCTATCTGGTGGGGAAACGTGTTTGTTTCGCGCGGGGGCTCTTCGCTCTCGGACCAGTTTCGCACCTGGCTTTCAAGTTCCGCTATCCCACCGGCTCCCGCTCCCGAGACCGCCTGAAAGCTTGTCGCCACCACCCTTTTTATTCTTGATACGTCATGAATGGGCTTAAGCGCCATAATGGCTACCGCGGTCGTGCAATTGGGGTTGGCAACTATTCCTTTTTTTTCGTGAAGCGCGGCCGCCTGAGCGTTTATCTCGGGTATTACGAGGGGAATTTCGGGGTCCATCCGAAACGCCGAACTGTTGTCGATAACCACCGCTCCGCTTGCGACGGCGCAGTCCGCGTATTCTCTGCTTCTCTCGGAGCCGGCGGAAAAAAGAGCTATGTCTATGCCACGAAAGGAGTCCTCGCCCAGCACCGAAACGGCTATCTCCTTTCCGCGGAAACTGTATTTTCTCCCTAGGGAGCGCTCAGAAGCGAGAAGGCGAAGTTCTCCCACGGGGAAATTTCTTTCCTCGAGTATCTGCATCATCTCTTGCCCCACGGCGCCCGTGGCTCCCGCTATCGCCACGTTGTATTTTTCTTTTCTTTCCATTTCCCGATCAGTCCGCCCGGTTGCGGTACTTTGATTCGATTCCGGCTACTTTTTCTATGTTTTCCTTTTCCGAGGGATCCGGTCCGCTCTGGAACCACGCGTCAAGGATCTCTTTCGCTACGTCAGGGGATACAAGACGCAGACTCATGGCGAGTATGTTCGCGTCGTTCCACATACGCGCGCCCGCGGCCGTCTTTGAATCCGTACACAGAGCCGCCCTTATTCCGGGGACCTTGTTCGCGGCAATGCTTACCCCCGTTCCCGTCGAGCAGAACAGTATTCCCTGGTGGCACTCTTTTTGAGAAACCCTCTCGGCCACCTGCTCCGCGACTTCCGCCCATTCCACGTTTTCATCCGCGAGCGGTCCGAACAGCTCAACTTCCATGTCCCTTTTGCGAAGCTCTTCTATTACCTCTTCGGTGAGAGCGTTTTTTTCATCACTTCCAACAGCGATCTTCATCTTCGGGGTCTCCTTTCTCGGACCGAAAAACATGCCGATTCATTTTCATATAAGTCTATACCATAATATGGCGGCAACATCACGGGGTCAAACAATCTGTTAATTGGTGCGAATTACCGTACTGAGAATTTTGGCTCAGCAGAGCAATCTGGAGGCATCTGGGAGCTGAATGACAGGCAGATTTCACTAATATCTCCGCGTTTTGCACAAGTGGTTTCCGTCTACGCGCCGGTTGTAACGGGTTTTGTCTTAGGATAAGATCAAGTAACTTGAATATGGAGGCAGAAGATATGTTCCCCCGGCGAAATTCACAAGGTTATATTGGCACTGGCAATCCTTTATATTCTGAACTCGGGAGGGGCTGTAACGCCTGCTCACAAAGGCGATGGCGGAAGTCATGCAGCCGGGTCGGTGTTTTTTTCGTTGCCCTTGCGTTTTTTGCGGTGCTGCCGTTGCTTGCCTGCTTTCACGATAGTTCCGACGAGAAAACACTAACGTTAGCCATCACCACCGAACCGCTTACCCTGAATCTCGCCCTCGCGAAGGACGCGGGGTCGGTCGATGTTCTGGGATATCTCTTCGAGGGCCTGACCGAGACCTCGTGGCTGACCGACCAAATTGAGCCGGCGCTGGCCGAGTCCTGGACACATTCGGATGACGGTCTGACATGGACTTTCTCACTGCGCAAGGACATAGCTTGGCACGACGGAACACCTTTTACGGCGCACGACGTGGACTTCACCTTCAACCGCATCATCTATAACGAGGAGATCGGGGCGCCCGCCGCGGCGGCGTTTAACTTCCGGTTTCTGGATGAAGCTACCGGCACTTGGACGGAAGCAAGGATGACCGTTACGGCGCTTGACGACTATACTGTCCAGTGCGTTTTACCGGTGCCGTTTGCCCCCTTCCTTCGCTCCATGGGTACCGCTATCTATCCGAAACACATTCTAGAACCGTACGTGGATAACGGCACTTTCAACGAGGTATGGGGTATCGACACGGACCCGGCCGAAATCATCGGCACCGGCCCCTTTACCATCGAGCGCTACGACCCGGGCGACCGCGTGGTCCTGCGCCGTAACCCGAACTACTGGCTTAGGGATGATGAGGGCCGCAGTCTGCCGTACTTAGACAAAATCGTTCAACTTATCGTTCCCGACTCGGAGACCAGACTCGCCAAGTTCAAGGCCGGGGAGACAGACGTTCATGGCGTGCTGGGCGAGGAGTTCGCGGAACTTGAACCATTGCAGGCGGAGGGAAACTTCACGATCTACAAGAGGGGTCCTGGTTTCGGGTCTAGTTTTCTGACATTCAACATGAACCCCGGCGCAAACCCGGACACGGGAGAGCCCTACGTTGTACCAAACAGGCTGAAGTGGTTCCAGAACACGCAGTTCCGCCGGGCTGTCACGCACAGCATTGACAAAGACGCGATCATCCGCGACGTACAGCACGGACTCGGCTCCCCGCAGTGGTCCTCCATCAGTCCGTCCGCGGGTGACTTCCACAATCCCGACGTGCGACGGTACGAGTACGACATCGCCGAAGCCAATCGCATTCTTGATAATCTCGGCTGGATGGATACCGACGGGGACGGGATTCGCGAAGACGACGCGGGCAATCCGATTGTGTTCTCGCTGGTGATACCAACCCAGAGCAGCACAAGTGAAATGATAGGCATGATTATCAAGCGGGGTCTCGGGGACATTGGCGTCAGGGCGGATCATGAACTGGTTGAGTTTGGAGAAATCGTCTCCCAGTTGACAGTTTCCTATGACTGGGAAGCCGTTGTGATCGGCTTCACCGGCGAAGCGGACCCGCATAGCGGCATTGCTTTATGGCACAGCAGCGAGGGCTTTCACCTTTGGTATCCGAACCAGGCGCAGCCGGCGACGGACTGGGAAGCCGAAATTGACGACCTTTACGTGAGGGCCAGTCAGGAACTGGATCGTGATGAGCGCGTAGCGCTCTACCACCGCATTCAGGAAATTGCGGCCGAGAACGTGCCGCTTATCTACACGACACATTCCGAACGGCTGAGCGCCGTCCGAAACGTCTTCGGCAATCTAACTCCCACGTTATACGGACTCTGGGATATTCGCTATCTGGATCGAACTGATCTATAGTGGGGATTCTGGGCTTTAGGACAAGATGATTCCGGACACCCGCAGCGTGGGTGGAAATCCGGCTTTTCTCCGGGAGATGACTGTCTGTAAGAGGGGCTTTTGTTCTTGACAGCAATTCCCTAGTATTTATAATCATACGCCTAGCTAAGGAGTCAGCTTTTCGGCTGCTTTTTCCTTAGGTTTTCATCTCTATTAAATCAGTCCAGCATGGAGGTAGTATCAGGTGAAGATAGTGGTTTTTATAACACAGACGCAGGACACCGAAGCAAGGATAAAAGTCGGTTCCTCAGGCGATTCCATAGACACAGAAGGCATGAAGTGGATCATGAATCCCTACGATGAGTTCGCCGTCGAGGAGGCCATCAAGACCAAGGAAGCATACGGGGGAGAAGTTGTTCTCATTGCCGCGGGTCCGCAACGCGCTTCACAGGCGCTGCTTCAGGGGCTTGCAATGGGTGCCGATTCCGCGGTGCATATTTCGGATGAAGCTCTAGGCGAAACCGTGGATTCGCTTGTTCTCTCGAAGCTCGTCGCGTCGGAACTTGGGAAGATTGAAGGGGTGGACCTGATTTTCACGGGAATGAAGATTATTGACGAAGAATCCGTGCAGGTCGGCATACAGATAGCCGAGGAACTTGGAATTGCGCATCTTGCACTTGTAAGCAAGGTAATTGATGTAAAACCTGACGAGAAAAAGCTGGTCTGCCAGAAAGAGATCGACGGCGGGAGCGTTTCCGTCGAGGTTTCTCTGCCGGCCCTTATCACCTGTCCCGACGCTATGAACGAACCCCGCTACGCGTCTGTTCCCAATATAATGAAGGCGAAGAGAAAACCGATGAAAATGGTTTCCCTGGACGATGTGGATTTCGGTTCTCTCGGTATAAACAGGGATGCCGTGGGCAAATCCGGGGCGAAGATAAAAACCGTGAATCTTGAGGTTCCCGAGGTGGAGAGAAAGCTGAAAATCATAAAGGGAAGCGATGAGACCACGGTCAAGGGAGATGAGATTGCCGAGTCCGCAAGGGAACTCGTTAAGCTTTTAAGAGATGACGCGAAGGTCATATGATCCGGGACGTCCGGGGTTGCTTTATCAGAAAGTATCGCTAGGAGGCTTGAATTAAATGAGTAGTGAAATCTGGGTTGTTGCTGATATAAAGGCCGACGGAGAAGTAAGAAAGGTAACCTTTGAGGTCCTTTCCGAGGCCAGAAGAAAACTTGGGGGTCCTGTCTGCGCGGTGCTGCTAGGAAGCGGCGTTTCAGACAAGGCTTCTGAACTTGCAGGCTACGGAGCGGAGAAAATCTACGTGGTCGACAATCCCAACCTCAAGGATTTTAATCCCGACGGTTACGTGAAGGCCCTTTGCGGACTTATAGGGAAACACTCTCCCGCGGTTGTGCTCTCAGGCAACACGGCTTTTGCGGAGGATTACATGCCCAGAGTTGCTTCCGGCGTGGGTTCGGGGCTTGCCATGGACTGCATCGATATAGGCATGACCGACGATGGGAGGCTTAGGATAAAAAGGTATTCACACTCGAGCAGAGCGATATCCACCCAGGAGTTCAACGGCGATGGAAGCGCGATGATAGCCACCGTAAGGCCCAATTCCTTTAAGGAAGAGGAGTCGGCCGGCGCGGGGGAGGTCGTCAGCGAAGATGCGGGGATTACGGATGCCGACATAAGGATCAAGGTGCTTGAGATAAAGACCAAGGAGTCCGACAGACCTGAGCTTACCGAGGCCGAGAGGGTGGTTTCCGGCGGCAGGGGTCTTGCGAGCGAGGAGAATTTCAACCATATATACGATCTTGCGGACCTGCTGGGCGCGGCTGCGGGAGCGACAAGAGCCGCGGTCGACGCGGGATACTGCCCTTATGACATGCAGGTCGGCCAGACCGGAAAGGCGGTGTCTCCCATACTTTACGTCGCGGTCGCCATATCCGGGTCGGTACAGCATTTCTCCGGCATGGGTTCATCTAAGGTGATAGTTTCCATAAACAAGGATCCGGAAGCCCCGATTTTTGCGAAATCCGATTATGGAATCTGCGGAGACCTTTTCCAAGTTCTTCCCCCGTTAACAGAAGAACTTAAGAAAGCCCTGTCCGAGTAACGAAACCCGTCACACTATATCGACGACTTCCGTTTTTTCCATGGGTCTGCCGAGGAACCTTGACGCGATTGAGGTAAAGGTTTCCGAGTCGTCGGTGAGGTAAAAAGACATCTCCCGCGCTTTGCCGTCCTCTCTTAGCAGCCCTTGAGCCCTTAGTATGTTTTCAGTCTGCTTTGCGGTCTCTTCAGCCGAGTCGACGAGACTTATCCTTTCACCCATAACTCCGGCGATCGTATTTTTAAGAATAGGGTAGTGTGTGCAGCCGAGTATCAGCACGTCTATTCCGGATTTTCTCAAGTCTCCCAGATATTTCTCGGCTATAAGGACGGCGGTTTCGTCATTTTCCCATCCTTCTTCTGCAAGCGGAACGAAAAGCGGGCAGGGTTTTGAGTGTATCTCGACCGGTGAGGAGCAGAACTCACGCAGTTTTTTTTCGTAGGAGCCGCTTTTTATGGTCGCCTGGGTTCCTATGACTCCTATTTTCCCGTTTGCGGTGAGTTCCGAGGCTCTTTTTGCCCCGGGTTCAACGACTCCGACCACTGGAATCTCAAGATTCTCCTTAAGCATCTCTATTGCGTACGCGGATGCGGTGTTGCACGCTACGACCAGAAGCTTTATGTTTTTTGAAAGGAGGAAATTCGTAGTGCTTTCAACGTACTTTCTAACGGTTCTTTGGGATTTTGTTCCATAGGGAACCCTGGCTGTATCGCCGAGGTATACGATGTTCTCTTCGCAAAGGAGATTCATTATCTCCTTTGAGACCGTAAGTCCTCCTATCCCGGAATCAAAAATACCTATAGCCTGATCTTTTCTTTCTTCCATTATCCTGTTGCGGTGTCTGCGTACTTGCTTCGAGGACCAGAAAAGAGATCCTGAATCCTCCGGGAAAGACAATCAACTCTTTTTCTTTGAATTTGAGCTTACTTTTTTGTATTCGTTGAGATAATCATCGGCGAAGCGCCTGGTTCTCTCCACCCTCTCTTTCCTTCTTTCCTTTCTTTTCTCCGCTTCTTTCCAGAGACGGATTTCGTAGGGAGTTTCGGGGGTGAATTCCGGCACTGAAACAGGAGTTCCGCTTTCGTCGATTTTTACATATGTGAGAAACGCCGTGCACGCGTGGGATGATTCTCCGGTCTCGGTGTCATACGAATCGACCTTGATCGCGAGTTCAAGGGACTTGCTTCCCACGTAGGTGATGCCGGCCTTGAATTCAATCAGGCTTCCGACGTTAAGGGGGGAGTAGAAGAAAAGATCGTCAAGAGACCCGGTAACCAGAACTCCCTTGGTGAACCTCTTCGCCAGTATGGCGGCGCTTTCGTCAATGTACTTCATAAGCTTTCCGACGGACATGAATTTTCCGTAAAAGGCATCTTCCGGGAGCACCATCTTGGTGGTGTTGAAAATAAGCCTCGTGTTCTCCGTCTCATCCGCTATGTTGGAGACGTTGCTTTTCCTTTTCTTTATCTCGGGAAGTCTCCGGATTTTTCTTTCCTTCGCCCGGGCTATGAGCTCCCGTTCGACCGTGCTGGACGCGCTGAGCCTCGTTTCTATCTTTCTCGGTTTTACATCTTCGCCTACGGCGACAAAGGACATGTAGGAGAGGGTTATAAGCTTCTTCTCGTCGGTTTCGCCGTCTTCTGAATGTACTCGCACTGCGATTTCAATGGACGAATTTCCAACATGCTCAACCCAGCTTTCAAGGACCACTATTTCCCCGATCTTTACGGGGTTTAGGAAATCTATGCTGTCCGCTGCTCCCAAAACCGCGGGCCCGTTTGCGAATTTAAAGGACGTTATGCTGCCCGTGAGCATGATCCAGTCCATGAGTATTCCGCCGTGCAGGGTGCCATGGTTGTTCGAGTGTTCGGGAAGAACGTACTGAACCATCTTGTTTGCGCTTTCGCGTATTGAGATCATGGGTTTCTTCGCCGCGTGCCGCCGCGGCGTGCGCTCCGGGAGAGACTCAGTCCGACTGGGCGCGGAGAACTATCTCTTCCCCTTTAACGGAGAAAGTCGCCTTGCCGCCGCCTGAGAGTTCTCCGAAGAGAATCTCCTTTGAAAGTCTCTCCGCTATCTCGGAGTTTATTACTCTTTGCACGGGTCTTGCGCCCAGCTGGGGATCGTAGCCTTTGCGGGCGAGAAAAAGCCTCGCTTCCGGCGTAAGACTGATCGTTACTTTTTTCGGGATGAGTCTCTGCTGAAGCTCTCCGATCAATTTGTCCACTATTCTCTCTACCACCTCTATATCAAGAGGGTTAAACCTGATGATTTCATTCAGCCTGTTTCGGAATTCAGGGGAGAAATACCTGTCTATGGCTTCCGGACTCCTGTCCTCGAACTCTTTTTTCGCGAACCCGACATTTCTGTTCATGCTTTCCTTCGAACCGGTGTTCGTCGTCAGAATCAGGACTACCTGGCGAAAATCCACCTTCCTCCCGTTTGAATCCGTGAGCGTCGCGTGATCCATTACTTGGAGCAGGATGTTGTATATGTCTTCGTGCGCCTTCTCGATTTCGTCGAGCAGAAGGACGCAGTGGGGAGATTTGTATATGGCTTCGGTAAGCTGTCCTCCCTGGTCGTAGCCTACGTATCCCGGCGGTGAGCCTATGAGACGGGAGACAGTGTGTTTTTCCATGTATTCGCTCATGTCGAAACGTACGAATTCAACTCCCATAAGCTCGGCGAGTTTTTTCGCAAGTTCGGTCTTTCCTACCCCCGTTGGTCCCGAGAACATGAACGAGCCCACTGGTTTTTCAGGCTCGCTTATGCCGGCGCGCGACATCTGTATGGCGTTTACGAGCTTGTCTACGGCCTCGTCCTGGGCGTAGATGAATTTCTTAAGATTGTCCGCGAGATCGTGAAGCAGGTTGCGGTCTTCGACTTTTACCGACTTGGTGGGTATTTTCGCGATCTTCGCAACCAGTTTTTCCATGTCGGACACTTTTACCTGCCTCGTTACCTCGGGATCAGGATTGCGAAGTTTCACCGCGGCGCCGGCCTCATCCATGATGTCAATCGCCTTGTCCGGAAGCTTCCTGTCCGTTATGTGCCTGTCGGAGAGTTCTATGCACGCTTTTATCGCTCCCCGGGAGTATTTAACGTTGTGGTAGTTCTCGTAGTGGCGCTTAAGTCCGAACAGGATTTTTCCGCAGTCCTCAACCGACGGCTCATCCACGCTTATTCTCTGAAACCTTCGGGAAAGTGCGTGGTCTTTCTCGAAGATGATCCTGTACTCCTTAAGCGTCGTGGTTCCTATGCATTTTATGTCTCCTCCGGCAAGGGCAGGCTTCAGCATGTTAGATGCGTCAAGGCTTCCGCCGGAAACCGCTCCGGCGCCTATGACCGTGTGGATCTCGTCTATGAAAAGCACGTTGTTCGGATCCTTCTTGGTTTCGTCTATTACGGCGTTGAGCCTCTCCTCGAAGTCCCCCCTGTATTTGGTTCCGGCCGTTAGGGTTCCTATGTTCAGGAGATGTATCTTGAGGCTTTTCATCACTTCGGGAACTTCTCCCGAGACGATCCTGTGAGCAACTCCCTCCACGATCGCCGTTTTTCCCACTCCTGCGTCTCCGACGAGCACGGGGTTGTTTTTCTTTCTCTTGCCGAGGATATGAACTATTCTCTGTACCTCTTTTTCCCTTCCTATCAGCGGGTCGATGCTTCCGTTGCGGGCTTTTTCGATCAGGTCGGTGCAGTAAAGCTCAAGGGGGTTCTTGGCCTCGGCCTTTTTCGCTTCCTTCGGCTGCTCTTTACCGTTCGGGGCTTTCTCCTGCTGTTCATCGGGCCCCTCGCTTTTTCCGTGGGATATCTGCTTTATAACGGCGAAACGAGTGAGTCCATGGCGGTTAAGGAAATACACAGCGTGCGATTCGGGAACCCTGAACATGGCGACCAGTATGTTGGCCCCGGTTATTTCTTTTCTCTCCGCGCTTTCGGCGTGCATGGATGCTACCCTGAAGATGTACTTACTTCCCTCGGAGTAGGTTGGTTCCGGGAGGTGGGGAGAATCGATGGAGGATATGTCTTTACTGAGATGCTTCTCTATGTCATTTGCGAGAAGCTCGGTGTCGACGTCGCACTCTATTAGCACCTCAGCAGCGATCTTGTCTCTTGTGAGTTCAAGGAGTATGTGCTCCGGGGTAATGAATTCGTGCTTGCGGTCCTTTGCCTGCTGGTAAGCGCGGTAAAGTGTTTTTTCGAGTTCTTCTGATGCCACCATGTCAGCTCTCCGCCTTTTGAACTTCAAGTATGCATTTTAGCGGATGTTCATATTTTTCCGCCAGATTTTTTACCTGTTTCACCTTCGTAGTAGCTATATCGTAGGTGTAGCAATCGACGACGCTTTTTCCCTTCGTGTGAGCCTCGAGCATTATTCTCCTGCTGTCGTTTTCATTCTTGAAAAACACCTTCATCAAAACCCACACTACGAAGTCCCTCGGTGTGTAGTCGTCGTTCAGCAGGACTATGAGATACATATCCGGTCTTTTTACGCGGATATCCTCCCTTACGACCTGCTTGGGATCATGTGTATGGGTCGGGTTCTCGTGCTCGGACATGGCGAGTATATTATACGATTTTTTGTTGGGATTTGCCACCACGGGCCCGTTTGAGCGGGGAGTGGCGGTTGTACTCAGAGATAAGCGAGCGCATATAGGGTCTTTCTCCCCGAAGGAAATTGTCTATGGATTTCTGCGCTCCCGGATTGAAAAACAGGTGGGAACTGTAAACCGGTACCGCTTCAAAGCCGCGGAGGAATTTGTGCTCGCCCTGCGCTCCGGCCTCGAAAACGTTTATTCCGTTGTCTATGGCGAACTCTATCGGTCTGTAGTAACAGCACTCAAAATGAAGGTAAGGCACCTCGATGCTGCATCCCCAGTACCTGCCGTAGAGCTTGTCGCCTTTTCTGAAGTTGATTGTGCCGCCGACCGGATTGCCATCTATCTTCGCGATCACAAGCACGGTTTTTTCCCTGTAGGTTTCGAATATCAGGTCGAAAAACTCCCTGTTGAGATAGGCGTTTCCCCATTTCCTTGAGCTGGTGTCAACGTAGAATTCCCAGATTGAGTCTATGTGCTCGGGGCGTATCTGTTCTCTCTCGAATACTTCCACCTCTACGCCCAGATCGCCGAGGCGGCGTTTTTCCTTCCTTATCTGTTTTCTTCTTCCCGAGCGAAGATCCCCGAGAAAGTCGTCAAAACAGAGGTAGCCCGAGTTATGCCAGTGGTACTGGTGAGTGAGTCTTGAGAGAAACCCGCAGTCAGAAAGCATCTCCTGCTCCTCGGCGGTTACGAACAGAAAATGTATTGAAGAGAGGCTTTTAAGGGAGCATACCTCAACCAGTTTCTTTATTAGTTCCCGCCCGCAGGTTTCGTAATCATACCCTGTTCGAACGATTATTCTCGGGCCGGTTGTCGGGGTAAACGGCACTCCCGCGACCGCCTTGGGATAATATCTCAGCCCGGCGTCCTGATAAGCCCGGGCCCACTCCCAGTCGAATATGTATTCGCCGTAGGAATCGGTTTTCAGGTAGAACGTAACCGCCCCGACGAGCTTTTTCCCTTCGCGCAGCAGAAGATGGCGCGGCTCCCATCCGGTGCCCGGACCCACGCATCCTGATTTCTCGAGGGCGAAAAGAAAATCAAACTCGAAAAAGGGGTTGTTATCGGGCTGGATGGAGTCGTATTCTCTTTTTTCGATTTCCGTTATCGAATGGCATATCTGGAATGCGGTTGATTTTTTAGATAGCTTTTTTTGTACCTTCATTATCCGCGATCGGCGAGCAAAGAGGGTATCGCCGGGAAATAGTATCAGGTTTCTTTTTGTTTTTGTCGAGATGATAAGCTTGTCAGGCATATGTCATTCCTTCGCTGGTAAGGAACTTTTCCGAAACCTTGAGTGGGGTATAAAAAAGGGAAGAAAATACGGTCTTGTAGGTCCGAACGGCTCGGGTAAAACCACGCTGCTTGAGATCGTAATGGGACTCATGGAACCGGAAAAAGGGCAGGCCTCCGTTCCCTCCGCGCTGACCGTGGGCTATCTGCCGCAGATAATGGATCTGGGAACGGGCGATCTTACCGTGCTCTCGGCGGCCCGCGCGGGCGACCCCGACGAAGGCGAAGACGGTTCCGAAAAACCCGTTCACGAAGCCGAGAAAATCCTGTTCGGACTGGGTTTTACGGGGGAAGAGCTCTCCCATAAGGTTTCTTCTCTCTCGGGAGGCTGGAAGATGCGGGTCGAGCTTGCGAGAATACTTCTTCTGGAACCCCGGGTTCTTCTTCTCGATGAGCCGACCAACCATCTTGACATAAAAAGCATCGAGTGGCTTGAAGGGTACCTTGGGAACTACCGCGGAACCGTGGTTCTCGTATCTCACGACAAATATCTCCTTGACCGCATGGTTGACACGATAGCGGAGCTTGAAGGCGGGGTGATAAGGGAGTTTCGGGGCGATTATTCCTCTTACCTTGAGAGAAAAGAGCAGATTGCCTCGGTCGCCGAGGCGACTGCCAAGAACCGGGAGAGAAAACTCCGGGCGCAGCGCCGTTTCATAGAGCGTTTCAGGTACAAGGCTTCAAAGGCAAGACAGGTGCAGAGCAGGATAAAAATGCTTGAGAAAATGGAACCCGAAGCCTCGTCCCCGGAGACTCGCAGAACCCTTGAGTTTGATTTTCCCGCCCCCGAGCGCGCGGGACGCGTGGTTTACGAGATAAGCGATTTCTCAAAGGAGTATGAAACTCCCGGAGGCGCGAGGAATGTCGTTTTCCAAGACTGTCCCGCTCTTCGCGTGGAAAGGGGAGACAGGGTAGCCGTTACAGGGAGAAACGGCGAAGGGAAAACCACCCTCTGCAAGATGATTGCCGGTGTGGAGGGCTTCTCCGGACAAAGCCGCCTCGGCCACAACGTGACCCTGGGCTACTACGCGCAGAACCAGGACGAGATGCTTAATCCTCAGAACACGGTCTACGAAGAGTTCATCGGAGCCTATCCTCTTTTTTCCCAGACCGAGGCAAGAACGCTTCTGGGCTCGTTTCTTTTCGGCGCTTCCGACATAACCAAGAAAGTCTCGGTTCTCTCGGGCGGCGAGAAAAGCCGCCTGTCCCTTCTCAAGATTCTGGTTTCCCGCTCCAATTTCCTGGTTCTCGACGAGCCCACAAACCACCTTGACATGGCTTCGAGGGAAGTGCTTCGCCGCGCTCTGGAGGAATATTCCGGCACCTTTCTGCTGATAAGCCACGACAGGTATTTCATTGACAGCCTCGTGAACAGGATATGGTACGTGGAAGGAGGAGGGGTCGAGACCTTTATAGGCAATTACTCGGAATTTCTCGAGAAAAAAGCCCGCGACTCAGGTGACCAACAGATTCTCGTCGAGGTACAAAACGACGAACCCAGGAAAAAAACCGCAAAAACCATCGAGGCGGAGCGGCGCAACCGGCTATACAGGGAACTTCAGGAAAAAGGCATAGAGAACATGGAGAACTGGACGCTTCTTTCGAAAAAGCAGATGGAGAACGCCCTTTCGGATCTCGAGAGCAGGATCTCGGAGTGCGAGACCGAGAAAGAGGAAATGGAAAAGCTTCTTACGAATCCCGAAACGTTTCCCCAAGGCACTGATTGGGAAGAAAAAACAAGACAGTTCGGCGAACTTAAGGCAAGGCTTTCCGCTCTTTACGGCAGGTGGGATGAGGTGAGCGAGCACATGCGCAGGAATTTCAGTTGAGAATAGTCCGGTTTCAGTACTGCGGGTTTTTCTTTATAATGATGAAACCCACGATTTTCTGATTTAAGGGAACTTTGGATGAACGCAGCCGTAATAGCGATAGTCGTAATAGCTCTTTACCTGGTCGGGTACAGGTATTACTCGAAGTTCATTTCCGAGAAAGTTTACGGAGTAAGAGACGGGGAGCCTACTCCTGCCCACCAGTTGCGGGACGGCGTGGACTACGTTCCTGCCGGCAGGCACGTTCTTTTCGGCCATCATTTCGCATCCATAGCGGGTGCCGCGCCGATAATAGGGCCGGCCATAGCCGTGTTCTGGGGGTGGGTTCCGGCGATTATCTGGGTCGTGTTCGGAACAATCTTCATCGGGGCTGTTCATGATTTCGGCGCTCTGGTTATCTCCGCAAGAAACAGGGGAAGATCCGTGGGGGATCTTGCCGGTATATTTATAAGCCCGCGGGGAAGAACCCTTTTTCTTCTCATAGTCTGCTTTCTGGTCTTTTTCGTGATAGCAGTTTTCGCCTACGCAATCGCGGTTCTTTTCGTAAGCTTTCCCGCGAGCGTGCTTCCCGTGAACTTCCAGATACTGGTGGCGCTTGTTATCGGGTTTCTTTTCTACAGGAAGAACGTTCCCATTCTTTGGCCATCAATTATCGCGCTTACGCTCCTTTACTTCATGGTCTGGGCGGGAACAAAAGTCCCCCTGACCATCCCCGAGGTGATGGGAAGCCAGGTGGTGACATGGGTGATCATTCTCATGGTTTACTCCTTCGTGGCGTCGGTTCTTCCCGTGTGGATGCTTCTTCAGCCCAGGGACTACATAAACGGAATCCATCTTTTCGTGGGGCTCGCGATACTTATAACGGGCATAATGGTGTCTCATCCCGAAATGCAGGCCCCGGCCATCAACTTCGCCGCCGACGGGCTTCCCGTTCTTCCGTTTCTTTTCATAACCGTTGCGTGCGGAGCGGTAAGCGGATTCCATGGTCTTGTCGCGAGCGGAACCACCTCGAAGCAGCTTGACAAGATGTCGCACTCAAGATTCGTGGGTTACGGTGGCATGCTGGGGGAGGGCACTCTTGCCATGATAGCGACTCTCGCGGTCGCGGCGGGGATAGAGCGTAGCGAATGGCTTGAGCACTATCATTCTTGGGAATCGGCATCAAGCGGCGGCATAGCGAATTTCGTCATGGGAACTTCGAGTTTTCTTACCTCAATCCACATTCCCGAGGTGCTGGGGACCACCCTTATAAGCGTGATAGTGATAAGTTTCGCGGCAACCTCCCTTGATACAGGGGCCAGGATACAGAGGATCGTCATAGGCGAACTCGGGGAGGCCTACGGCATCAAGGCTCTTAAAAACAGGTATATCGGGGCGTTTTTCGCCATCGTGCCCCCGCTTGCGCTCGCGCTTTTCGCCCAGGTTCCCGGCAAGGGGCCCGGCTCGGGAGGATTTCTGCTCTGGCCTCTTTTCGGGGCTACGAACCAGCTGATAGCCGGAATCACGCTGCTTCTTATTACCCTTTATCTCAGAAGATCGAAAAAACCGTTTATCTACACGTTCGTGCCGATGATTTTTCTGGTGGCAATGACTACTGCCTCCATATTTTTCAACCTTAAGTATTTTCTAGATAACACGCTTCTTTTCAGCCTCTCAGCGATAATGTTCGTTCTTGCCGTCTGGCTGATTTTTGAGGCCGCAGTCGTGTCTAGAAAAATTCCTGGCGACGGGTAAGACGCCACGTTACATATCCTTTCTGTCCCGAAGCGCCTTGCCGAGCGTGAGTTCGTCTATGAACTCTATGTCTCCGCCGACGGGTATTCCGTAGGCTATTCTCGAGGTTCTGATCCCGAGGGGCTTTATAGTTCTTGAAAGGTAAACTGCGGTGGCCTCGCCTTCGACGTTCGTGCCGGTCGCGATTATTATCTCCTTTATGTCTTCGCGTTCCGCCCTGCTCACGAGTTCTTTTATACGGAGGTCTTCGGGACCCACGCCTTCAAGGGGGGAGATTACCCCGTGGAGGACGTGGTACTGTCCCCGGAACTCCCCGCTTCTCTCAATTGCCAGCAGGTCAAGGGGCTCTTCAACGACGCAGAGAACCTGCGGGTCTCTTGAAGGGTCCGAGCAGAGCGCGCACGGATCCTTTTCCGTGAAGTTAAAGCACGTGCTGCACATGATGACGTCGGATTTTGTTCTGATTATCGCGCTTGAGAGACTGCGCGCGTAGCCTTCCGATGATCGGAATATGTGAAATGCAAGGCGGGTCGCGTTTTTCTCGCCGATTCCCGGAAGCTTGGAAAGTTCTTCTATGAGTCTTGAGATCGGCTCGGGAAGGCCGGTTCTTTGCATCTCAGATAAGCCCCGGCGGAAGCCCCATGCCGGCTGTAAAACGAGAGACTTCCTCTTTCATAAGCTCCTGTCCCTTGTAAAGGGCCTCGTTTACGGCGGCGGTTACCAGGTCCTGGAGCATCTCAATGTCGGTTTCGTTTATTATCTCCGGTTCTATTGCTATTGACGATATCTCCCCCTTGGCCTTCGCCGTAACCGTGACCATCCCGCCCCCGGAAGAGGCTTCCACGGTCTTTTCCCCGGCCTCGTTCTGAAGGCGCTCCATCTGCTCCTTCATCTTCCCCATCTGCTTCATGATGTTCTTCATGTTTCCGCCCATTTTCATTGTTTTTCACCCCTAACTTAGATTTTTTCTTTTTATCACGCTGGCGTCAAACTGCCGGATTGCGTAGTTCACCAGCTCGTCTTCCGCGGGATCAGGCTTTTTTGAAGCTCTGCCGGCCCCGTTAATTCCCTCGTCGTTTACGGTATCTATATCGAGCCTTATTTTCTCAACGCCGAGCATTTCCCTTAGTATCTCTCTTAATTTCCCTGATTTTTTAAGCTCTTTTTCATGATTTATGCCGTTTTCAAGAAATTTTACGCTCACCCGGCTTCCGTTTACTTCAAGGAGATGGGCCTGTGCAAGCTTTCTTGCTAAAAACTTGTCTTTGCCGTGCACAAAGTCGACGACCTCCTGCTTTGCGGGACCGCCGCCCGAGGTTTGTTTCCCGACGGGAGGCGCTTGTATTTCCTTTGCCTGTTTTTCGTTTTTGCCCGCGTCTTTTTCCTCAACATGTCTGCTCTCTTTCTTCTCGGGTTTGTCTTTCCGTTTCTCGGGGTCGCGCGTCGCGGCTTTTCTCTGCCCTCCCAGGGAACCCGGTGTTTTCTCCGTGCCGAAACCCTGCGGCGACAGTTTCTCAAGTTTTTTCAGAATGTCGTCTATCTTTTCGACTTTTTCGACCGTGCTCATCTTTACGAGCGCAAGTTCAAGCACGATTTCCGGGTAAAAGGAGCTGCGTATTTTCTCTCCCCCGTCGATCATTACGTTAAAAAGGAGCTCCACGGTCTCCGTGGATTCGTTCTTCACCAGTTCCGATAGCTCGTCCTTTTCATCCGGGGACAGGTCAGAGACGAAATCCTTGCCGCAGATTTTAAGGTAGAGCAGGTTCCTGAACATGTAGATGATGTCCTGGGCCATTCTCCTCGGGCTTATCCCCTTCGACGCGGCGTTTCGCACAAGCTCAACGCATTTCGCCGGTTCCTTGGCGAAAACGGCTCTTAGGATGCTTTTAAGCGATTCGTTATCCGGTATGCCGAGCAGACTTATCACGTCCTTGTGGGTTATTCTGTCTTCAAAGGACACCGTCAGCTGGTCAAGCAGGCTCAGGGAATCCCTCATGCTCCCCTCCGATTCCCTTGCAATCAGGTAAAGGGTTTCCGCATCGATTTTTATCTTCTCCGCCTTCGTTATTTTCTCGAGAGACTCCTTTATTTTCTCGACGGGTATTTTCTTGAAGTCGTATCTCTGGCAGCGGGATATGATGGTCGGGGGAACCTTGTGGGCCTCCGTGGTCGCCAGTATGAAAATTGCGTGCTCCGGGGGCTCTTCCATTATCTTGAGAAGGGCGTTAAAGGCCGACTGGGAGAGCATGTGCACTTCATCAATTATGTAGACTTTTTTTCTCGCGGAAGCCGGGGAGTATTTCACGCTTTCTATTATCTCACGAACGTCGGCCACGCCCGTGTGCGACGCGGCGTCGATTTCCTGCACGTCAAGCGATTTTCCCTCTGATATTTCCTCGCAGATTGAGCACTGGTCGGTTGAGCAGGGATACTTCTCTCCGTCTTTTGTATCGCAGTTTACGGCCTTGGCGACGATTCTAGCGGTGGATGTCTTGCCCGTGCCTCTCGGGCCGGCGAAAAGCAGCGCGTGGGCTATTTTTCCGGATTCGATTGAGTTTCTGAGGGTTACGGCGGGGAATTCCTGACCGACGAGGTCTTCAAAAGTCTGGGGGCGCCACTTGCGGGCGAGTACTCTGTATGCCATGATGTCAAGACCAGCGACCAGGTATCCGTAACGCACGGGGGGTATTGCTACCGTTGCTCCCTTCCGGGCCTGGCGGGATTCACAAGCCCCAGTCGTACGGGCCCGGCCACTGGATTGTTCTCCAAACAGGCGAACCGTTGCGGTCCGGTCTAATCAATCTACACAAAAACAGTTTTTTTAGAAATGCGAGATGGCGAAATTCGTTGAGTATCAGGGAAAAACGATACGATATGCCGGTTGGCGGAATTTCCGCCGCGACGCCTTTTTAACGGTCGGGGTTGTTTTTGATCTGCTTTTCAATGAGCTTCGCGCGTTTTTCTATAACGGAGCATATATCCGCGAAGATCGGGGACTTTACCACCTCTTTTTCAAGAGAGTTTCTGAGCGCAGGAGCGTTCTCAAGGCAGTTTTGGGCGGTGGTAAGAAGCAGTTCCTCGAGATTCTTTCTGGCAACCGCGGTATCGGGAACGAGTCGCCGCCAGTGGCTTGGAAATATCCTTTCCGGATCGTACTTCTTGCCGATCTTCATGGCCATTTTCCTTGCCAGTTGCGGATAAACGGCCGTGCTCAGCAGATCGTAGGACGGGGCAAGTTCGGGTTTTCTTGCCCTGTAGAGAAGTGAGAAGTTCTTTGCGTGCGCGTCCGCGTTGCCGATCAGGTAGTTGAATATCACTTTTTTCAGAAAATCGAGCTGATCCGCGGCAGGTCTCAGGCTGTGTTCTCTCAGCACCTCCATGCAACGGGATATGCCGGGTCCCCCTTCGCGTTCATATCTGCTTTCCGGGGCGATACCTAGGGCTTGGCAGAAGTCTTCCTGGTGCAGCCTTTTTGTATGACCCCCTTTGTCTGTTACGCGGTCGTAACGCTCCACGAGCAGGTAGGGCGCGTCATCTGACCATCTCGCTTCAACATCCGGAGCCTCGATTCCGACCATTCGCGCAAGACGCATGCAGAACAGTTCATTCTGCACGGTGTCTTTTAAATCCCCGATTGCAGGCTTGAGGATATGGGTTGTCGGAAGAGTGCCTCTCGTAAGGGCGATTTTTCCGTCTTTTACGCTTACGGCGATTTTGTCCTGAGCTCCGGCGAGCGACATGCGCAACCCGTCGTAATCCGCAAGCAGCGGTCGTTGTTCAAGGAGCCTCAGAATCTCGCTTAGTTTCCTCTCGTCAAGGATTTCCACGGTCCCTTCGTTTTCTTCGGGGGGGTTTACGCCATGGGAATATAAAGATACGGCTCCTGCGCACTCACCGCCTACGGCTTCCAGCAGTGCGAAAACGTTGCCTTCGGAAATTCCCAGATATCTGGCCAGCCTGTGGCGCACGATATCATCGGGCAGAAATCCTGAAAAAAACGCCTTTACCGCGTTTCCTTCATAAGTTCCTTCGTCCAGAGGAAGAGATACGGACAATGCGGGATGGTCTGCCTCCAGGTATTTGGCATCATAGGAGAACAGCAGCTCGGCAGAACCACTGAGCGGGAAAAGCTTGCCCGCATAGATTCCATGCAGGTAGACATCGAGAATCCGGTTCATGGGTCCCCGTGTCCTTTAATTGAAATTCCCATGCCCAGCATCCTTACCACTTTCAGGGACTTGCCGAAGTGACATGATTCCTTCCCTCGCTCAAGCTCGCGAATGAACCTTGTTCCGACTCCGCAGGCGGCCGCAAGCTGTTCCTGCGTCAAACCCTGATCTTTTCTCACCTTGCGTATGGTCTCGCCAAGTTGTCTAACGTTGTTGATGAGCAATTTCATAAATCATCCCTTTCGGGTTTATTTTATCATGAAACAAGGTAAATACAATAAAATCATCCTTATCAGGACTATTTTTCGTCTTAAAAAGAATTTCAGGGGGAAATACTCCCGATCGGGACGAGATTGTCCAGGGTTAAAGCTTTTTTTCTGTTAAGGATGACTTCACCCCCTTTAAATAAGCGGCACATGCTGTCTTAACGGTTAATTTATAAATACTGTTTATTATGATAGCTAGAAGGCTATAAAATAGGTTTAGAGATCGTTGCTGATTGGAGGTAAAAGCGCATGCATGTAAAGAAAATAGATGACATAGAAAGCGAGGTCTTGGAGTCGGCAAGCGGCGTTTCAAGACAGATGCTAATAGGTCTCGAGGAGGGTCCTAATTTCTCTATGAGAAAGCTTGTCATTGAACCCGGAGGCGGCATTCCCGCTCATACAAGCGGCGCTGAGCATGAGCAGTACGTGCTTGGTGGCACGGCAAGGGTCGGAATCGGGGACCGGGTCTATGAAGTAGGAAAGGGCGACGTGGTTTTTATCCCTGCCGGGGAGCCTCACTGGTATGAAGCTTACGGAGAGGAGCCTTTTGAGCTTCTGTCGGTTCTGCCGAATAAAGACAACGAGATGGTTTTCGCAGAATAGCCGCCTGAATCAGAACAGGTAGCGGAGCCTTCCGTAGTAGAAACCGCCCGCCAGGCCCATCGGTGACGTTTCCGGGTACTTTGCCCCTGTTTGGTTGCCGTAGGGATGTCTGTCGGGGAAGTTGTTGAAAATATTTTCCGCGCCGACGCTCAGCTCGACACTGTTCATCAGCAGATAACTTATTTCAGCGTCAAGCGTGATTTCATCGCCTGGACGGATAAAGGTGTCACTGAAGGTTTGGTAGTAAGAACCGAAATAATTAAGGCGCAGGAGGCCGCTCCACGCGTTGCGACCGTGATGCAGCGTAGCATTGAACCTGTAGTCGGGAAGGGCTTTTTCAAGTCGCAGAATACGCTTTTCATCAAGGAAATCCGGATCATGCCTGATTACCTGCGTGTCGGTCCAGTTGCCTACCGCTATAAGCCTTGTCTCGCCGTGTCCAAGCAGCGAAGAAACGTCGATCGTCGCGACGATGTCAATACCCTTGGTGCGCGTATCAAACCCATTTCCATAGTAGCTGAACTCAAGGACGTCATGAGCTTGAAGGCAGCTGCCAGGAATTCGCTGGCTGATTTCGATGTCCTTTGATTTTCCTAGGCGGTCATTCACCCTGATGTTGAAATAATCCGCCGTGAGCGAAACAGGGCCCGACTCAGCCACGAGGCCAAGAGCGAACGTCAGTGACTCTTCGGGTTCGAGAGGTTCCGCGCCGACCTCTCTTGCCTCCGGGCAGGTAGCGGGGATGGTTCCTATCTGCCGCAATCCTCCGGATTGAAACTCCGTTGAGACGTTCTGGACATTCTGCTGACCCACGGTGGGCACCCTGAAGCCCGTGCTTGCGGAACCGCGCAGGCTCAATCCTGGGACAACCCGAAACAAGGCGGCAAGCTTGCCGTCTGTTGTCGAGCCGAAATCGTCGAACTTCTCCCATCTTCCCATTGCTCCGAGGGTCAGATCCGCGTTTGCCGTCTGATCGGTCTGTATATAGGAACCGAGCTCGAACTGCGTAGGCGATTCCGGTCCCAGGCTGGAGTTTATTGTATCTCCGATGGAAAAATCCACCCGGCTTCGTCCAATCGTATAGCTTGTGTCGTATGTTAGACCCGAGGCGAGAGAACCCCGAAAACCGAGCGTTGCGGCCTTGTCGTTTATCTTGCCCTTGAATTGGGGCGTAAAACCACCGGGGAATCTCTGGTTCCACCGGAAAACCTCGCCTGAGGGTAGCGTGTATTCCAGAGGATTGCCGTCTCCGTCTACATTCACTCCCCTGCGTGTCTCGGGGTTGCGGAAAAAGAAACCGCCTTCGGTTTCCCGTCTGGCTATGTTTCCAAACCCATAGAATTCTAGGTGTTCGCTTATCTCAATGCCTGAGTTAAGGAAAACTTTTACGTCGCCATCTACGTCGGGACTCCCCCATATCTGGGCGTAGGGCTGACGGACATGGGTGTTTCCGGCGGCGATCAGCTGAGCCACGTCGTCTCTTTGCACGCTACGAACCGTAGGTCCGGATTCGCGCCACTCGGCGCTGAGATTGGCAAAACCGCTCTCGGTAACGGGTACGCCGACGTTGAAGGCGCCTCGATACTCGGTCCCGTCACCCTCGTACGTTCGTCCCCACTGGGTTTCTATAGTCCCACCGTCCCGACTGTCCTTGAGCACGAAGTTGATTGCGCCGGCGATGGCGTCGGAACCGTACTGAGCGGACGCGCTGTCGCGAAGAACCTCGACGCGGTCAAGCGCAATTGCCGGAATGACGCTTACGTCCGGACCCTGAGCTCCCTCCGAAACACCGTTTCCCAAAAAGGTGATGACAGCTGCCCTGTGGCGGCGTTTTCCGTTTACAAAAACCAGAGACTGATCGGACGCAAGACCCCGCAGGTTGGCGGGACGAATAAACGTGGCGGCATCGGTGATGGGATTTGGCCCGACATTGTACGAGGGAACAAGGGTACGAAGGAGATTGGACATGTCTGCGGTTCCCTGATCCGTAAAATCTTCTCCCGCAATGACGTCTACCGGAGAAGCGGTGTCGGTGGTTGAGCGAACGGGTCGCCGCGAACCTATCACGTAAATATACGGAAGTAAAACTGCTTCTGACTCACTTTGCGCCTGCACGTTGCCGGGCAATACGCAAAGAAATAATACAGCCATTACTACCCCGAGGACGTGAATAATCCTCTGGCAATTAGTACTTTTCTGAAGGTTCATGGTACATCACCCTTTTTTTTGCCCCGATTATAACACAAAGGCCTGTAATAATTTTCACCTCGGTGAGCTTGCCCATAAGAACTGGGGACCGGGAACCGAGTAAGAAAGAATGCCGGAGAAACCGAAATTCATAAAATTGATGGACGTAAGAATAAATGGTCAGTCCATTTTTTGTCAAAAGCACTGAATCTAAAAACCCCGGCAGAGAAGACAAGAAAAAGCTGATACCCACCTCTAAGTATTTATAGAACGATCTATCTTTTCTGTGTTACACTGCTTGTATGTACGTAAAAAAGCTTAAAGACGTAGAGAGTACGGTTATCGGGGCAGGGCAGGGCACTTCAAGGCAGGTTCTCATCAGTCCGGAGGAAGGTCCGAACTTTGCGATGAGAAAGTTTGTTATGCAACCCGGAGGCGATATCCCCGCTCATACCAACGCCGTTGAGCATGAGCAGTATGTTCTTGGCGGCAGGGCTCGGATTGGAATCGGAGATGATGTGTATAACGTCGAGAAGGATGACGTAGTCTTTATTCCTGCCGGGGTGCCTCACTGGTATGAAGTCGACGGCGACGAGCCTTTTGAGTTTCTGTGCCTTGTGCCGAATCTTGAAGACAAGATAGAACTTATAAAATAATCGTACTTGGGACCAGTTGAATCTGGCGGAGAGAGTGGGATTCGAACCCACGAGGGAGCGTAAACCCCCTACACGCTTTCCAGGCGTGCACCTTCGGCCACTCGGTCATCTCTCCCCATGTTTATTGCTATAATTACACTCCGTGGACTATTTTTTGGGGAGTTTTATAAACAATATCCCTGAGTTTGTGAGAAACCCTCTCTAGTTTAACAAGAGAATCGGGTTTATTAAAATACAGAAATGCCGAAAAAATGGAAGCTTAAAAAAAGCACCGAGCTTAGCGACTACAAAATTTTCTCGACGAGAAAGAAAAGCACCATCTCGCCCAAAGATGGTACCGTCCATGACTTCTATGTAATGGACGCTCCCGACTGGGTTAACATTATCCCCGTTACGCTCTCCGGTGAGATCGTTCTTATAAAACAGTTTCGCCATGGCACCGGAGAGATCACGCTTGAGATTCCGGGCGGAATGATCGACCCGGGGGAAAGCCCCGTTGAGTGCGCGCGCAGGGAACTGCTTGAGGAAACGGGATTTACTTCTTCTCAGTGGGAGCAGATAGGGTGTGTCAGGCCGAACCCGGCCTTCATGTCGAACTCCTGCTTTACCTTCCTGGCATCTGACTGTGAGCGGACGTCGGAACCGTCTTTTGACACTACCGAAGACATAGAAACCCTGCTTGTCGCTCCGCAGGAGATAAAGCGATACATATAGGGAAGGGATCATAGATCACTGCATAGTGATAGCGGCGTTCGGGTTCTACTTTCTCGGGGAGTGACGCTGTTGATTTCTCCAGGTTTAGCGAGAATAATAGTCCCCTATCTTAAGGGCGGGTGGCGGAATAGGTAGACGCGACGGCCTCAAAAGCCGTTGGGCTTTGGCCCGTGAGGGTTCGATTCCCTCTCCGCCCAGAAAAAAGCGTCCTCTTCCTTTTCCCTGGGATTCCTGATCCTCAGTACCTGGCCATTTCCGAGTCGTACTTCTCAGCCCACTCGTCTATGCCGCCCTTGAGGTTCTTAACCTTGCTGAAGCCCTGCTCGGCAAGGAAAGTCGCGGCTTTCATGCTTCTCCCGCCATGGTGGCAGTGAACGACTATATCGTCCTTAGGGTCAAGCTCGTCCGTTCTGTCCTTGAGTTCGCCTAGGGGAATAAGCCTTGATCCCTCTAGGTTGCATATCTCGTACTCATGGGGCTCTCTCACGTCGATCAGAACGAAGTCGGCCTTGTTTTCCTTGATAGCGCTGAACTCCTCAACGGTTATCTCCTCGACCTTGGGTTTTTCCTCTTCGGGCTCTTCGCCTCGGCCGATGCCGCAGAACTCCTGGTAATCTATGAGTTCGGTCACGGTCGGGTTCTCGCCGCAGACAGGGCAGTCGGGATCCTTCCTGAGCTTGAGTATCCTCGGCTCCATGTTTAGGACGTCAATGAAAAGAAGCCTTCCTATAAGCGGCTCCCCCTCGCCGATTATAAGTTTTACGACCTCTGATGCCTGCAAGGTTCCCACAACTCCGGGCAGTATTCCCAGCACTCCTCCTTCGGCGCAACTTGGCACAAGTCCAGGGGGAGGGGGTTCCGGATAGAGACACCTGTAGCAGGGGCCTCTTTTCGCGTCGAACACGCTTACCTGACCCTCGAACCTGAAGATGCTCCCGTAGACGTTCGGAATTCCGAGGAGAACGCAGGCGTCATTTGTGAGATATCTCGTGGCGAAATTGTCCGTTCCGTCAACGACCACGTCGTAGTCTTTCATTATGTCCATGGCGTTGTCCGAGTTCAGCATCTCGTTATAGGTAACGATATTGGTATCGGAGTTAAGCTCCAGGAGACGGTCTCTTGCGGATTCCACCTTGGGAGTGCCGACTGTCTTTTCACTGTGGATAACCTGCCTTTGCAGGTTGCTGAAATCCACTACGTCGAAGTCCAGTATTCCCAGGGTGCCGACCCCCGCGGCCGCGAGGTAGAGAGCAAGCGGAGACCCGAGCCCTCCGGCGCCGATACAGAGGACCTTTGAGTTTTTGAGTTTTTTCTGTCCCTCAATGCCGACTTCGGGCATTATAAGGTGCCTGCTGTACCTTGTTATCTCCTGATTGCTCAAGTCCATTTTGAATACCTTCCTTGCGATCTAAAATATTCAGACAGTAAAGTTAGTACATGATTTGCGTATTTTCAAACCGCAAACGCAACTTTCCCGTCAGTTTGGAAAGGGAATTTTTCCCTGGGAAGCAAAATAACCGTATTCCGAGTTCCCTTAGGAAGTCTTTATTACGTTTGTTGCGGTGGGTCCTTTCTTACCTTGAACTATCTCAAAGCTTACTTCGTCACCCTCATTGAGAGTCTTGTAACCTTCTCCCTCAATGGCGGTGTAATGAACAAAAACATCATCCTGCACTTCGTCGGATGTTATAAATCCATAGCCCTTGGAGCTATTAAACCATTTTACA
>JAJECI010000009.1 GCA_022822065.1 Candidatus Dadabacteria bacterium
CGCCTGCCCCCGCTTTGACAATATGCTCGTTATCGCCGCCGTTAACGTAGTCTTCCCATGATCCACATGCCCTATCGTCCCTATGTTAAGATGCGGCTTCCCCCTCTCAAATTTCTCCTTAGACATCGCTTGTTGACCTCCGATCTTCTCTAATATTTTGCAAACTGTTAAGCATCAAGCCCACGAGCGGACTTGAACCGCCGACCTCGTCCTTACCAAGGACGTGCTCTACCGACTGAGCTACGTGGGCGTCCCTAAAAACGAGCGGGAGACGGGGCTCGAACCCGCGACCCTCAGCTTGGAAGGCTGATGCTCTAGCCAACTGAGCTACTCCCGCGCGAAATTTTTGGGGAGGGCAGGATTCGAACCTACGTAGGCTTTCGCCGGCAGATTTACAGTCTGCTGCTTTTGTCCACTCAGCCACCTCCCCGGTGTATTCATCAAACAGAGAGCTGGCGAAGGGATTCGAACCCCCGACCGGCTGATTACAAATCAGCTGCTCTACCCCTGAGCTACGCCAGCCTTTTATTTTTATGAATTCTGGATTCACTTGTCTGACCAACTTGAATTTGGGTAAAACAACCCTTTTTACAGTAAACAAGATAGGATATTGCTATAAACGGAAATGTCAATAATCAACTAAGTGAAAAGATAATTAAAAAGTAACGGGAATCCCCGGGGTGAGAGAACTGACCGGGAATCATACCAGGTAAGCGGAAATTTCTGCCTTCGCCACTTTTTTTCCGTCCACGGAAGCTTCTGCGGAAAAAAATATTATTCTCGATCTTCTTCTAACGAGTTCCACCTCAAGAATCACCCTGTCACCCGGAACCACCGGCGCTCTGAACCGGCAACGGTCAAGGCTCATAAGATAGGCGTTTTCGAAACCTTCTTTTTTCAGCTCATCTCTAAAAGAATAGTTGAAAAGCACTCCTCCGGCTTGGGCCAGAGCTTCGGTAACTATCACTCCCGGAACTATAGGGTTGCCGGGGAAATGTCCCCTGAAGAAAAATTCTTCTGGAGAAAACAGCTTCTCGGCGGCAATCTTTTTGCCCTTTTCAATTTCCAAAACGGAGTCAACGAACAGAAAAGGTTCTCTGTGAGGAATAAGTTCCTTTATTTCATCCACACCCAACTTCATTTATCTGGAAGCGTCGTAAACCGATATGACTTTAGTGGTTATGTCTGTAGCTGAGCTGCCGTAGAGAATACCCGCCTCGGTTTTCTCAACGATAAGGTCGAATCCCTCCTCCTGGCCTATTTTGTTAACTATAGCTTCTATATCTTTAAGGACATTCTGGGTTAACTCGAGATCCTTCCTCTGAAGTTCAACTCTTATGTCCTCTCTCGTTCTGTCCAAGTCCTTCTGCTTTTTTTCTATGGTCTCGGCGAGGTTTCTTCTTTTGGTCTCGCTCATAACCGCTCCGTTTTGTATCACGTCCTGCCTCATGTCCTCAAGAGCCTTTCTTTTCTGATCTATCACGGCCCTTTTGGATTCAACCTCCTTCTGGAACGAAACATTGGCGGCCTTCCCGGCCTTTGAATCCCTGATAACCTGCTTAATATCTATGTAAGCTATCTTCTGCTGAGCGTAAGCAGAGAAAGAAAACGCAAACAACATGAAAAATCCGGTAGCAAGCAACAAACATCTTTTCATTTAATCCAATGCCTCCTTAAAGAAATAGACTGCCTGATCAGAACAAATTGCCAACTGTAAACTGTACTTCATATTTCTGCTCATCCGGAAGCCTATCACCTATCGGGAATCCGATATCAAGCTTCATCGGCCCCAGAGGAGATATCCACCTGAGACCGAAACCGGCATCCTTTCTGAGGTTCGAAGGATTAAGGCTGAACTCATTCTCGTCAAAGGCATTACCTATATCAAAGAAAGCCACGGCCTTAAGACCGACAGTTTTGCTTAATGGGACAACAAAGTCAAGTGACGCCAGAACCTGCTGAACGCCGCCAATTATAACGTAACCCCCCGTTTCCGTAGGCCTTCTGGGACCCACCCTCCTGTAGCGGAAACCTCTCAGCGTGTTCGGACCGCCGAGAAAGAACCTCTCCTCAACGACAAGATCATCGCCAGCATCTATGAGATGCAGGAGCCCGTAATACGCCTTTGCGGCGAAATATGTATCTTTCCAGAACGGAATCCAGGATTTGGCCGTGGCGTTGTACTTTATAAACTCGGTGTTGCCCGCAAAAAGCCCGGCGTACTCAACCGACGTACTCAGAAGAACCCCCTTCGTGGGATCGAGATAATTGTTTCTTTTATCCCAAGACATCCCTACCCCGGTCGAAACTACAGTTCTCTCCGTTTCGGACAGGACGAGCTGCGCATCCCCCCGGACATTGTGCACGTCCTGTTTTGAGAATTCCTGGAAAACCCGGACTTGGAAATATCTCTTTATCCTTCTTCCCACTCCCAAAGAAATACCCCTGGATGCTCTCTCAAAATCCCTGTAATCTCTGTCATGGGCATACATGCTGACGTCCAGGAGCCAGTTGGTACCGAAAAAATACGGATCCCGGTAGTTAAGACTTAAGACCTTGGTTACGCCTCCGATCTGGGCATCCAGAGAAAGGGTTTTGCCGTATCCGAAAAGATTGGATTCCTGTATCTGGCCCGCAAAAAGAAAATTCTCCACGGAACTCACTCCTCCGCCGAAGCTGAAAAATCCGGTAGGACGTTCCTCGACCTTTATGTCGACGTCCAGAAGATCCTCCGTTCCCTCAACCCTGTGAGTCAGCACCTCAACGTTGTCCTCAAAGTAACCGAGGCGAGTAGCCTCGTAGCGGGCAGCTTTTAGCTTGGAGACGCTGTATAGGCTTTGCTCCTGAAGTGAAAGTTCCCTTCTTATAACATGATCTCTGGTCCTGGTGTTATCCAGAATATTTATGCTTCTTATGTATACTTCCTCGCCTTTTTCAATCGAGTAATCGACGCTGACAAGGTTTTCCTGCTTATCAAGCCGCACATCAGGAGTTACGTTAGCAAAAGCATATCCCTTGTCCCCGTAGAAATCGGTTATTCTCCCGATATCGGCCTGAAGAACGAAACTGCTGAAGACAGAGTCCGGCAGGAGTTTGAGTTTCGGGCGGATTTCATCCTGATCTCCAGCCAAGTCCCCGGAGAAAGTTATCCTGGATACCTTGTACTGAACCCCTTCTTCTATCGAGAAGCTCACCACGTAGCCGTCTTTTTCCTCATCGTAGCGAATTCTAGGTTCAGAAACCCTTATGTCAAGATATCCGTTATCAATGTAGACTGCCTTTATTCTGTCGGAATCCCTGTTTATCTCTTCAATTTTGAAAAGCCCCCTCTTCGTTATAAAAGAGAGAAGATATTTGGGCTTTGAATACATGTTTTTTCTGATCTTCTTCGCTTCGATTTTGCTGTTTCCGAGAAGCTCGACCTCTTTTATGTATTTTCTGTCTCCCTCATCAATTCTGTAAACAACATCAATGACTCCGTCTCCCCTGGGTTCGATCTCGTATTCGACCTCAGTCCCAACCAAACCCTTCTCGGAAGCAAGGGCAAGTATTATCTCTCTGCCTTCCGTTATCTTCCTCAGGCTTACGATGCGTCCTTCCCTGAATGCCACAGCTTCCTTTATGTCATCTTCTTTCAGCTTGTCGTTTCCGGAAAGCTTAAGGTCTGCGAGTATCGGGTTCTCTTCAACGATAAATTCAACCCTTAGACCACCTTCAATTGGCTTAACGTCAAGAAGAACCTGCTGGAAGAAATCAAGCTTGTATATTCTTTTCAGATCCTCTTTTACGACCCGCGGGGAATACTCATCGCCCTGCTTGGTCTCTATATTGAGATCTATAAGGGAGGTTTCGGTTCTCCGGTTGCCTGAGATCACCACCTCGGCGACTTTACCCTCGAAGGACTGGGACTCCGCTGCAGCGGAGCGGTCCTGCGCCATGGACCCCACAGTCGGAAACATCACAGCAACAAGAAAAATGGCGAAGTAAAACACGAAACCCTTACGCATCAGCAACCATCCCGTCCGATATTCTAACAGTTTTTTTCATTCTCTCCGCAAACTCGCTGTTGTGCGTCACCATAACAACCGTAACTCCGTAATCCTCGTTCAGCCTGCAGAACAGATCAAGAACCGAGAATCCTGTTTTCTTATCGAGATTCCCGGTGGGTTCATCGGCGAGTATCACCTTAGGTTCCCTGATCATTGATCTGGCAACCGCCACTCGCTGCTGTTCTCCCCCGGAAAGCTCTCCTGGAAGATGGTCGAAACGCTCAGAAAGTCCCACCCTCTCAAGCACCTCACAAGCCTTTTGTCTCGCTACGGCGAGACTCTGTCTGTCTATAAGACACGGCATCATAACGTTTTCAAGTGCCGTGAACTCCATAAGAAGGTAATGAAATTGAAAAATAAATCCAATTTCCGAGTTTCTGAAAACCGAGAGTTCTTCTTCATCTTGGCTGAAAATATCCTTCCCCCGGTAGAAAACAGAACCTTCCGTCGGGGGCTCAAGAGTGCCGAGTATGTGAAGGAGGGTGCTTTTCCCTGAACCAGATACCCCGACAACCCCGAGAGTCTCTCCGGCAGAAATATCCATATTCACTCCGCCGAGAGCGCGCACGCTGCTGCCCGACTTGCTGAAAACCTTTCCAAGCCCCCTGACCTTGTAAAGCGGCTCACTCATATCTCAATGACTCCACGGGGTTTTCTCTCGAAGCCCTGTAAGACGGGTAGAGAGTCGCAAGAAAGCATATAAGCAGGCTTGATACCGCCACAACGAGAAAATAAACCGGCTCTATCCTAACAGGAAATTCGGAAATAGGGTACACATTATCATCAAACGGAATCGCTTCCTTTATAAAATTGCTGGTCTCAAGAAAGCGACAGATAAGGTATCCGAAGAGCGTGCCGAGAAGTGTCCCGACGGTACCTATTATCATTCCGTCGTAAACGAATATTTTTCTGATGCCGCTTTTGCGAGCTCCCATGGATATGAGCACGGCTATGTCCCTTTTTTTCTCCATAACGAGCATTGTAAGCGTGCTGACTATATTCAAGGCGGCGACAAGAACTATAAACCCGAGGAATATTCCTATCGCCATTCTCTCAAGGCGAAGCGCCCTGAAAAGGCTTCTGTTCGAGTCCTCCCAGTTCTTCGCGTAGAAAGGATAGCCAAGAGTTTCTGTGATCCTCTTCCCCGTTTCGCGCGCCCGGTATATGTCATCCACCCTGACCTCTATGCCCGTTATCCTGCTTTGGGTTTCGAAGAAATTCATGGCATCCTCAAGCGACACGTAGGCGGTAGACGAATCGTATTCAATCATGCCGTAATCAAAAACTCCTATCACGCCGAATTTCCTTATCTTGGCCGTCGGGCCGAAAGGACCGATCTTTCCGTAAGGAGAAACCAGATTGAGGGTATCCCCGATTCCTGCGCCGATCAGATTCGAGAGTTCCCTGCCTATGATGATCGGAGGGTGGCCGGAAGCAGTTTCGTGCAGAAGTCCCGAAATAATCCGGGCGCCTTCATCGGAGAGAGTGTCACGGTTCTTGCCCGTCTCCGGCAAGCTGCCTTTTCCCACAGCTTCGGCCACGGCGGCAACCGAGGCTGAATTGTTCGGGTCTATCCCCCTTACGACGGAACCTGAGACAGCATATTCCGTGACAAGCATTCCTTGGTTGTAAATAAATGGACTTGTCGAGGTTACGCCCGGAATCTGCGCAAGTTTCCCCTCCACCTCCGCGAAATCTCCGAAATCTCCTTCGTAGCTCATTATGACTACGTGGGAACTCGCGCCGATTATCTTGTCCCTGAGTTCATCCTCAAACCCCTTCATCACCGAGAGCACCACGTCAAGCGAAGCCACTCCCAGGAAAACGCCCAGAATGGAGATAAGGCCGATCAGGGAGAGAAAACCACGCCCAGTTCCCGATTTCAGGTACCTAAGGGAGATTAACGATTCGTAGCTCATACTAAGGTCTGAGGTGAGGGAAGAAAATAACTTCTCTTATGGAAGAGGAGTTGGTAAGCAGCATCACAAGACGGTCGATCCCTATACCGGCTCCGGCCGTGGGGGGCATTCCGTACTCAAGGGCCGACACGTAGTCATTATCCATTTCATGATATTCTTCCTCGCCCTTTTTCTTCATCTCGACCTGGTCCGTGAACCGTTTTTTCTGATCAATCGGGTCGTTAAGCTCAGAAAAAGCGTTGGCTATCTCCCTTCCGTAGATGTAAAGCTCGAATCTGTCAACCACTTCGGGATCATCGTCGTTTTTTCTGGCAAGCGGGGAGACATCAAGCGGGAAACCGTAAACAAAAGTCGGGTTAATTAGACTGTCTTCGAAAAGCGCCTCGAAAATCTCCGTGAGAGCTTTCCCCTTGATTCCGTTATGGTTTATTCCCATGGAATCGGCCTTTGCGAAAAGAAACTGGTCATCTTCTGTTATTTCGGAACCGAATTTCTCCCGCAGGGCCTCGTATATGTTAATTCTCTTCCAAGGTCTCTTGAAGTCTATCTTCTTGTCTTCGTACTCAACCGACATGTCTCCGGCCGTGTTTTCCACCACGTAGCAGACAAGCTCCTCTATGAGATTCATAAGGTCTTCGTAGGTCGCGTAGGCCTGGTAGAACTCAATCATGGTGAATTCCGGGTTGTGCTTAGTGGAAACCCCTTCGTTTCTGAAAGTCCTTCCAAGTTCATAAACTCTTTCAAGTCCTCCGACGACAAGTCGCTTCAGGTAAAGTTCGGGAGCTATCCTCAGGTAAAGGTCCATGTCAAGGGCGTTGTGATGAGTAACAAAAGGTTTCGCGGTCGCACCTCCGGCAATCGGGTGAAGCACCGGGGTCTCCACCTCCAGGAAATCCCTTTCGTCAAGAAACCTCCTGATGAGGTTTATCACCTTTGACCTTGTCTTGAAAATCTCCTTGGTTCTCTGGTTAGCAATGAGATCCAGATAACGCTGGCGGTATCTTAGCTCAACATCCTGGAGACCGTGCCATTTTTCAGGAAGCGGCCTCAGGGCCTTTGCGAGGAAAAAAAGTTCCCGGATCCTCACCGTAAGCTCCCCGGTCTTGGTTTTAAAAAGTTCTCCGCGTACGCCGGCGAAATCCCCTACGTCAAGCAGTTTGCGAAACAGCGTAAAGGTTTTCTCGTCAATGGAGTTTTTCTGTATAAACGCCTGAATCCGCCCCGTGCGGTCAGACAGATGAAAAAAAGCGCTTTTTCCGAAATCCCTCTTTGAAACAACTCTTCCGGCCAAGCTGAAGAGCTCTTCCATCTGTTCAAGTTCTTCAGGAGACTTCGAAGCGTGCAGAGAGGCCAGTTCTCCGGCGGTATGCTCCGGGGTAAAATCGTTTGCGTAAGGGTCAATGCCCATTGCCCTCAGCTCTTCGAGCTTCGATTTTCTTAGTTCAAACTGCTTATCTTCCATTGGGTTGGAACCGCCTGCCTGTTGGTCTGCGCAAGAAAATAAAACCTAGTTACTACTGAAAACAACCTTTCCCGAAACTATCGTATTGCTTACCACCCCTTTAAGCTCCCAGCCGGAAAACGGGGTGTTCCTACTTTTTGAGAAAAACTCCTCAGGGTTTATCGTACGACTCATGCCGGGATCGAAAACCACGAGATCGGCGATTGAACCCGGGGCAAGTGTCCCTCTTTCTATCCCCACTATTTCGGAAGGAACGACGGTAAGTTTTTTTATCATCTCATCTAGGGTAATGATCCCTTTTTCCACAAGCTCAAGCGAAAGCGAGAGGGCGGTTTCAAGACCCACTATGCCGAAGGGAGCCAGGTCGAATTCAACGTTTTTCTCATCCTGACTGTGAGGGGCATGATCCGTTGCTATCACGTCAATTGTTCCATCGGCAATGCCTTCTAGTATAGCGTCCACGTCTTCCTGGGTCCTAAGCGGCGGATTCATCTTGGAATCGGTCTTGTAACCATATACTTCCTTGTCCGTGAGAGTGAAATGGTGAGGAGTCGCCTCCGCCGTAACCTTCGCGCCTCTTTTCTTCGCTGCCCGAACGAGCCTTACCGAACCCTTGGTGGAAACATGGCAAATATGAAGAGGAGTGCCCGTGAGCTCGCAGAGAATTATGTCCCTGACCACCCCGACCTCCTCAGAAGCGGCGGGAATTCCCCGAAGGCCAAGTTCGGTTGAAACGAAACCCTCGTTCATAACGCCGCCAGCTGAAAGCCCTATGTCTTCTGCGTGCGTGATAACCGGAATCCCGAAAGGTCTTACGTATTCCATGGCCTTTCGCATAAGTCCCGAGTCAGTGACCGGCATCCCGTCGTCGGAAATCGCCACGCACCCGGCTTCGCACATCTCGCCTATGTCGGCAAGTTCCTCTCCCTTCTCCCCCTTGGTTATCGCACCTATGGGAAACACGTTGACTACGCCTTCCGTTCTCGCTTTTAGGAGTATGTACTCGGTCACCGACGCATTGTCGTTTATGGGGTTCGTGTTGGGCATGCACACTATGGAGGTAAAACCGCCCGCGGCGGCGGCAAGACAACCCGTCTTTATCGTCTCCTTGTGCTCATATCCCGGCTCTCTTAGATGTACGTGAATATCTACGAGCCCCGGGGCCACAACCTGCCCGCTTGCGTCTATTACGGTGTCTGACTTGCGCGGGGTGTCTATGCGTTTTGATATTTCCTTCACCCTGTCTCCCTGGACATATATGTCCGAGACCATGTCAAGTGACTGTGAAGGATCAATAACGCGCCCGTTTTTAATGAGCACTCCCATCTATAAGCTCTCTCCCAAGGCAACAAGATATATCATGGCCATTCTCACGGCAATTCCGTTTGCCACCTGCTCAAGTATAACGGCGTCCGGGTCATCGGCTATCTCCGAAGTAAGCTCAACTCCCCGGTTGATCGGACCCGGATGCATCACTATCACATCTTTTTTCGCAAGCCTGAGTTTCTCTCTGGTTAGTCCGTAAAGCCCCGAGTATTCCCTAAGCGACGGGAAGTACTCAAGGGTCTTTCTCTCGCTCTGAACCCGCAGCATTATCACCACGTCCACATTTTCAATGGCGTGTTCAAGCGAATAAAAGATCTCCGCTCCCATCTCGCTGAAATATTCGGGAACTATGGTTGCCGGTCCGACTATCCTCACGTTCGCCCCCAGTTTGCGGAGGCCGAAGATGTTGGATCTGGCGACCCTGCTGTTGAGAATATCCCCGACAATAAGGACATTGAGACCCTCGATCCTCCCTTTTTTCTCCCTTATGGTGAAAATGTCTATAAGGGCCTGGCTCGGATGCTCGTGGGAACCGTCTCCGGCGTTTATTACCGAGGCGGTTATCTCGCGGGCAAGGACAAAAGGCGCGCCGGACATCCCGTGCCTTATGACCATTATGCTCGCGCCCATGGCCTCGAAGTTCCTGGCCGTGTCCACAAGGCTCTCGCCCTTTACCACGCTGCTTTGCGAAGCGGAAAAATTCAGAACATCGGCACTGAGCCTTTTCTCCGCGATTTCAAACGACGAGCGGGTTCTGGTGCTGGGTTCGAAAAAGAGGTTGACCACTGTCCTTCCCTTAAGGGTCGGGACTTTCTTTACGTCCCGGGTGGAAATCTCCTTCATGGACTCCGCGGTGTCGAGAATGATTTTAATTTCCTCGGCCGAGAGTTCCCCAAGACCCAGAATGTGCTTTTTATCAAACGCCATTTTTTCGGGTTATCTCGATTTCCTCCCTTCCGTCCACTTCTTCCAGGTAAACGTTGACCATCTCGTCGTCTAACGTTTCGATGCTGATTCCCGCGTAGTCGGGCTGCACGGGGAGTTCCCTTCCCCCCCTGTCCACGAGCACGGCCAGCTTGACCGAGGCCGGCCTTCCGTAGTCCATGATTGAATTTATGGCGGCCCGCACAGTGCGCCCCGTGTAGAGGACATCATCAACAAGTATTATGTTTTTCCCCTGCACGTCGTTGGGGATGCTGGTTCTGCGCAGTCGCGGCCAGTTTTTCCTGTTCTCGAAATCATCCCTGTAGAGAGTGATATCGATCGTTCCAAAAGTAACGTCCTTTCCGGTCCGCTCGCTTATGCGCTCAACGAGCCTCTTGCCCAGATACTCCCCTCTTGTCTTTATTCCTATGACAATAAGGCTGCTTAGCCTCTCGGGCGGTATGTCGTCTATGATCCCGGAGAAAAAACTTTCGGCCCTGTCCTCAATCGGCTGTATTTTTTTCTTAGTCTCCATAATCCGCAAAGAGGATACACCGTAGAGCGGTTATTGAAAGCAGATTTTCCGCGTAGCGGGAATTGCCCGTAACTGTGTCCGCTGAAAATGCCCTAACACCGTTTTTCCGAAAAACAATCGGCAAGCTCATTCGATTCCCGAAAAAATTCTATGCCACCTTACCTTATCCGCAAAACCCGGGTTAGAGAGATTCCACGACCAGTGAATCATAAACGCCTTGCCGTAAACATTTTCCACCGGCACGAATCCCCAGAACCTGCTGTCGTAACTGTTGTCCCTGTTGTCGCCCATGACGAAAACCCTGCCATTGGGAACAACAAGGGGAAAGCTCATTTTTCCGCTCGTCGTGGAACCGCTTCCCTTTTTATATATAACGCCGAAATTTTTTCCGGAAAGCGACTGCTCGTACCTGTCGGCAACAGAAAAGAATTTCTGGTCCGGATACTCGTAATTCCCGGTGTAGGTCTGCTCCACGGCTCTGCCGTTTATAAGGACGTCCCTGCCGCTTATGTCTATTTCATCCCCGGCAATGCCCACGGCTCTTTTTACGTAGAAAGCCCCTTTACCGGGCATGGGAAAATCCGTTGCATTATCTTCGCTGAGCTTGAAGACCACGATGTCGCCGCGGTCAATTTCGGAGAAGGGAAAAAATATCTCGTTGGTAAAAGGAATCCTTGTTCCGTAGACGAACTTGTTTATCAGTATATGATCACCCACAAGAAGGGTCGGAAGCATTGAACCCGAAGGAATCTTGAAGGGCTGAATCACGAAGGCCCTTATGGCCAGAGCGAGAGCTACCGCTATCACTATGGCTTCTGCGTTCTGCCGCAGAGCGGATTTGCCGTAGGACCTGAGATTGTCCTCAAAAAAAATCCGAAGGGCTTTCCTTGACGCCCTTATTTCGTGCAGGGACCCTCGTTCTATGGCTTCTTCACAGGCAAGTATCCTTACCTCGGCGTGATCGGCTTCCCTGGGGGCCATGAATCCCCCTTTTTTCCTTATGATCCACTTTACGGTACGTATAAGCTTCCTCGAACTTCTTATGGCAAGCTTTTTTTTGATCCAGGTTACAATCATGGCAAAAATGTCCGAACGCGCGCGAATGCCGTTTTAGCCCAAGTCATTCGGCTGGGGGTGTGAGATTTCCGTTAACCTCTCGACCGAGATCACTCCCCCAAGATTCTTAAGCGATTCAATGACTTTTTCAAGTTGCTTGATGTCTTCCACAGCCACCTCAAACCTCGCGTCTCCCTGTCCAGTCTCATCTTCGCTCACATCGGCACTGACAATGTCCACATTGAGTTCCGAAACCGTACTTGTCAGTTCGGAGAGTATGCCTTTTCTGTTCTCACACTTCACCGAAAGGCCGATCGGTATCCGTCCCGAATACTCGTCATTCCAGGCAACCTCTATTCTCCTTTCAGGATCGACTTCGAGCAATTTGGGGCAATTGTAGACATGCACGGTTATCCCCCTGCCTCTGGTTATGAAACCTATGATCTGTTCCCCGGGAACCGGGTTGCAGCACTTGCCGAACTTTATGAGTATGTTGTCATACCTTCTGACGAGCACGGCGTCTTTGTACTCGTCTTTGGATATCCTGTTCACTATGCTTTTTATTCTTTCGCTTTTCTCGGCGCCTTCGGCGAATTTCCTGGGATGCATCGCCTTGAGAAGGTCGTTTACCGCGGCATTGCCGAATCCGACCGCCCTGTAAAAATCCTTTATCCCCGAAAACTGAAGCTTTGCCAGAGGATTGTCGAGCTTCTTCTTCTCAAGCAGGTTGCTCAGTTTGAGCCCTTTCGCCGCAAACTTCCTCTGGGCTATTGCCTTTCCAATCTGCTCGGCCTTTCGGTTTTCCTCCTGTCTCAGCCAGCTCCTTATCCTGTTTTTGGCCTTTGAGGTGACAACAAAATCAAGCCACTGCCTGTTAGGAACCTTGTTCTTGGAAGTCACCACTTCCACCATGTCTCCGGTTTCAAGCTTGTAGTTAAGGGGAACAAGCTTATGGTTGACAAAAGCCTGGGAGCAGTGGTTGCCTATGTCGGTGTGAATTGAATACGCGAAGTCAACCGGAGTCGCGCCCACGGGAAACTCAAGGAGATCCGCGTTGGGAGTGTAGACGTACACGACATCCAGTATGAGCTCCCCTTTTATGGCTTCTATGTACTCAGTTGAGTCTTTTATGTCCTTTAGCTCGACGAGATGACGGAGGTTTGAGTAGATCTTGTCGTTCCCGTTCTCAAGCGCATTTCCCTCCTTGTACCTCCAGTGAGCGGCAACCCCGTATTCTGCAATTCGGTGCATCCGCTCAGTTCGTATCTGGATCTCCATCTGTTCTCCGAAGGGACCTATTACGGCCGTATGAATGGACTGGTAATTGTTGGCCTTCGGAAGGGCTATGTAGTCTTTTATTCTCCCCGGAATCGGTTTCCACAGGGAATGCACCGCTCCCAGAACCTGATAGCATTCGTTTTCACTCGCGGTAACGATCCGGAAACCCAGTATGTCGTAAATATTGCGCAGGCTTATATTGCCCTTTTTCATCTTGCTGTAGATGCCGTACAAATGCTTGAATCTCCAGGAGACGTCCCCCTGAATTCCGAATTCCTTCATCTTGGCGTTAATAAGCGAGACGATTTCAGTCGTGTACTTTTCCCAATCTTTTTTCTTTGTAGACACGGTTTGGCTGATACGCTCGTATTCACCCGGCTCAGAGAACTTAAACGCCAGGTCCTCAAGCTCAACCGACATCCAGTTCATCCCGAGGCGGTGGGCAAGCGGCGCGTAAATTTCCATCGTTTCAACGGCGATTCTTTTCCGTTTGTCCTCAGGCAGATACTGAAGAGTCCTCATGTTGTGGAGCCTGTCGGCGAGTTTTATCAGTACAACCCTTATGTCTTCAGCCGTGGCAAGTATCAGCTTGCGGAAGCTTTCGGCCTGTTTTTCCACATCGGAAACATGTGGAAGGCGGCTTATTTTCGTGGTGGCATCGACGAGAAAAGCTATCTCGCTTCCGAAATTCCGTTCGATTTCCTCGCGAGTCGCAAGGGTGTCCTCTATCGTGTCGTGAAGAAGTCCGGTAACTATGGAGGGAACGTCAAGCTTCAAGCTCGCGAGTATGGAAGAAACCTCCAGGGGATGACTCAGGTACGGTTCCCCGGAAACTCTTTTCTGGCCGGAGTGAACCTTGGCCGAATACACGTAGGCCTTTTTTATGGAGTCAAGATCCTCGTTCCCGACATCCGAGTAGGAAGCAACCTTGTCAATGATGTCATTTAGCCTGATCACAGCAGCGCGAACACCTCATTTAAGACCGAATCTCCTGAGAAAAACGGGGCCGTACACATTTTCCGTCCTCGCGTCCCGAGTAGCGGCAAGCATCCGCCGGCGGGAATCTTCACTATCTCCTTGTCTCTGCGAGAGGATAACGGCCTCTATTCTCCCAGCCGCAATATCCGCCTCATCATTAATTATAATATAATCATAGCACTTAGAGCAGGCCACCTCCTCCTTGACGATCCCGAGACGAATGGAGATGTCGCCCTCTTCTTCCGATTTTCTGTCCCTAAGCCTTTGCTCGAGAACCTCGAGAGACGGCGGGACAACAAAGATGAAGACCGCTTCGTCAAACACACCCCTCAACCTTCTTGCTCCCTGAACATCTATGTCCAGAATGACGTCAACGCCCGCTTCGATCCATTCTTCTATTTCAGCCCTCGGCGTGCCGTAAAAGTTCCCGTGCACCTCCGCCCACTCGGCAAAGAAACCCCGCTCGATCATGCCCCGGAATTCTTCTCTGGAAACAAACTCGTAGTGTTCTCCGCGGACCTCTCCCGCGCGCACTGATCTTGTTGTGTAGGAAATGGAGAAACGGAGGTTCCCCACGTTCGACAGAACACGGGTGACAAGTGTTGTTTTCCCGCTTCCCGACGGACCGGATATCACGAACAACTTCCCGCTCATAATATCAGATTATAAACGCAAAAACCTCGATATTAAAACGGCGTTTGTTGCCTTGCAACTTGTGGTTTTCCCGCTGACTCGGAATCAGGAGACATCAAAGCGATCAAGGTTCATGACCTTGGTCCAGGCAGCGGCAAAGTCCCGCACGAAAGCTTCCTCCGAATCATCGCACGCATGAACTTCCGCAAGCGCCCGCAACTGTGAGTTGGACCCGAATACAAGATCAACTTCGGTAGCAGTCCATCTGGTCTCACCAGTCGCTCTGTCACGGCCTTCATAGACGCCTTGGGAATCAGCGGAGGGCTCCCATTCAGTCGACATATCAAGCAGGTTAGCAAAGAAATCATTGCTGAGCGTTCCGACCCTGTCCGTAAACACTCCATGCCGCGACCCTCCGGCGTTTGCGCCGAGCGCCCGCATGCCGCCGAGCAGCACGGTCATCTCAGGCGCGGTAAGCGTCAGCAGGTGCGCCTTGTCAATGAGAAGTTCAGCCGGCGACTGCCGCTGACCGGCCGCGATATAATTGCGAAAGCCGTCCGCTTTCGGTTCAAGCACGTCAAAGGCGGCCGCATCCGTCTGCTCTTCAGTGGCGTCCGTGCGACCGGGCGTAAAAGGAAGATCCACCGAATACCCCGCTGCCTCCGCCGCCTTTTCGACTGCAGCGCAGCCGCCGAGCACTATGAGATCCGCAAGCGAAACGCGGTTTCCGTTTGTCTGCGCCTTGTTAAAGCCCTTCCCGACGGTCAGCAGTGAAGACAACACCTTGTCGAGTTCTTCGGGGTCGTTGGCATCCCAGTCCTTCTGGGGAGAAAGCCTGATGCGCGCGCCGTTTGCGCCTCCCCTGCGGTCGGTGCCCCTGAAGGTGGAAGCTGAAGCCCATGCCGCCCGAACCAGTTCCTGGATCGAAAGCCCCTGGTCAAGTATCTCTTTTTTCAGAAGCGCAATGTCCTCCGCTTCGACAAGCTCATGATCAACAGCCGGCACCGGATCCTGCCAGATCTGAGGCTCGTCCGGAACCAGCGGTCCGAGACAGCAGGAGTAAGGACCCATGTCGCGATGGGTAAGCTTGTACCACGCCTTTGCAAACGCCTCGGCAAGCTCATCCGGGTTTTCGTGAAAGCGGCGCGAGATCGGTTCATACACGGGGTCCATACGCAGCGAGAGATCAGTGGTCGCCATTATCGTTGGAACCCGTCCTCCGGACCCGTTTACCTCGGGGGCAAGATCTTTGTCATCCACATCCTTTGGCGTCCATTGCCAAGCGCCCGCGGGGCTCTTGGTAAGTTCCCACTCGTAACCGAAAAGCATGTCGAAAAAGCCATTGTCCCACGCAGTCGGATTGGACGTCCACGCGCCCTCAAGACCGCTTGTTATAGCATCAGCGCCGTGTCCGCTCGCATGCGTGCTCTTCCATCCGAGACCCTGCTCCTCAATGCCGGCAGCCTCCGGCTCGGGACCAACGCAGGCCGCGTCTCCGGCACCATGACACTTGCCGAACGTGTGTCCGCCCGCGATCAGAGCGACGGTTTCTTCATCGTCCATAGCCATGCGCCTGAAGGTTTCGCGGATGTCATGCGCCGCGGCAAGCGGGTCGGGCTTGGCGTTGGGTCCTTCCGGGTTGACGTAGATAAGTCCCATCTGCACGGCGCCCAGAGGATTGTCGAGCTCGCGGTCGCCGCTGTAACGCTCATCGCCCAGCCATTCGGTCTCGGGACCCCAGTAGATGTCCTCTTCCGGCTCCCATACGTCCTCGCGCCCGCCGGCAAAGCCGAGCGTCTTGAACCCCATGGACTCAAGGGCGCAGTTGCCAGCGAGAATCATAAGGTCCGCCCAGGAGATTTTGCGGCCGTATTTCTTCTTTATCGGCCAAAGTAGCCTGCGGGCCTTGTCGAGATTCCCATTGTCGGGCCAGCTGTTAAGAGGCGCGAAACGCTGCGTGCCGGACCGTCCTCCTCCGCGTCCGTCGTGGATTCGGTAGGTTCCCGCGCTGTGCCACGCCATACGGATAAAAAGCGGCCCGTAATGGCCGTAGTCCGCGGGCCACCAATCCTGGCTGTCCGTCATAAGCGAGTAGAGGTCCTGTCTCACCGCTTCAAGGTCAAGAGTTTGGAACTCCGCCGCGTAATCAAATTTCTCGCCCATGGGATCCACAAGAGAGGAGTTCTGGTGAAGGATTTTCAGGTTGAGCTGATTCGGCCACCAGTTCTGGTTAGCCATGCTGCCGGTCAGCTTTGAACTGCTTGTGCCGTGGTTTACCGGGCACTTTGCGGTGTCTTGGGTTTTATCCATATTTTCTCTCCAAAATTAACACGTCGGGATGTATATTAGCGCATGGAGACGCAGTGAACTCGATACAGGGCGTGTCCCACGCACTCAGGCAGAAAATATACCACTACCGCTATACAGGCTCAAGTTGATGTATAGATATTAAAACAGGCTTATGTCTAGAACATATTTAACGCTTCGGGAAAATCGTCGATGATCTCAGAAAAGCTTTCCGTAACCCGGTCGGCAAGCGCAAGTTCGTCGCCGGAACACGAGTTGGTAATCCCGACGCATATCATCCCGGCCCTTTTGGCCGCCAGAACGCCGTGGGGAGAATCCTCAAACACAACACACTGCGCGGCCGTTATGGTGCTGTCGTACTCTCTTCTAAGCCTCTCAAGGCATTTTAGGTAAACCTCGGGGGATGGCTTCGGGTTCTCCGTATCATCGGCTCCTATTACAAAGCCGAAGAACCCGGAAAGCCCCTTGCGCCTCAGTATGAGGTTAATCTCTTCGGTTAACGCGCCGGAACCTATCGCCACATGAAATTTGCCCCGGATGGCCTCAAGGAACTCGACGACCCCCGGGAAAATTCTTATGTCCTCCCCTATCATTTCTTCAAAACGGATGCCTTTTTCCCTTATAAGCCGGGCAATCTCCGGTTCCGTGCACTGCTGTCCGTTATCCTCAAGAAACCTCCTGAAAAAGCTTTTGTCGTCGCAGGCAAGGTACCGCAGGTAATAGTCGGTGGTCGAGAGCTTTAATCCCAGGGTTTCCACGGTCCTCTGAAAGGCCCTCAGGTGCAGGGGCTCGCTGTCGACTATAACCCCGTCAAAATCGAATATGACCGCTTTTATCATTCCGTTTCCCCGATTCGTGAGATATGGTATTTTACTGCCGGGAGAGACCTATACAAAGGACCTGTACATAAACACAGGAACGGGAGAAAAAGAAAGATGGATTACTACAACCCCGAGGATCTTAAGAGATTTTCCGAGGTCGGGGAGTTTAGAGAAGATCTCATGGACAAGTTTTTCGAGTACTATAACTCCGCTACGGGGGAGGAAGGAGCGCTTACAAAAAGGGAAAAAGCGCTTATAGCCCTGGCCGTGGCTCATACTGAAAAATGTCCTTACTGCATAGACGCGTACACTACGCAGTGCCTTGAGACGGGAGCGGATCCGGAGCAGATGACTGAAGCCGTACATGTCGCCGCCTCAATGTCGGCCGGCATAAAGCTCATCCATGCGATCCAGATGCGAAACACGCTGAAAAAGAACCGCGCCCTCTAGAAACACAAACGGGAAGAAAAGCCGCCACGAAACAAGGTAACGGAAGCTCCCGAAGGATACGTCATGGCCCAAGAAAAGACGAAGACAAACAATCATAATTTTTCCCGCAAACTGATCGACCAGGGTCTCGATATCGATCCTATTACGGTTGAAACCCTGCAGGTAAACATAACAAAGCTTTGCAACCAGACCTGCACTCACTGTCACGTGGACGCCTCGCCCTGGAGAAGTGAGCAGATGAGCCTTGAGTCTGTTGAGAGATGTCTTGAGATACTGAGCGAAAACGACTGCATAAAAAATCTTGACCTCACGGGAGGAGCTCCGGAATTAAACCCCCATTTTGACTACTTCGTAAGAGAAGCCAGAAGTCTCGGCAAACACGTGATGGTAAGACACAACCTGACCGTTACTCTCGACGGGAACCCCCGGACGGGAGAGGAAAAAACATACATACCGGGGTTTTTCGCCGAAAACCGCGTCGAGGTCATATCCTCGCTTCCATATTACAGCAGCTACTTCACGGACAAGCAGAGGGGAAAAGGAGTTTTTGAAAAAAGCATAGAATCCCTGAGAATGCTTAACAGCGAAGGCTACGGGGGCGGGGAACTAAAACTCAACCTGGTATACAACCCCGTCGGAACCTTTCTTCCCCCGGACCAGGGAAGCCTTGAAGCGGACTTTAAGGCAAAGCTCAAAAAAAACTACGGTATAAGGTTCGATAACCTGTACACACTGACCAATATGCCGATTAACAGATTTGAGAAGGAACTGAAAAAACAGAACGCCTACGAGGAATACATCGAAAAGCTTGTATACGCCTTCAATCCCGAAGCCGTGGACGGCATAATGTGCCGGAATCTCATAAGCGTAAGCCACGACGGAAAAATCTACGACTGCGACTTTAACCAGATGCTTGATATGCAGTGCCGAAACGGGAACGGGGGGCTGACCATATTCAATTTCGACCTTAATCAAGCGATCAAGAGAAAGATAAGATTCGGTGTTCACTGTTTCGGATGCACCGCAGGGGCCGGAAGCAGCTGCGGCGGCCAGACGGCATCCTGATTCCGAGGCTTTGCGGAATGTCGCAAAAAAACGATAACGCCCTGATCGTTTTTCTTAGGTATCCGGAAACGAAAAAAGTAAAGACGCGTCTGGGAAAAGACATAGGGGAGCGGAGGGCCATGGAACTCTACCGTGAAACGGCAAGTTTCGTCGCCGACTCCTTCTCGGGTCAGGAGAACTGGACGACTTTTCTCTTCTACACTCCCAAGGAAAGAAAAAAAGAGGTTCTTGAGTGGCTGGGAGATAAAGAAGCCCTTTTCCTCGCGCAGGAGACAGGTTCTCTGGGACAGAGAATGTCCCGCGCGTTTGAAAAATGTTTTTCCCTGGGATTCAGAAATGTAGTCATCATAGGCACAGACTGCGTGATGATAACCGAAGAAGATGTGGAAACCGCGTTTTCCCTGCTCTCGGGAGGGGAATTTGAAGCGGTCCTGGGCCCTGCAACCGACGGAGGATATTATCTCCTCGGGCTATGCAGGGAGACGGACGCGGTCTTTAAGGAAATGCAGTGGAGCAGCGCCCGAGTATTTAAGGAAACCGAAAAACGCATGAGGGAAAACGGTCTGCGCCACGCCGTCATGAGAGAGCTTTCGGATATTGACGAGGAAAAAGACATAAGCATAAAGGATATAATGACAAGGGACACGGAACTCGCGCGCAGACTGGAGCAAATTCTTTTGAAAGACCAAAAAACCCGTGCTGAGAAGAACGAGGAGAGGAAACCGGCATGAATTCCGAAATTCTGGATGTGGGGATAGTTGCTTCTTTTTTCGCCGGAGTGATCGCGTTTCTTTCTCCTTGCATTCTTCCGCTTATGCCGGGCTACCTCTCAGTAGTCACACGTCTCTCATACGAGGACCTTTCGGACGCCCGGAATCTGCCTAAATTCTCAAGGGTTGTTGTACCGAGCCTCGTCTTCATACTGGGATTCTCAACCGTCTTTATCTCTCTCGGCGTATTCTCCTCCCAGCTTGGGGGGATGATCTCAGGCAACAAAACTTTTTTGCTCAGAATAGCCGGAATTTTCATAATCCTTTTCGGAATATTCGTAATGGAGATCGTGAAGATCCCATTTCTCGAGAGAGAACACAAAATCTCCCTTCCGCGGGAAAAAGGAAATCTCCTCGGAACCTATATTCTCGGCCTGGCTTTCGGCTTGGGATGGACTCCATGCGTAGGACCTATTCTCGGGTCCATACTCCTTTACGCAAGCACGGTTGAAGGAACATTAAACGCAGTGGGACTGCTCGCGGTTTACTCACTCGGAATCGGCATACCGTTCATACTGATCGGTCTCGCGTTTAACAGCGCCATGAGATCTTTTGGAAGCATCAGGAGATATTACCCTTACTACAAGTACGCGATAGGCTCGGGACTTGTAATAATAGGAATCTTGATGTTTTCAAACGAAATCCACTACCTGAATATCTACGGTCAGAAAATATTTGACGCAATGGGAATAGATTTCTGGAAAAGGTTTTAGAGCGTAATAATCTCTGAAGGAGCAACTCTGCGGAGTCGCCTGCATTTCGGATTACGCATCTCCATAGCTCAGGATTCCGTAGCTGTACACGCCGGCAAGAGCGGCGACGGAATCTACGGCTTCCGGAGCGACCCGTTTTCCGACTTCAAGCAGTTCCTTCGATTCCTCTACCTTCATGCCATGGCGCTTTTCGAAAACGCTTAGGTCATCAAACCCGGTTACCCAGGTCACGTTGAAAGTTTTCTGAAACATATCAGTTGCCCTGACAACCTCAGGGTTTTCGTAGGTCCTGTTAATGATGCTCAACGGATAGTAGTCAAAAGCGATTTTGAACGAGGGAATTCTGGCGCGCAGACTGTCAAAAAAACTGTGGATCAGCTCAATGGGAAGATACATGCTGTTTCCTTCCCAAAGAAAAAGTATCGGAGAGTTGATGTCAAAGCCCGCCTTGGTGAGTTCTTCCGGCAGGTCAACTTCAAGATAGTTGCACGGTATGCTTGCGCATGGCGTAACGCCGTGGCTCTCAAGAACCTTGTGCTTGAATTCCAGAATGGCCGGCTGATCAACATCGCAGAAACGCACTCCCTCGGCCTGAAAAACCAGAGAACGCATGTCAAACCCGCAGCCGAGTATGACAACCTGTTTCATGCCGGCTTGAATCTCGCGGCTTGTGATTTCATCCAGTATGCAGAAGCGGTAACGGAGAATTTCAACCGATTCCGGAAGAATCTTCGTCACCCGGTCGACCTTTTCCCTTATCTCGTCCGTAACAAACCAGTGGGCGTACGGGTCGTTGAACACGCGGTGTTCACGGTTCTTTTCCATTTCCCTGTAACAGGCTACGGCAAACGCGGTTGTTCCAACTTCATTTATGTCCGACATGGCAGTTCCATATAAGATTATGCGGGCTGCGCATTCTACAAAAACGACCTGCAGGATGCGGCGTCCCTGTTATCAAGATATGCTCTATTACGGCGTTGACAAGTAAAAGATATTTTCTGGACTTCGCATAAAAACAGCAATTATATACTTGATTACCCTCCGTACAATCAAGTATATAATTCCATACTTGTTACGGTTAATTGGAGGTAAAAATGCCCGTATACGAATATGAATGCTCTGATTGCGGCGAGGAATTCGAAGTTCTGGTGCTTGACCCAGACGAAACCATAAAATGTGCGACTTGCGACTCGGAGAACATCGGAAAGCAGTTTTCGACTTTCGGCCTTGGCAGCAGCGATGGGAATCTCGAAAGTTCCGAGAGCGGGGATTCGGGAAGCTGCCCGCAATCGTCCTGCTCTTGCTGCTGATTTCCCAGTGCAATTGCACAAAACTTTTCTCTGTATATAATTAACTCTTCATTTTAAAACACCCGATGGAGGATCGGTCAAGAAATGTGCGAAGGCGATAAAAACATGAAGGAAGCCGCCCTTGAATATCATAGAAGCGGCAGAAAAGGAAAACTTGAAGTCGTACCGACAAAACCCTGTGACACGGCCTGGGAACTTTCCCTGGCGTACTCTCCCGGAGTCGCTGAGCCCTGCAGGGAAATAGACAAGGACGAAGATCTCTCTTATGAATACACCAACAGGGGGAATCTGGTCGCGGTAGCTTCAAACGGCACCGCAATCCTGGGACTCGGAAACCTGGGGGCCCTAGCGGGAAAACCCGTAATGGAAGGAAAGGGGGTGCTTTTCAAGAAGTTCGCGGATGTTGACGCCTACGACATTGAGATAGCCACCGAAGACCCAGACGAATTCATAAAGACCGTAAAATACCTCGAGCCCACTTTCGGCGGCATAAACCTCGAAGACATAAAAGCCCCTGAATGCTTCTACATAGAAGACAAGCTTAAAGAAGAGATGGACATACCCGTCTTTCACGACGACCAGCACGGAACCGCCATAATATCGGGAGCTGGACTCCTTAACGCCTGCGAGATTACGGGGAAGAAAATGAGCGAGCTCAAAATGGCGTTTAACGGCGCCGGGGCGTCCGCAATTGCCTGCGCAGAGTTTTTCATATCTCTCGGCGCAAAAAGAGAAAACATAATAATGTGCGACAGCAGGGGCGTAATTTACGAGGGAAGAAACGCGGGGCTTAATCCCCAGAAAGAAAGGTTCCTTGTCGACACGGACAAAAGAACCATAGGGGACGCGCTTGTAGGAGCCGATGTTTTCGTCGGACTCTCAAACGGCGGAGCCATCAATCAGCAGGATGTAAAGAACATGGCGAAAAATCCTATAATATTCGCCATGGCGAATCCCGATCCGGAAATACTCCCCGCCGAAGCGAAGGAAGCCAGAGACGACGTAATAACCGCCACGGGCCGCTCCGACTTCGCAAACCAGGTGAATAACGTCCTGGGATTCCCCTTTATCTTCAGGGGAGCGCTTGACGTAAGGGCGACAAAAATAAACGACGAGATGAAAGTCGCGGCGGCATACTCCCTCGCGGCGCTCGCAAAGGAACCCGTGCCGGATAAAGTGGCCAGGGCCTACGGAGACCAGAAATTTGAGTTCGGTCCGGACTACATAGTCCCCAAGCCGTTTGATCCCAGGGTTCTGGTATGGGAATCGGCCGCTGTCGCTCAAGCCGCGATGGAAACCGGCGTTTCCAGAATCAATATCGATCTTGATGATTACAAGAAGTCTCTCGAAGACAAGATAAAAGATCTGCTCTAGGAAAAAACCGGCGTTTCGAAGGTTGCCTCAGTCTTCCGGTCATTTGCCTTCCGCCCTGCGGACGGCAACACTCTAGCCTCTATCTGGTCCATTGATAAAAGCAGTCATATTTGACATGGATGGAGTCATAATAGACAGCGAACCCCTGTGGGAGAAAAGCGAGTCTATCATGCTCAAGCAAAAGGGGTTCGGGGGCAATGAAAGCTACAGAAAGGAATACAGAAAGAAGATCATGGGGCTTAGCCAGAAAGACTCCGTAAAACTTCTCAAGGAAACTTTCGGCCTTGATGAGTCCCCGGAGGAAATTCTCCGCACCCGTCTTGAAATCCTTCTAGAACTTTATGAAAAGGAGCTCGAGCTTGCTGACGGGATCCCCGAACTCCTTAAAACCTTAGGCGGGGAAAAACAGATGAAAACGGCTCTCGCCTCGGGTTCCCCGATGAAAGTGATAGAGTTCGTTCTCGAAAAATTCTCTCTTTCGGATGTTTTCAGAATAAAAGTTTCCGGAGACTGCGTCGAAGAAGGAAAACCCCGGCCCGATATATATCTTGAGACCGCTAGGCGTCTTGAGGTTACCCCCGAAGAATGCGTCGCGATTGAAGATTCCATAAACGGTATAGTGTCGGCCAAAGAGGCCGGTATGCGTTGCATTGCGGTGCCCGACCCGAGAATAGCCCCGGAAGATTACCCCCAGGCCGATATTTTCAGAAAAAGCGTTTCGGAAATCCGCCTTGAGGACATAAAGAGTTTCTCCTAGAAAGGCCTCGGACCGGGAGCCATGAATTCGGGGCCTATTGGATTCGGAACAAAAGTGTTGAGTATTGCGTCTATCTCGTTCATTGAATCGTCGTTTATCGTCCACCCGAGAGTTCCCGCAAGATCATCGAGCTGCCCCGGATGCCTCGCCCCCCAGAGAGTGATATCGTTTTCGCATTTATCAAGAACCCATCTCACGGAAAGTTCAAGCACGTTTTTCCCGAAACGCTCGGAGGCAAGTTCCCCCAGCTTTTCGACCGCACCGAGATAATTACCATAGACGGGCCTTTGAAACTTGGGATCAAAATTTCTTATGTGATCTCCTGGAAATTCCGAGTCCACTTTTAGCTTCCCGCTCAGAAGTCCCCTGCACAAAGCCCCGTAGAGAAGCATGGTGACCCCCTGCTCTTCACACCAGGGAAGCACGTCATCCTCAATTTCCCTCTCGAAAAGATTGTAAGGAGGCTGACTCGAGTTAAGCGGGCACACGGAACGAAAAACATCCATCTGCTCAACCGAATAGTTGCTTACTCCAACGGCTCTTACCTTTCCGCTCTCAAGAAGTTCCGCCATGGCTCCCGCCGTTTCCTCAACAGGGACAAGCGGGTCGGGCCAGTGAATCTGATAAAGGTCTATACGATCGGTGCGAAGTCTCCTGAGAGAATCGTCAACCTCCTTGCGTATTCTCTCAGGAAGAGAATTTCTGAATATTCCTCCCCTCTCCCACTCAAGCCCCACTTTGGTCGCGATTATCAGTTCATCCCTCATCCCGCTCTGGGAAACCGCCTCCCCCACGACTTCTTCGGAAAGACCGAAGCCGTAAATAGGAGCGGTGTCAATGAGATTCACCCCATTATCAAACGCCTTGTATATCGTCCTCACGCATTCTTTTCTGTCACTTCCTCCCCAGAGCCATCCTCCCATCGCCCAGGTTCCAAGACCTATCCTCGACGAATCGATTTCCGTACCGGCAATCTTTACAAATTCCATTATCTCTTCCTCCCCTTCTTCGTGGCTCCAGAAGATGAATCTTTTATCTCGCGGGTTACATCCGCCAGCGAAAAAAGAAGGCCCCTTGCCTCGGTGGTCGAGCGGACCCTGTACTTGGCTTTTGACGGTCCGAAACCAACCTTTATGGAATAAGCGTCTTCGGGGAGTTCCTCAAAAATGTCCTCATCCGTCCAGTCGTCTCCTATTGATATGATAAGGTCCCATTTTTTTGCCCTGAGCCACTGGGCAGCCGCCTTGCCCTTGTTTATGAAAGATCCCTTGATTTCCACAACCTTGTTTCCCTCAAGCACGCCGATCTCAAGATTCGCCGTTATGTGCGAGAGCATATCCTTAAGTTCCCCCACTCTCACGATTGAGAGCGCCGGATCAACTTTTCTGTAGTGCCACGCCAGGGAAAAATCCTTCTCCTCGATAAGCGACCCGGGGGTCCTGTCGACGAAAACTTCCAGTATGGGTCTTATTTCTTCCTTCCATCCCTCCGGAGCCATATCGGACATCTTCCACTTTCCGCGTCTTATCCAAAGACCGTGTTCGGCCGCAAGGCCATTCGTCACACCCCCAAGCCAGTTGGCAAGAGTCTTTCTGTCTCTGCCGCTTATGATGACAAGCTCGTTTTTTCTCCTCGAAGAAAGCACCTCAAGCGCTGAATAAAGTTCCCGATCAGGTTTCGCATCCTGCGGATTATGCCTGAAAGAGACAAGAGAACCGTCGTAATCAAGCAGAAAAAGACAGTTTTTGCTCGCCCTGTATTTTTCAATCAGTTCGCCTGTCATCTCGGGGCTCAGTCTTCGGGCAAACATCTTAAGCTGTCTTTCCTTCGTTTCATCAAGCCTCTCCATGAAGTCCGCTGTCCATCTCCTGATATCGTATCTTCTGAGACGGTTCTGCATGGTTTTCATCCGTCTTTTCTGCTCCGCCTTACCCATGGCAAGAGCGGTCTCAAGCGCCTTGGAAGTAGACTCAAGATCATTGGGGTTTATGATTATGGCCTCGCTCAACTCTTGGGCGGTTCCCGCCATCTCGCCGAGTATGAGCACGCCTGCCTTGTTCTGTCTCGCGGCTACATACTCCTTGGCAATCAGGTTCATGCCGTCGCGAAGGGGAGTAATGAAAAGGATGTCCGCGGCTAGGTAAAGGGAAATCAGATCCTCGAAACCGAAAGATCTGTACATGTAGTGAATGGGATTCCAGCCGATCGTTCCGTAACGGCCGTTTATCGCGCCCACCATGTTGTCGACTTCGTTTTTCAGTATCTTGTAGTGAACCACTTCCGTTCTCGAAGGCACAGCGACAAGCAAAAGGGCTACCTTATCCCTCATCTTGGGGTTTTTCTCAAGAAAAAGATCAAAGGCCCTGAGTCTCTCCGGTATTCCCTTTGAGTAATCGAGACGGTCTATGGAAAGAATAATCTTCCGGTCAGTTCCTAAAAGATCTCTGAACTCGTCTTTTTTTCTTTGAATGCCTCGATTCTTTGCCGCGGAGGAAAATCTTTGGTAATCGATTCCCATGGGAAAAGTGTCGGTTCTTATCTCTCTCTCCCCGATTATAAACCGCCCCAGGGAATGCTCGTGTCCTAGTATCCTTCTTACGCTTTCTGCAAAATGCCTTACGTAGTCAAAAGTGTGAAAACCTATAAGATCAGCCCCGGTAAGCCCCTGTATTATTTCCCGGCACCAGGGGATAAGCCTGAAAATTTCAGAAGACGGAAAAGGTATGTGCAGAAAGAAACCTATGCTTGATTTGGGCAGCTGTTTTTTTACAAGCTCTGGGACAAGCATCAGATGATAATCATGAACCCAGATGTAATCCCCTTCGCTGGCCACGTCCAGTATGGCACTGGCAAACTTGCTGTTCACGCTGATGTATGATTCCCAGAATTCTTTTTTATAGGTTCCGTACTGGACAAAATAATGGAAGATGGGCCATATCACCTCGTTGCAGAAACCCTGGTAATAGTCTTTTACCTCTTCGGCGCTTAGACCCACGGGATAGAAATTTTCCTCTGCGAGCCGCCGTTCCATTTCCGAAACCTGCTTCCCGGACAGATTTCCGTAATCTATCCCAGGCCATCCTATCCAGCATTTTTCATAATCGGTATCAAGGGAACTGAGCCCCGTAGCCACACCTCCGACGCTCGGCTCAAAAGAAAGCTTTCCGTTTTCCTCCCGCACTGTCGTCGGCAATCTGTTGGATACGATTATGAGTTTTTTCATGAAAACCTATTATAATAAACGGGGCAGTTGCAGGAATAATAACCAAAAGAAAACTTAAGGCTAGAAAGAACGGGAGCTCCGTATGAAAATATCAAACGCCGCCTCGAAAATCCTTATCGTCCTCATCATAGCCCTGCTTGCATACACACTCTGGAGCGGGCTTTCGGGGAAGGGAGGAGTTGAAACCCCCTCGCAGCTTGTGGGAAGACCCGCACCCGAGTTCGCGCTGAAATCATTTGACGGCGACGAGGTAAAACTTTCTGATTTTCGGGGAAAGACACTGCTTGTGAATTTCTGGGCATCCTGGTGCCATCCCTGCAGAGAGGAGGCCCCTGCGCTTGAGAAAACCTACATGTCTCTTTCAGGCAGACAGGTCGAATTCATAGGAATAAACATAATGGATGACCGAAAAAGCGCCGAGGAATACATAAAATCGTTCGGGGGAACCTTCGTCAACATTTATGATCCCGAAAACAGGGTACACCTGGATTACGGAGTGGGAGGAGTCCCAGAGACCTTCTTCGTAAATCCCGAGGGAATCATAACCGGCAAGCACAGAGGTCCGCTTACCGAAAAAATGATCATGAGCTATATAGAGAAAGCTACTCTTTACAACGGGCAGAGCCCGGGGATTGAAAACCAATGAACCGTTTTTTTCATAAGATCCTGAGTGGGGGGCTTGTTTTATCCCTAGCCCTTCTTATCGCCTTTCAAGTGAACGCGGACACACTTGAAGACCAGATTGCCGACATCTCGGGAGAACTCATGTGTCCCGTGTGCGAGGGACAGAGTGTCGCGGAGTCAAACGCACAACTTGCCCGGGATATGAGGGCCATCGTAAAAACAAAACTGCTTGAAGGGCATTCAAAGGAAGAGATAATAGATTACTTTGTCTCAAGTTACGGAGAAACTATTCTCGCATCCCCCCCGCCCAGAGGATTCAGCGCCATACTATGGCTTCTACCCGTACTTTCCGTACTAATCGGTGCGGCGATAATCCTGAGAACCATTCGCTCATACAGGGTTGAGGAAAAAAAATAGCCGGAAGGCCAATCAGCCGAGAAACCCGCTACACTCCTCAAGTATCGGCTCATCTCCGTCTACGGGATCAAACCATCTTATGCCGTCATCCGCGCGAAGCCAGGTGGACTGTCTTTTGGAAAACCTTTTCGTGTCCGTCTTTATTTTTTCAACCGCCGTCTCAAAATCAAGCCGACCCTCCAGGAATTCGTTTATCCGCTTGTAGCCTATGGACTTCATGGGTTTTAAGTGCGGTCCGTATCCCTTGGCCCTTATAGCTTTTACTTCTTCGACCCAGCCGCGATCAATCATCGCGTCAACCCTTTCGTCTATAGCGCGGCGAAGGTGCTCCCGTTCCCCGTGGAGGCCTATCTTAAGGGCGTTAAACCTCTGTTCCGCAAAACCGTGGCGCCGGTGATGATCCGACATGCGCTCGCCCGTAGTGTGATATACCTCAAGCGCCCGCTCAATTCTTACGTAATCGTTCGGATTTATCCGTCCTGCGGATACCGGGTCTATAGATTCAAGCCTTTTGTGAAGCGACGCCGCTCCCTCCGCGTCCCTCTCTCTAGCGAGGCTATCTCTGAACTCCCGATCAACCTCGACACCTTCGAGAAGTCCGTAAAGAAGAGCCTTTACGTAAAGGAAAGTTCCCCCGACTACAACTATTTTCCTGCCGTCCCCGACAAGTCTGCTGATCTGGTCAAGGGCAAGCCTCATGTACGTGCCGGCGTTAAAATCCTCATCGGGATCCGCGACGTCTATTAAGAAATGTGGGATTTCCTGTCTTTGCTCCCGGGTGGGCTTGGCGCTTCCTATATCGAAATGCCTGTAGACCTGAACGGAATCGGCGCTTATTATGCAAGCGCCGGTTCTACGGGCTATTTCAAGCGCCATTTGGGTCTTGCCCGAAGCCGTCGGCCCCAAAACAACGACCAGCTTCGGTTTTTCCCGGGAAAGACTCAACTGTGCGGGTTAGTCGGAAATTCTGTAATCTTCTATATTTTGGTCAAGCACGGCTTTTCTGCTGAGCCTCACCCTGCCGTCACGCGCAACTTCGAGACACTTTACGAGGACCTCGTCCTTTTCGTTCAGGATATCGGTTACCTTTTCAACCCTGCGGTTTTCAAGTTCCGAGATGTGCAGAAGCCCGTCTTTTCCCGGACCAAGCTCGACTATCGCTCCGAAATCGAGAATGCGCTTAACCACGCCGACATACAGCTTGCCGGCGACTATATCCTCAACAATTCTTTTTATGATGCTCTCGGCCTTCTTGCAGGCTTCGTAGTCGGGGGAGAAAATCTTCACCAGACCGTCATCCTGTATGTCTATCTGCGCTCCCGTATCCTCGACTATCTTCTTTATCGTCTTGCCGCCGGAACCTATAACAACCTTGACCTTATCGGGCTTTACCTGGATCGTAAGGATTCTCGGAGCGTATTCGGAAAGCTCTTCCTTGGGTCCGCTTATTGTCTCTTCCATCTTCCCGAGAATATGCATTCTCCCATCTTTTGCCTGGGCAAGAGCGGTTGTAAGAATAGATTCATTTATGCCGGTTATCTTGATATCCATCTGCAGGGCAGTGATGCCGCTTTGGGTGCCGGCCACCTTGAAATCCATGTCCCCGAGATGGTCTTCATCACCAAGAATATCAGAGAGAACGACGAAATTGTCCCCTTCTTTTATAAGTCCCATGGCTATGCCGGCCACGGAAGCGCTTATAGGCACGCCCGCGTCCATAAGAGACATGGAGGAACCGCACACAGTCGCCATTGAAGAAGAACCGTTTGACTCAAGGATCTCGGAAACGATCCTTATAGTGTAGGGAAAGTCCTCTTTATCCGGCAATACGGGCTTTATCGCCCGGGCGGCAAGCGCGCCGTGCCCTATTTCCCTTCTGCCGGGACCCAGACGGAAGCTGGTTTCTCCGACGGAGTAAGGAGGGAAATTGTAATGGAGCATAAAACTTCTTGTCTCGTCGCCTTCAAGCGCGTCTATCCTCTGCTCGTCGTATGAGCTTCCCAGAGTCGAAACGACTATGGCCTGGGTTTCCCCGCGGGTAAAGAGCGCCGAACCGTGGGTTCTCTCCAGAAGTCCTACTTCGCCCGTTATGGGCCTTACAGTCGTATAGTCCCTCCCATCGGGTCTTGTGCCCTCGACTATCTTGCTTCTTACAGAATCTTTGATTGCCTCATCAAACGCCTTGTCAATCTTGGATTTATCTTCCGGGCGTTGCTCAACCAGTTCTTTTACCGTTTCTTCATAAGCCTGTTTTATGAGTTCCTTTCGGCCACCTTTTGAGTCAGCCACTATCCCCTGCTCAAGAGAAGGAAGCACAGATGAACGGACTTCGTCCTCAAGCGCATCATCCGTTTCCGTAGCGGGAACCTCTCTTTTTTCTTTCCCGATTCCTTCAACAAAACGGTTCTCGAAAGAAACGATCTCCTTGATTCCTTCATGGGCAAACATAAGGGCTTCAACCACCTCGGCCTCGCTTACTTCCTTCGCCCCGCCCTCAACCATTACGATAGCCTCTTCGGTGCCCGCGACAGTTATCTCCATGGTGCTGGTTTCAAGCTGCTCCGGGGTGGGATTTGCAACAAGCTCGCCGTCGACTTTTCCGACGGTAAGAGCCGCTATGGGTCCGGCAAACGGAATATCCGAGACCATAAGCGCCGCTGAAGACGCTATTACCGACAGAACGTCCGTGGCATTTTCGCCGTCAGCGGAAATAACCGTGATTATTACCTGGGTGGGGTAAGAAAAGTCCTTGGGTATAAGTGGCCTTACGGGTCTGTCAATAAGCCTTGACGTGAGAATTTCCTTTTCGCTGGGTCGCCCTTCCCTCTTGAAATAGCCTCCGGGGATTTTCCCGGCCGCGTAAGATTTCTCCTGATAGTTAACCGTAAGCGGCAAAAAATCATCTTCTATCTTTTCTTCCGAGGCAACGACCGTGGCAAGCACGGTAGTTCCTCCGCAGGAAGCGAGCACCGCCCCGTTTGCCTGTTTGGCAAGCCTTCCTGTCTCAAGGCGCAGCTTGTTTCCAAACAGCTCCGCTTCCATTTCTCTTGTTTGTTCAGTCAATTCATTTCCTCCAAAACATCACTTCTTTATCTTCTTAGCCCAAGGGTCTCAATCAGCTTACCGTACTCATCCGGTCTTACCCTCTTTACGTAATTGAGCAGTTTTCTTCTCTTGGCGACCATTGAAACCAGTCCTTTCCTTGAGTGGTTGTCCTTGGGAGCTCTTTCCACATGCTCGGACAGTTCCTTTATCTTTCCGTTCAGAATCCCTATCTGAACCTCGGCCGAACCCACGTCGTTCTCATGTTTCTGAAACTCGCTTATGATTCGCGCCTTATCTTCCTTTTGCAAAGACATAAATTACTTCCTCCTAGACCCTTGCCTGATCAGTTAAACACTCTTAAATGCCGAAACACTATATCCTTATCTCCCATATACTCAAATTCATCGGAATCGGTTTTCGCTTCACAGATGGAAAGAATCGTCTTTCGGCAAAACACGGTGATTATATCCCTATTTTTGAATTCGGGCAATTCCACGCCCGAAAGGGCCTCTCGGGAAATAGGGATTCCGTTGCGCACGCTCTCGCACAGATCCTCTTCCAGATGAACCCTGGGATAGCCCCCGAGAACGTCCTCCAGGGGAAGAACATTGTAATTTCCGGACTCCACATCTTCAATGCTGCTGGCCTCGCTCAGCGTGAAGGGGCCGCTCCTCAGTCTCCTCAACTCGGAAAGATGGGCTCCGCAGCCGAGCTTCCTTCCTGCATCCGAGGCAATCACTCTTACGTAGGTTCCCCGAGAGCACTTCACGTAAAAAGTCGCCTTGGGGTAGGAGAAATGAAGAAGTCTTATTTCCTCTATGGTGACTCTCTTCGGTTTCCTTTCAACTTCCTTCCCGGCTCTTGCGAGAGTATAGAGCTTCGTACCCGAAACCTTGGCGGCGGAATACATCGGGGGAACCTGCATTATCTCACCCGCAAACCCTTCAATGACCTCCCGAACCTCGTCCCTGCCCAGATTTTCCGCATCCACCCGGCCGGTGACAGTGCCGGTGCCGTCCATCGTATCGGTTGACACGCCCAAGGTCATCTCGGCCTCGTATTCCTTCACGTCGTCTCCGAGGTAAGGAATGGCTTTCGTCGCCTGGTTAAAGCACACGGGCAGCACCCCCGTCGCGAACGGATCCAGGGTGCCCGTATGACCCGCCTTTTTCGCCCCCAAGACTTTTTTCACCCTGTTAAGCGCCTGAGCGGAGGTATACCCCTTGGGCTTATCGAGAATCATGACTCCGTCCATCAAATCACTTCCTGAATCGAACTGCGAAGTATGCGCTTGGCGGTGGCAAGCGGCGCGGAGATCACACATCCGGCCGCCTTGCGGTGTCCTCCCCCGCCGTACCGCCTGGCGATCTGCGCCACGTCCACGTACTCCTTGGATCTGAGACTCACTTTCCAGCCGATGGCGGATTCCTGCCTCAGAAAGACCGCGACCTCAATCCCTTCAATCGACCTCGCCATGCTCACAAGGCCCTCGGTATGCTCCTTCTCGGTGCCGGTCTGCTGGAACATCTCGCTCGATACGTGAAGAAAGGCGATTTTCCCGGTTACCTCAAGGGTGTTCATCGCCAGGGTTCTGAGCATAACCTTTCTGAGAGGTTCGTTATCATAAATGAATCTTGAGATCCTCTCGGGGTCGGCTCCGCAGTCGACCAGATCAGCGGCGATCGTGAACGTCTCAGAACAGGTGTTTGAATACCGGAACGAACCCGTATCCCCGACTATGGTGGCAAAAAGGCACTCCGCAACGTCCGGGCTTATGGGAATCCCGAGCCGTTTTATCATCCTGTAGAGAATAACTCCGGTAGAAGACGCGTTTTCATCCACAAGGCAGTACTCCGAACCCGCGCTGTTAGTCGCGTGGTGGTCAACAAACGCGAACGTGAAACCGTTTTTTGAGATAAAACTCTCAAATTCTCTCCCGGGTCGCAAGACGTCGGCACAGTCAAGGAGCATAACCACGTCCACATCGTTCGTGACGCCATCAAGAGAATCGGCAATCCCGGAGGATTCGGGAAGAAATCGCAGGTGCTCGGGAACCCCGTCCGCGTTGTACATGATCACATCCTTTCCAAGCTCGCGAAGAACAAGCGCCATAACTATGGTCGAACCCAGGGCGTCGCAATCCGGATTCTCGTGGGAGACGACAAGAAAGCTCTGGTTTGCCTTTATGAGGTCAAGGATATTATCAAGCTTATCCATCAGACAGGTCCTTTATCAGTTCGTCAATTCTCGCCCGCTTTTCCACCAGACCGTCGTACTCGAATTCTATGTTGGGAATCTTCTTTATTCTTAATCTCTTTGAAAGAGTGGTTCTTATGTAGCCCGTGGCATTCCTTAATCCCTCAAGCATCTCCTGGGTGTCTGAGTGTTCATCAAAAGAGGTGAAAAAGACCTTCGCGTAGCCCATGTCGTCCGTAACGCGCACGGCCGTTATGCTTACCGACGACACCCTGGGGTCCTTGATCTTGCCGCGCACCAGCATCTCGGATATCTCCTTTATAAGAAGATCGGATATCCTCGCGGATCTTTTGTAGCTGTGAGACATCTTCGGTCGCTTAGAAATGGATGATTTCCATTTCCTTCTCCCCCATGCGGAAATTCCCCGTGCTCTCTATATAGGAAGTCACCTTGTCCAGAACGGAATTCACCAGGGAGGCATCGTTTGAAACATACCCAAGCCCTATGGTGGCTTTGTCCTTCAGGTCCAGGGAATCAACTTCGCTCAGCGAGAGGCTCGGGAATTTCGACCTCGCCTTTTCCACGAGGCTTTTTACCAGGCGTCTTTTGTCTTTCAAAGACCTGTTGCCCGACATGTAGAGTTCAAATCTGGCTATGCCCACTACCATTTAAAATCCGGATATCAAAGCTCCTGCTTTATCTCCTCGAGCTTGTAGAGTTCGAAGACATCTCCCTGCTTCACGTCGTTGAAATTCTCTATCGTTATACCGCATTCGTAGCCCGAGGGAACCTCCTTCACGTCGTCCTTAAAACGCCTGAGAGAACTTACCTTGCCGTCAAATACAACCGCGCCGTCCCGAACCACCCTGATGCTGTTGTCCCTGCTTACCTTGCCGTCAGAAACCATGCATCCCGCGATAGTCCCCACTCTTGACACGTGGAAAAGCTCCCTTACGTCCATGTGGGCCACCACGACTTCCTTGCGAATGGGCTCGAGAAGTCCCTCCATCGCGCTCTTTACGCGGCTCACCACGTCGTAAATTATTGAATGAAGTTCAAGGGAGACCCCTTCCTTCTCGGAAATCTTGAGCGCGTTCGCATCCGGGCGGACGTTAAATCCTACCACCACCGCGTTTGAAGCGCTCGCAAGAACCACGTCCGTCTCGTTTATGCCTCCGGCTCCGGAGTGAACGATCTTTACCCTGCACTTCTCGGTAGAGAGTTTTTCCAGAGACTCCCTGAGAGCCTCGACCGACCCCTGGGTATCCGCCTTTATAATGAGCGAAAGTTCCTTGGCTTCCTCGTTTTCAATAGAGCTGAAAAGGTCCTCGAGCGAAAGTTTCGGAGTGGTGATCACCTTGCGGGACCTGATCTTGTCCAGACGGTGAGAAGTTACCTCCTTGGCTGTCTTCTCATCCTTAACCACGTGGAATTTCTCCCCGGCTTGGGCAACTCCCGAGAGACCCATGATCTTAACGGGCATTGAGGGACCGACGCTTTTCACCGTTTTGCCCTTGTCATCGGTAAGGGCCCTTATTTTTCCGCTGTGAACCCCCGATACGACGCAATCTCCGACCTGGAGGGTTCCCTCCTTGACTATAACGGTGGAGACCGCTCCTTTGCCCTTGTCAAGCTCCGCTTCCACCACCACGCCGTTTGCTTTCTTATCGGGCGACGCCCTGAGCTCAAGTATATCGGCCTGGAGCAGGACAAGTTCAAGGAGTTCGCTTATACCTTTTTTCTTTTTCGCTGAAACCTCGGCAAAAAGAGTGTCTCCTCCCCACTGTTCCGATACGAGGTCCACCTCGGAGAGCTCCCTCCTGATTTTCTCGACATCGGCACCTTCCTTGTCGACTTTGTTTATAGCCACTATGATAGGAACTCCGGCCGCTTTCGCGTGGTTAACCGCCTCGACAGTCTGGGGCATTACCCCGTCATCCGCCGCCACCACCAGAATCACTATATCCGTTATGCTCGCCCCGCGGGCCCTCATCGAAGTAAACGCCTCGTGCCCGGGCGTGTCCACGAAAACTATGGTCGAATCCTTTATGTTCACCGCGTAGGCGCCTATGTGCTGCGTTATTCCGCCGGCCTCTCCCGCGACAACGTTGGTCTCCCTTATAGAGTCAAGGAGCGTGGTCTTGCCGTGATCAACATGCCCCATGACCGTAACGACCGGCGGACGCGGCATTTTCTCCTCGTCCTGCGACTCGTCCTGGTCAAAAAGCAGGTCATCCTCGACAAACCTCTCGACGGTTACGTTAAAGCCGAACTCGTCGGCGACAAGCTCGGCGGTATCGCTGTCGATTGACTGGTTGATCGTCGCGCCCGTACCCATGGTCATGAGTTTCTTAACGACTTCCGCCGCTTTCACGCTCATCATCTTCGCAAGATCGGAAACCACCACCGTTTCGCCGACCTTGATGTTTCTTTTCGCAGCATGGGCCGGAGAAGCGGGAAGAACCTGCGCGTCATGGCCGTCGGCCGGATAAGCCCCCCTGTTTCTTCCAGGTCCGTCAAAGTTCTGCCTCAGCTTGGGCTTTTTGTTCTGTATTACGTATTCCTTTCTGCTGGGAACCTTGGTCCGGAACGCTCTTTTTAACTGCTCCAGGGTCTCTTCGTCATGTATTTCCTCTTTGAGGGGCTTGCTCTTTTTTGCTTTCTTCTTCTGCTTTGGTTTTTCCTCAGCATCCACTGGCTCAACGACCTTTTCGGGTTCCGGGTACGGTTCGGTCTTGAGTTCTATATCATCTGCCCCAGGTGCCTCGGCTTCGGGGGGCTGCTCAACTTCAAGCGCCTCCTCGGGGACCGCTTCGCTCTCGGCGCTCGGAATCTGGGCGGGTTCGGCTTCCGCAGGTTCTGACGGAACGGGAATCTCTGGCTCCGGCTTTACTTCCGCGGGTTCCCCGGCAGCCGGAACGGCTTCTGCTTCCACGGGCTCTGGCTCCGGCTTTACGACCTTCTTCCTTCTTCTTACAACCCTGGAGCCGGTTCTTCTTTCGACAAAATCGCCCGTTTCGGATTTGAAAACCTTTACGGTTTCCTTCTGTTCTTCCGCCGTCTGTAAAGAGTTCTCCTCTGGAACCTTAACGAACACCTTTTTTATTCTCTCGGCGTCCGCCTTGGAGACCACGTTCTGGTGACTTGTAACTTTCATGCCAAGCTTTACGCTCTGCTCCACTACCTCTTTGCTGCTTATTCCCAGCTCTTTGGCTATCTGATGTATTCTGATTTTAGGCATATTCCCCAAAAAAACCCGCTTCCCTAAAAGAGGGGGGCCGGTTGGTTTTTTCTACTCGTCTTTTTGCGAATCCTGTACCTCTTCGCCGGCAGGCGATGATATCTTGACCCCTTCTGCGTCCGAAACCTCTTCGGTCTCGCTTTCAACAGGCATCTCCTCAAGTTTTTCCATAAGCGCCACGCGGGCCGCTTTCTGGAGCGTTGAGACCTCGTCTTCGTCGAGACTTCCAACCTTCATGAGCACATCCGGCTCGCAGAAAGCTATGTGTTCAAGAGAGTAAAATCCGTCGTTGTAAAGCAGGCTTGCCGTAACCTCGCTCACGGACGGCAGGCTCGTGAGAAGGGAGAGCACTTCCTGCTGTTCCTGCTTGACTCTTGACTCGGTTTTTATGTCTATCTTCCACTCGGTAAGCTGCGACGCCAGCCTTACGTTCTGCCCCTTTCTCCCGATAGCGAGGGAAAGCTGGTCGTCATCGACTATAACCTCCATAGAGCGGCTGTTCTCGTCAATCACCACCTTGTTGACGACAGCCGGAGAGAGGGCGTTGCAGACGTAGCGGGCGGGGTCTTCCGACCAGGGGACTATATCCACCTTCTCGCCCCTGAGCTCCTGGATGATGCTCTGAACCCTTGAGCCCCTCATTCCCACGCAGGCGCCAACCGCATCCACGTCGGAATCGTTTGACGCCACGGCTATTTTCGTTCTTCCGCCGGGGTCTCTCGAGATAGCTTTTATCTCAACTATATTCTCTGCGATCTCTGGAACTTCCGATTCAAAAAGCCTCATTACGAAACTCACGTGAGCCCTTGAAAGGATAAGCCTCGGCTCCCCCCTGGGCGACTCCTTTATGTCGAGAAGCACCGCCCGTATCCTCTCCTTCATCTTGTAGTACTCCCTCGGCACCTGCTGTTCCGGGGGCAAGACGGCCTCAACCCTTCCGAGATCGACTATTATGTGTCGTCTGTCGACCCTTCTCACTATGCCGCCGATTATGGTTCCCTTTCTGCCGATAAACTCCTCGTATATGACCTTGCCCTCGGCTTCCTTCAGTTTCTGAAGAACCTTCTGCTTGGCGTTGTGAATGGCGATTCTCGTGTATTCGGGGCTTATCTTGACGCCTATCATGTCGCCAAGCTCGGTTTCGGGATCAAGTTCGGTCGCTTCCGCAAGCGAAATCTCAACTTCCGAGTCGGTTACGGTCTCAACAACCTCCTTGTACTCGAAAAGCTCCACCTCCCCCTCTTCGGGGTTATAGTAGACATCGAATTCCTTGTCCTGGTTCTTTGACTTCAGAAGCTTCTCGGCGGCGGACAGAACCGCCTCCTCGACCGCGCTTATTATGCGTTCCCTGTCAATGCCCTTGTCCTTCCCTACGGAATCTATAACTCTCGTCAGTTCCGTAATCATTTTCTCGCTCCTTTCCCAAAATCAATTTCCAAGTTCGCCCTGCTGACAGAGCCGAAAGGCACGCTGTAGGAACGGCCGTCGACTTCCACCAGAATCATTTCCCCTTCCATTCCGAGAAGCGTTCCGGAAAAAACCTTTCTGTCCTCGACCGGATCCATGGTCTTTATCTTCACTTTTCTTCCCTTGAACCTCTCATAGTCGCTCTGCCTGTTAAGGGGCCTCCTGAGACCGGGAGAAGACACCTCAAGCGTGTAGGAACGCTGCGGCATTATGTCATAGGCATCGAGAACCACGCTGAGCTCCCTGCTCACGTTGGCGCAGTCATCGACCGTGACCCCGCCCTCCTTGTCAAGAAATATCCTCAAGACCCTGCCGCCTCTTTCCCTCAGGTACTTTATGTCCACGAGTTCGCAGGAATTCTCCTCCACAATAGGGTGAAGAACTTCCAGAACCGCTTTTTCAAGCTTGCCGTCAGCCTTTTCCACAAAAATTCTCCGTATCTTTTATGCCCTTCAACAAAAAAGAGCGGGTAAAGACCCACTCTTTCCAAAGCGGTTTAAATTCTACATAAAACAAAAAAATCGGCAAGCAACATAGCCGTCCCATTGCCGGAATACGGGCTTGTACCGCGCTGGCACTGCTCTTATTACGGAAATCTGAACACTAAGAATCGCTAGAAAGCAAATTGGACCGGTCAGTTGCACCTGTACCGCTTCTGTGTTAGCTTCTCTCCATCTGCCGTAAAAGGAAGAGTCTCAAGAACGAAGATGAAGCGTATGATAAGACTGAAAGACTGTCCGGAGAGGTTCTCTTCCCTACGGCTCGCTCCGCTTTCCGCCCGGGGGGGGGGTAGGAACGGATCCATAAAGCGCATTGCGAAGGAGGTAAGCGACTATGAATGTATCTCATCTAATCTTTAGGATATGCTCAGCCACCCTTGGCAGAAAAATCTCATGCTTTGTTCTTCTGACCGGCCTTTTTCTTGTTTTGACGGGTTGCGAGAGCAATAGTGACAGCATGCAACAGGAGGCTGTTGCGAAAATTGAAGGAACGAGTGAAAATGAAGTGCAAGGAGAGGCGAGTTTCTCGCAAGACGGTGACAAGGTCACGCTCAAGATTGATATCATGGACGCAGCTCCGGGTATCCATGGCGTCCATATTCACGAAACCGGCGATTGCGGTGATGACGGGAAATCTGCGGGTGGACATTGGAATCCCACCGATGTAGAACACGGAAAATGGGGAGAAGGCGAATTCCATCTTGGGGATCTCGGGAACATGGCTGTCATCAAGGATGGCAGAGGCTATATCGAGCGGACAACAGACCTTTGGGAGGTAGGCACCGACTCTGACCGGGACATCATTGGCAAAGCCATCATTGTCCATGGGGAGCAAGACGATTTCGAGACACAGCCTACAGGTGCCGCGGGTCCGCGTATCGGTTGTGGGGTTATTGAGTTGCGGCAGTAGGTTCCCGAGAGGAAATGCCGATGGCCGAGGGTTCGAGAAAATACCCGGTCGTCACGTGACCCCTTCTGCGTATTTAAGCTCCAGTTCCTGCAGTTTTTTTATCCTGTTTCTGAATTCGGCCGCCTTCTCGAATTCAAGCTTCTTGGCGGCGGATTTCATCTCCCTTGAGAGCTTGGCTACGGCCTCGGGAATCTTGTTCGGGGGGATATCGAGGAGATCCTCTTCCTCGGCACTTGAAATCTTGAGATAGTCGGATTCGTATATGGAACCCAGCACGTCTTTTATGTTCTTCTCGATACTCCTCGGGATTATGTTGTTTTTCGCGTTGTACTCCGTCTGGATATCTCTTCTCCTTCGGGTCTCCGCCATGGCGGCGCGCATAGACCCCGTCATGGTGTCCGCGTAGAGAATCACCCTGCCCGAAACGTTTCTCGCCGCCCGCCCGAAAACCTGGACAAGCGACGTTTCCGAGCGAAGATACCCTTCCTTGTCGGCGTCAAGCACCGCGACAAGGGAAACCTCGGGTATGTCGAGCCCCTCCCGAAGAAGATTTATTCCGATCAGAACGTCAAACCTGGCAGCCCGAAGGTCCCTCACGATCTTTATTCTCTCGAGGGTGTCAATCTCGGAATGCAGGTACTCGACCCGCAGGCCGAGCTCCCTGTAGTAGTCCGTAAGGTCTTCGGCCATCTTCTTCGTAAGCGTCGTAACGAGGGCCCTCTGCCCCGACGCGGCGACTTTCTTCAGTTCATCGAACAGATCGTCCACCTGATTCTGGGCGGTCCGGGTTTCAATCAATGGGTCGGCAAGCCCCGTCGGCCGTATGATCTGCTCGACGACATTGCCGCGGGCCCGTTCGAGTTCATAAGACCCCGGGGTAGCCGAAACGTATATCACCTGCCCGACTTTGGCCTCGAACTCCTCGAAATTAAGGGGGCGGTTATCAAACGCTGAAGGAAGCCTGAACCCGTTCTCAACCAGAGAACGCTTCCTGCTTCTGTCGCCGAGGTACATGCCCCGAAGCTGCGGAACCATCTGGTGGCTCTCGTCGATAACGCAGAGGAAATCCTCGGGGAAATAATCAAGAAGCGTGTAAGGAGGCTCTCCGGGGCGCCGCCCCGAGATGTACCTTGAGTAATTCTCGATGCCGGGGCAAAAGCCCATAGTCTCGAGTAGCTCAAGATCAAACCTCGCCCTTTCCTCAAGCCGGTCGGCCTCAAGTTCCATTCCCCGGCCCCTTAGCTCAGCGAGCCTGGCTTCAAGCTCCCAGCCTATACTCTCCACCGCCTCCTCAAGGACGCTTTTTGGAGCCACGTAATGCGAGCCAGGGAAAATGGAAACCTCCCGCACGTCCCCGACAGTCCGTCCGCTCAGGGGATCTATAGCGCGTATCGTCTCGATTGAGTCTCCGAAGAACTCGACCCTGAGCGCGAGCGATTCCTCGTGTGAGGGAAATACGTCAACCACATCCCCTCTCACCCTGTAGGTACCTCTTTCAAGCTCGTCGATCTTTCTTTCGTAACGCACCTCCTCAAGCCTCAGGGCGAAATCGTTTCTTGAGAGTTCCATTCCCGTTTCGATCTCGGTAAGCATGCCGTAATAGACCTTGGGCGCCCCGATTCCGTAGATGGCCGAAACGCTTGAGACGATTATCACGTCCCTTCGCCTGAAAAGGGCCTTGGTGGCCGCGTGGCGCATGCGGTCTATGTATTCGTTTATCGAGGCATCTTTCTCTATGTACGTGTCAGTCTCGGGTATATAGGCCTCGGGCTGGTAGTAGTCGTAGTAGCTCACGAAATAGTGGACTTCGTTCTCGGGGAAAAAATCGCGCAGTTCCGCGTATATCTGGGCGGCCAGGGTCTTGTTGTGAACAAGTATCAGCGTTGGACGCCCGACGTCACGGATAACGTGGGCTATGGTAAAGGTCTTGCCGCTTCCCGTAACTCCAAGGAGCACCTGATCCTTGCGCCCGCGCTTGAGCCCCTTGCCCAAAGCGGAGATGGCCCGGGGCTGGTCTCCCTTGGGTTCAAAGGGGCTTTTGAGATTAAACAGAGATTTCCCGGAATCCATATCATGGACTATTCTAACCACCCCCAGAGCCATCATAAATAAACAAAGACCCGACCAACAGTCTTTCGGTAATTTTACAGGAGCCAACCCATGAGAAATAATATATTTGATAGGCGGAAAACAGCGTCGCGGCACTGTTTTCCGCTTCGGGGTTTAATATATAAAGAAACAGACAGGTGAATTTCTCCGGGGTCTCTCCCCAGCAATCCACGGTTCCATGAGCGAAAAAAAAGGCAGGGTTTATCTGATCGGGGCAGGGCCTGGAGATCCGGGGCTTCTTACCCTCAGGGGAAAGGAGCTGCTCGGGAAAGCAGAGGTGGTAATCTACGATTCGCTTGTAAACCCGCAGATTCTTAAGTTCTGCCGCCCAGACACAGAACTTGTATTTGCCGGCAAGACAATCGGGCAGGCGCATATATCCCAGGAAGAGATAAACGAACTTCTCGTAAGCAGGGCGAAAGAAGGGAAGACGGTTGCGAGGCTCAAGGGAGGCGATCCTTTTGTCTTCGGGAGGGGCGGAGAGGAAGCCGAAACGGTAGTTCAAAACGGCATTGATTTAGAGATCATCCCGGGAGTAAGCTCCGTTACCGCGGTGCCGGCTTACGGGGGAATTCCCATTACTCACAGGCGTTACAATTCGTCTTTCGCGATCTTTACCGGACACCACAAAGGGGAGGATTCTGACTACGATCCGGCCGAGATCGAGACGATGGTGTTCCTCATGGGACTGAGCAACCTCGAGAGCATAATGAAAAAACTGCTTGAGTCTGGGAGAAAACCGTCTACCCCCGTCGCAGTTATATCATCCGGCACGCTGCCCGAACAGAGATCTGTTGTGGGGACCATTTCCGACATAGCGGAAAAAACCAGAGTCCTTGACGTTCAGACCCCAGCCACAATAGTGGTCGGAGAGGTAGCCTCGCTCTCAGAAGCGATAGGATGGTACGAGAAAAAGCCTCTTTTCGGGAAAACCATAATGGTAACAAGAGAAAGGGAAGCTTCATCGGAGTTCTCGGAACTCCTTGCCTCCTGCGGGGCAAAAACCATCGAATTTCCCACAATCGCAATAAAGCCCGTAAGGGATACCGAGGAACAGAAACTCTCGGTACGGAATCTCGGAGACTATGATTTTGTGGTATTCACAAGCGTAAACGGAGTCAGCAACTATTTTGACGTGCTGGCATCCCACGGAAAGGATTCGCGCGACCTAAGAGGGAAAAAGATAATAGCCATAGGGGAAAAAACTTCTGAGGAGATCCTGAAGTACGGCCTCTTGGCGGATTACATGCCCGCCGTCTACACGGCTGAAGGGGTAATCTCGCTTGCCGAAAAACTCAACCTCGACGGCAAGAAAATACTTATCCCGAGAGCGCTTGTGGCAAGAGAAATTCTTCCTGAAACGCTGCGGGCAATGGGGGCTACGGTAGAAGTGCTCTGCGTTTATGAAACACTTGTTCCTGATTACTCAAAGGAAGAACTCGATATGATAAAAGAAAAGCTCTCCGACGCAGAAATAGATCTCGTAACGTTCACAAGCTCCTCGACCGCAACGAATTTCTTTTCGCTTCTCGGGAAAGACCCGGAGCTTTTCGGTAAAACCGGGTTTGCCTGCATAGGCCCCGTAACGGCCGCAACGCTGCTCAGCCACGGTTTCACCCCGGCGGTAACTGCCGACATTCATACGACCCGGGGGCTCAAAGAAAAAATCCTGGATTTTTACGTCTCATAAAAGGCGGCTTGAAATGCCCAGATTTCCGATCAAAAAAGAACCCTCCTCAGAAGACGACGGGATGCTTCGCGGAACAATATCCGAGAGCGACTACGCTCATATAACGAAAGTGCTGAGGCTCGGGGCCGGGGATCGCATAACCGTTTTTGACACTGAATCCACCGAGTATGAGGGCATCTTGACGGATATCTCTTCTGGAGCCATCGCCCTCCGGGTTAACAGCATCCGCCGTCTGCAAACCGAACCGGAGCTGGAACTGAATCTCTTCCAGGCGATTCTCAAGGGAAACAGGATGGACGGGGTAATAAGCCAGGCAACGCAGCTCGGCGTATCGGAGATCTTTCCGGTAATTTCCGAGAGAACCCAGGTAAGGTCAACCGCCAAGGTAGACAGATGGAACAAGATAGCTCTGGAATCAACAAAGCAGTGCGGAAGGGCAACCCCGCCTGTGGTTTCGGAACCGGTTGATTTCCGGGGTTCCTTTGGAGTGAGAAAGCAAAGCGAGATGAAAATAATACTTTATGAGAACCAGAGCGAACTGCTCGAGGACTACATGGATTCCCTAACAAAACCCGTAAACAGCATAAACGTCTATATAGGTCCCGAAGGGGGTTTTTCGAAAGAAGAAATCGCCCTGGCAAAGGAAAACCGCTACATAGCCCTTGGGCTTGGAAAAAGAATACTGAGAGCGGAAACGGCTTCAGTGGTAGGCTTAGCGCTTCTTCAGTCCCACTTCGGAGATATTTAACTAAAATCGGAACTATCCCAATAACTAGATAAACTCAAGACTGTGATTTCTTACATGGTGGGCGAAAGCCTATCTGTACTTTCGGTTCCGAGAACGCTTCCTTCTCTTTAATGTTGGAGCACCGCATCTCTCTTTTACCATAGTGTGAGTATAACTTAACATATGGCTCAGGGGAGAGATTAAATCCCTTTGCTGGTTTAAAATCTCCATCTTCCATTTTAGAAGTGGTCTATTGATCATTTCCGGGTTTCCTATTAGGTTAGAATGTGAGGATGAGGCAAGAAATGGTAGCTTCTTGCCTTCCCCTTAGCCTTTCATCATTACATCACATTGTCGTAGAAGTTAAGCTCCTCGTTTTGCCTTCTTCTTTATTAACTCAAGCCAGTCTGCAAAATCTTCATAACTGTTTTTACTCATTTTTTCGGGAAATTGTATTACAGCTTGTCCCTCATCCAAAGAACACAAATCTTGTCTTATCTCAGTCTTTCGTGTTTCAGTTGTATCAAACAGTGTCCTGTCGATAATTTCGTGCCCCGTGGTTTCGTTGCTTTCCTCTTCTTCGCCTTCGTTTTCGCCTTCAATGAGGTTTGCGAAAGAAATTGTTTCTTTGAATTTCTTGATAATGTCCTGTGCACTTGTTTTGCTTACCTCTTTTTCCGATGTCAGAAAATAGGTGATATTGGCGTCGGAAGGTAGACCGGCTTCACCCCACTTCTCCCACATCTCATCGAATATCCTAGGTTTGGTTGCGGCAGTTTTAATAAGTTCCTCACGTTCAGCGGAATCTTCTCTTTCATCTAGAATTATATTCCGTCCCAGCTTGGATATTTTAATGCTCCTGTCGTCTCCTTTACCCTCCACCTCCACTAACCCAAACGCACTTAATGCGGCTACAGTCCTGAAACCGCCACTGCTTTTTTCCTTATATCCCCAATGCTGTGCGGCTAATTTCGTATTGACAGTATTTGTACCTTCTTTGTTGTACAGTTGCCCCACCCTGCCTATGGCAACCTCTAATGATATAAAAGGATATTTAACAGCTTTTGCTCGAGCCATTTTAAAACCTCCTGGCTTTTAAGATACTAGTAATATAATTATGGAATCCGGCGTGTCAAGGTAAATTGATAAAAATTGATAAAAATTGATAAGTCAAGGTGACTAAAGAGATGCAAGGTGGCATCACCAAACCTCTCTTAATACATTGCCGTAGCGCATGCACGGAGTAAACCTGCGGCCTCCCGAGCCGGGCGACCAGCCTGCACATCTCCGGCCGGCAACGGGTATAACTGGTTTGTGGAAGGAGAGGGTCGTCTCTGGTTCTCATACGAAGAACAGCCTGGTTTTTATGGATGTACGGATTGCTGCGAGCTGGTTCACAGGAATACGACAACTGGCCGACCATACCACATCTCGTCCTCTCCAGACCTCTTGATTTCTACACCGACGCGGGGGATTGGTTTCTTCCGAGGAGCGTTATACGAGAGAGACTGTTTTCAACCATATAGCGGTCCTCGTCCCTGAAACCAATCTATCTAGTTATTATATCCCGACTGAAATCAATCAACTAAAGTGTAAATGGCACTGGCCTTAGCAACGCAGACACCCGAATTCCAAACCTCACTCTCAACGGGCATTATTCTTCCCTGTCTGAGCACTTTGGCGCGACAAACCGTAACACCTTCTGTGATGGGCTCGAGGTAATTTATATTCATCCCAGACGTGAGAAACTTTTTCCCTTCTCTTGCGACACTGGCAACCGCAACCCCGCAGGCCGCGTCCGCCAGGGTGAAAATGGCGCCGCCGTGGAGCATTCCGTAGTGCTGCGTATACTCTTCAAGAAACGGCATGGAAAGCTCCGACTCCCCGTTCTCCATGCGCAGGATCTCTATTTTCATCGTGTCGAAAATCTCCGGGTGACCGGAAGGAAGTCTGATGGGTTCTTTGCTCATACTCCTCGCTCCTTTAGGACTGAACTTCTGGCGAAAAACAGAAAACCTAGGAAGACCATAAGCGCTATTGAAACAAACATCGTCCTGAATCCGAAAAGCTCGGCTACCACTCCGAAAACAAAAGACCCCAGCATTCCGCCGCCCGTGAACGAAACGCTGCTTATGGCAAAAGCCTTCGCCCTAGCCTCCTTCGGATTCGATTCTATTATGATTGAATATATTGAAGGATACACAAATCCGTGCGCGCAGCCGAACATGATTCCGCAGAGAACAAGAAGCTTGATCTCGTGCACGAAACTGAGCATGAAAACGCTCACTCCCAGAAAGAAAACGAACGGGGAAGCGACTCTCCACTTTCCGTATCTGTCGGGAACCCAGCCGAGAAACAACCTGATCGCAAGCACAGAAAGGGTGTAGGAAAGAAAATAAACGTGAAAGTTCTCTATATTTATGGAGAGCGAAAAAATGGAGATGAAGTTAAGCGTGGTTATAAACGCCGCCCCGCATATAAAGAGCGTGGCGGAGGACACAGATGTAGCCCCGTTCCGAAGACAGTCCAAATAGCCCGGTCCCGTGTCTTCCGGCGCGGCCGTTTTTTTTCCTTCTCCGATCATAAAAGAGACTCCAAGACCCAGAAGCGCCGTGGCGGTGAGAAAGAAAATAAAGAAATCAAAACCGAAATTCTTCATGAGAATGGAGCCTACGTAAGGGGCAATCGCATAGTTTATTATCGTGAAAACACCGTATATGCCGAGCGCCTGCGCCCTTCTTTCCTCGCTTGAAACATCAACCGTAAGCGCCCCGGCCGCGACAAAGAAAAGGGAAAAAGAGCAACCGTGAACTATCCTTATAACGTAGTAGAGGTAATCAACCCTGTCCAAGAAGGCCAGCGGAAACGTCGAGGCGGCAAGTAGTGCGAACCCGAGCAGCACAAACAGCTTTTTTCCGTACCTGTCGGTTATGTGGCCCGCGTAAGGAGTAAGAAAAAGGGTGCTCAGCCCCGCGATTCCCATCACGAATCCCACGATCTTCTCGGTTTCTCCCAGCTCAAAAATTCTAATGGGCAGAAGGAGAAACGAATGAAAGTTAAAGAAGTAAAGACACCCGAGGAAGGTTACAAGCACAAAGCTTCTGTTAAGTAAGGGTGGCGGGGTTTTCTGTGCGTCGCTCATTTTTTAAAAGAAAGAAATCCTCTATCCAAAACCGTTCTTATTTTTCTGAATTCATACTTGAAAACCTGTTTTTCCCGTAGAAAAAATACACGACTCCCGCTACGGCAAAGAGAAAAAAGAGTATCACGGGCAGGTATTTGTCGAGGTTGCCTTTAAGAAAGGAGATATTGGAAACACCTACTGTAACGCTTCCGGGTTTTAAGTCGGATAGCACGTATTTCAAGAACGCTTCGTCGTGAATCATGATATCTTCCGCAACCGCTTTAGGCTGTTTGACCCGGATTCCGAGTTCTGTCTTTCTTACAAACACCGCAAGATCGCCGACTTCATAGTCAAAACCTATCGAGAACTTCTCCCCGATTTGCGAAAGAAGGAGGGAATAACCAAGAGCAACCCTTTTCATCCCCGGAAGAAAAGGAAGCTTGCTGTAAAGCTTCTCTCCCTTTCTCTCCGCCGCCTCCGGATTGACGCTATCTGAAAAAGTAACATCCTCAGCCTCCTCGGGAATCGAAAAGACAAGGCTCGTCGTATCCGGGCCCGTCTGCTCTCCGGTAAAAACGGTGTCTCCCGAATTCTCAAAAACATAAAGTGAGGTCACATTCACGCTCCCACCCCGGTTATCCGGGTAGACAATCAGGTTCAGCGACCGCAAAGAGATGTTTTCATCCGAACTCGTGGTATCGTAGACCGGGAGATCAAGGGTGATTTCATCCTTTCCGGGAAGAAAAACCATCTTTCCCGAAACATACTGGACTCCCCGGTGAAAAAGCATGATCTCATAGCTTCTGTCCCACCGCAGGGAGGAAAAAGAGAACGCGCCCAGCGAATCCGATTTGGCGAAGTGCCGCTCTTCCTTCCTGTCTCCCATGTACGAGACCAAAACGACGTCCTGGCCCTCTTGCGGCTTCTGCGTCGTGATGTTCCTTACCTGACCCGTTATCGTCCCGCTTTCAGAAAGACCAGGGGGAGGCGTGTACCCAAGCAGGTAGTCGGCAACTCTCTGGGCGTCGCTTTCTGAAAGATTCATGGGAGGCATAGGCGGATAGCCTTCGTTTATCGGTTTTTTCTTTCTTTCGACATAGAGGCTTTCCGGATCCTTGGCCCATCTGACCAGATCATCTCTTGAGTATCTCTCCCCTACGCCCAGAAGGTCGGGGCCTACGAACCTCCCCTTTCCAATCGTATGGCATCTTACGCATTTGCCCTCGATAAAAACCGACTCCCCCGATACCTGTGCCGGGGCCGGGGAAACCGCGACCGAAGAGAAAAAGAGAAAAGAAATTAAAAAAGCATGTAATGCTGTTTTTTTCATGGTTCCAACAAGCTACGAAACGGGAGTCTCGAAAGGAGATGGCTTCGTTTCCCCTTCGGTTTTTTCGCTTTTCTCCGTCGATTGGAGTTCCGAGATCTGTTTTGTAACGGCCACCGCTTTTTCCTTGTACCTTGATATAAGCTCGGCGTAGTCCTGCTCGTTGAGCTTCCCCATGTCACGGTCAAGCTCTATATCCTTTATGGAGGAGTAATAAAGGTCTCTTCTCTCGTAAAGCTGCTCAAGCCGGTTAACCTCGGGACTGTCCGCTACGCCCTGCTTCCTGCGACCCAGAAAAAGAGGGTAAATGGTAAAAACCGATACCAGCGCCACAAGCAGAAGAGAAATTACGTATTCACTCATGCGCCCGACTCCTTTTTTCTTCGCCCCTCGGGCCACATTGTAACAATCGCTCCAAGGACGATAACAAACCCTCCTGCCCATATCCAGTTAACCATAGGGTTAAGAAGAGCCCTTACGTTTACCTTTCCGCTTCTGTCAACCTCGGAGAGTATAAGATAAAGATCGTCTCTGAAAGTTGAGCGAAGCGCGACCTCGGTTTCCTGGTTTATCTCCCTGTTTCCCTCGTATTTGTAGATGTTTTTTTCGGGGTACATGGTCGCGACGCTTCTACCATTGTTCTCAATCGAAAGTTCCGCCGAAAATCCGTCCTTGGCGTCGTTTGAAATAAAGCGCACCCCATGGAAAACCAGATCGTATCTCCCGAGAGAAAAGGAATCTCCCTTTTCCAAAATAACCTCCTTCTGAGTAACGAAAAGAGAAGAGGCCGTGATTCCTATTACCAACAGCACCACTCCGAGATGAACGATATATCCGCCGTAGCGTCTGCGGTTCCTTGAGATGAGGTTAAAAAAGGCCGAAACCGGATTCTCTCCCCTGCCGCTGCGCACCCTTATACCCCTGAAATACTCAAGAAACACCGTCGCGGCGACAAACCCGCAGAGCGCGAAACTTAGAAGCGCCACGGGTTCCCTGAGGCCGAAGACAAGAAGCGCCAGGAGCACCACCGTGAAAACCACCCCCGGAAAAACGAAATTTCTCTTGAGGTTCGCCGTCGAAGCCTTTTTCCACGATATAAGCGGACCTATTCCCATCAGCAGGATGAGGACAAGCCCTATGGGCACCCCTACGGCGTTGAAATAAGGGGGACCGACAAGGATATTCTTCCCAGTGAAAGCCTCAGAGAGCACGGGGAAAATCGTCCCCAGGAACACGGAGAACGCCGCCGCGAGAAAAAGGAGGTTGTTAAACAGAAAGGCGCTTTCTCTTGAGAGCACGGAATCGAACCTCTCTTCACTCTCGAGCTCTTTTGACCTGTAGACGAGAAGGGCGAAGGAAAAAAGCAGTATGAAGACCATGAAGCCGAGAAAAAGCGGACCTATGTCCGAGCGGGCAAACGAGTGAACCGAGGACACTATGCCGCTTCTGGTTATGAAGGTGCCAAATATTGAGAGAAAGAAGGTGATTATAAGAAGAATCATGTTCCATTTCTTAAGCATCGCCTTTCTCTCCTGAATCATGACGGAGTGAAGAAACGCGGTTCCCGCAAGCCAGGGCATAAACGCGGCGTTCTCAACCGGGTCCCAGGCCCAGTACCCTCCCCAGCCGAGTTCAAGGTAAGCCCATCTGGCCCCGAGAAGAAGCCCGGCGGAGAGAAACATCCAGGAAAAAAGGGCGTATTTCCTGCAGTTCCTTATCCATTCATCCCCGAGGCGCCCGCTAAGCAGGGCTGCTATGCCGAAGGCAAAAGGCACCGTGATACCCACATATCCCACATAAAGAGTGACCGGGTGGATGGCCATGTATCCGTTTTGAAGAATAGGATTAAGCCCCCTACCTTCCCCGACCGCCACGCCAAGCTTCTCGAAAGGGTCTTCCACGTAGGCGACGAGAAAAAGGAAGAAAACGGAAACGGCGCACAAAACGATGTTCACGTAAGGGTCCCCGCCCTTTTTTCTGCTCCTTAGGACCACGAAAGCCATATACAGGGAGAGAATAAGACTCCAGAGAAGCAGGGATCCAGCCTGCCCGGCCCAAAGGGCCGTCACCCTGTATATCACCGGAAGGTCGGTGCTCGTGTTAAGGGCCACGTACCTGAGCGAAAAATCAAGCGTTACAAGCTCATAGACAAGGCAGCACACCGCTACCAGAAGAAGAAAGGCAACCGAGACAATACCGTTTCCGCCGCTTTGAGCGAACGCGCGGCTCCCCGTTCTCGCGGCAACAGCGCAGGCAGCAAGACTGTAGATAGTGATAAAGAAGGAAAGAAGTATGGCTATACTTCCGAGATCAGACATTTTTAACCTTCTTTTCTCTGGTAGGGGCCTTCTTCAGATTCATACTTGGTGGGGCACTTCGCAAGAAGCAGGTCCGCCTCAAAAACGTTATCGGCTGAGAACTTGCCCTCAACGACCGCCTCAACCCCGTCTGTGAATATATCGGGAATTATGCCGTCGTACTCGACGTCGATTTCACCCTTGCCGTCCGCTATGGTAAACCGAAGCGAATCATCTAGCTCGTTCTTTATTGAACCGTGAACCACGGTTCCGGAAACCCTTACCTTCTGCCCGTAGATGTCCGGGACGTCCTCAAGCAGTTCGTCAACCGTTATGTAGTAGACCATGGAATCCTTGACTCCCGCGAAGACAAGCCAGGAAATCAAAGACACTATCACCAAAAGAGGCAGAATGAATTTGAGCTTACCCTTCAACTTTCACCTCCGCTTCCGGGGCCGTCCCCGCCCGAGAGCAGTTTTTTCCTTATCGAAGCCGACTTCGCGCGCAGGTAGAGCACGTAAGCGATAAGAGAGCCCCAGACAAATACGCTTGACCAGAGGAAGTATTCCATCGCAGACTACCCCCCTCGCCCGCCCCGGGCGTAAAGAGCATTTTCCATGTTCATTATCCTCCTCCTCTCACCAAGGAGCAAAACGAAAAGAAGCGTAAATCCCAGCAGCGTGACCAGAAGAGTGTGCATCATGGCGGGATCTATGCCACCTCCCCCCGGTCCGAAGACCACGGGCGATATGCCCCTTTTTATACGGGCCGAGACATAGACCACGGGAAGATCCACGTAGGCTATTATGGCGAATATGGCCGAGTATCTGGCCTTTTTCCCGCGCCCCCCGGCTCCTGAGCGCAAAACCAGATAGACAGCGTAGAGAACCCAGAGAATAAACGTGGTCGTCAGCTGCGGGTCCCATGTCCACCAAGTTCCCCAGACCGGCTTTGCCCAGATGCTCCCGGTGATAATCGTAAGGGTAAGAAGCAGCATGCCTATCTCGGCCGAGCAATAGGCAAGCGTATCCCATTTCGCCGTTTCCTTCACCAGATAGTAGATACTAGCCACGAAAACCACGGTAAACGCCACTGTGGCTGCCCAGACCGTACCCATGTGGAAATAGAAAATTCTCTGCACATGGCCCATGACTATCTCGGTAGGCGCGTAGAAAAGCGTCATCCAGGTTGCAAGAACCATCAGCGCAAACGTCAGGAAAAACAGTATTTTTCGCATTTTTTTTAAAAGGAAAGGGGTCAGTCCCCGCTATCCTCAATAAGATACTCAAACAGAATAGAGCATAAAAGGATGAAGATTATATCGAAGGAAACCAGCACCTGCAAAGAAAAAGCGTAATAACCAAAGGGCTTTCCTTCCAGGATTGAAGAGCATATCCCGACCGAGGTTATCACGACGGGTATGATGAGCGGAAAAACCAGCAGGGGAAGCATCATGTCGCGAAGCTTGGTATTAAGAGCCATCGAAGAAAAAAAAGTGCCGAGCGACACAAAACCTATCGTTCCAAGAACCACAACCCCGAGAAAAGGAAGTATCTCTCCCGTGAGGGAAAGAGAGATCCCCTTTGCGTTGAGGAGAAAAAACAGAAGGAAAAGCGGAAGTATGAAAAGCTCTGAAAGCAGAACCATAACCACGTTCGAAAGCAGCTTCCCGAGATAGATGCAGCTTCTGCTCACTGGGGTCAGAAGAAGAAACGCGAAGGCGTTATTTTCCTTTTCAAGCGAAAAAGATCTTCCAAGAGCCAGCAGACCCGAAAAAATAAAGGTTATCCATATAACAGCCGAGACCGCCCGGAAATTAATATCCGAGCGGAATTCAAAGGCGACATTGAAGATAAGAAGAAGCAGAAGCGAGAATACGAACATCGTTGGAAATATCTGCTTTGAACGCCACTCGACAAGGAAATCCTTTCTGAATATGAGAAAAATTTTTCTCACCGCCCGTCACCGCTTCTGACGCAAGACATGTAGGTGTCCTGAAACTCGTCGCGACCGGGCTTCTGCTCGGAGACATAGACCACCTCTCCGTGATCAAGGATTGCGACTTTATCGCACAGCGAAAGTCCCTCGAAGACATTATGGGTTGTCATAACCACGGTTTTGTCAGTTTTCATTGAACCGAGGATTGAGGTGAGAATGGCGGCTCCGCCGTAATCAAGCCCGCTGTACGGTTCATCAAGAAAAAGTATCCCGGGGTCATGAAGAAGCGTCCTGGCGATAGCCAGGCGCTGGCGCGTTCCGAAAGAAAGCGTGCTCACAAGCGCGTCTTTCCCGGCATAGAGATCAACCTTCTTGAGAACATCAGAGCATCTGTTCCTAAGATTAGGCACGTCGTAGAACGCGCCTATGAATTCGAGGTTTTCCCAGGCGGTAAGGTTTTCGTAAAGCATCGTGTTATGGGAAATGAATCCTATCAGTTTTCTTATTCGCTGTTTTTCTCTTGAAACGTCAAAGCCCGCCACAAAGGCCTCCCCGTCGCCGGGCTTTATGAACGTTGCGAGGATGGAAAGCAGGGTTGACTTGCCGGCGCCGTTGGGACCGAAGATCGTGAGAAATTCCCCCTGGCCAACCGCAAGATCGATTCCTTTTAGAACGGGAAAAAACCCGAACTGCTTTTCAAGTCCCTTGGTTTCTATCGCAAGTACGCCGGGCTGCATATCATTTTCCGAGGATTTTTTCATAACCGCCGATCTCTGAAACCCACTGTGAAAGCCCCTCCATTCCCGCCTCGTAACCGCACACAGGTTCATATCCAAGATCCCTTCTGGCTCTTTCTATGCTGTAGGTTCTGCTTTTCGAGAGTGCGCATACCCCGAAACGGGTAAGGACGGGAGGAGTTTCAGACTGCCTGAGTTCAAAGATTTTCTCAAGAAGAAAAGCGACGCAGTAACCAAGGGCATAGGGTATGGTAATCGGTTTTTTCCACTCAATTCCTATTGACCTAAGCTGATCAGAGACAAAACTGCCGGTATCAAGCTGCAGCCCGTCATTTACAAAGTAGGTGTTGCCGGGCGCGGATGGCGCGGAAGCCGCAAGCACCGTGGCGTGAGCAAGGTTAAGCACATGGCATGGAGAGACAATTTTTTTGTTGAAACCCATGTTGACCAGAATTCCCTTCAGGCAGGCGTCAGCTATTCTCGGAAGTATGACCGTGTCACCGGCTCCCCAGACGTTTGACGGTCTTAATATGACCGTTTCCAGGCCTCCAAGTCCGTTATATTCTCTCACAAGTTCTTCAGATAAGGCCTTGGTTTCAGTATAAAAATTGCTATAGCTTTGCGGGCATGGGTAGCTCTCATCCACATCATCAAGGTTCATTGTTCCGAAAAGAGAAGCGTTCCAGAGAACTCCGGAGGAACTCATGTAGATAAACCTTTTTACCCCGGCCTCGATACAGGACTGAAGAAGGGTTTTCGTCGCCTCCACGTTCTGCCTGAAAAAATCATCCCTCGGTCCCCAGTCAGAGACCTTGGAAGCAAGGTGAAAAACGTAATCGCACCCTTCGGGAAAAGATTCAAGAGAGCTTGAGTCGCAAAGATCCCCGTGGACAAGCTCCGCACCCAGGGGACGCAGTTTTTCTGTATCGCTTGTTTCTCTTACCAGACATTTTATCGAAAAATCTTCGTCTGCAAGTTTTTCAGCAAGCTTGCCACCGATAAAACCCGTCGCCCCGGTTATTCCCGCTTTCAGATTCTTTGAGGTTCCCATAAGTTTAGGGGCCTATGATTAAGAGAGTTCCAAACTGGTAAACGAGAGGAATTTTAGCCATATACCGATGACTCTTTAAACTTAGGAAAGCAATGTTCCTTCGTCTCTTTGCTGTTGCTTTTACCGAATGCCCCGCAATTCTTATTTTGCTTTGATTTCTCTATATCTTTTGAGGTCATAATCCAGAATTATGAATCAAAAAAAAGGCAGAGCAGTGATCGTCTTTCTGCTCATGTCTAATCGTAATCAGCATCAATTATAAATCACCCATTTACCTTATTCCTATCATAGTTTTTGCCATTCTATGCAGTCGTGGCTCTCGTGTATTTTCAACAAATCATTCTTAATAGTGCTGTCTTCACAGGACAAATTGATTACAAGTGTATCAATCGCTCTTGACATAGGAATCATCATCCATCGTCCGGCATCTCTTCGAGCAAAATCTTCGGGGAACATCTCCCCTTGTTTTCTCCCTTGATCAATGCCATTTTGATATTTTAGGTCCCAAAACTTGTCAAAGCAGAATAAAAGAACTGTCCAGCCTTCCAGTCCTCTGCTAGACTCATATTGTACAATTCGAAATTCGTCTTTACTCGGCAGAATTTTCTTCCGTATATCTGCTGAACATCCATTCCAAGACTTTATACCATCACCTTGGTACTTTATACCTACTATTGATTCTTCTTTGTTAACCATAGTCGGAGGTACACAAGCAAGTATATCTATTGGAAAATTTCCTTCCTCCTGGGCTTGTTCACAAAGTTTCTTATATACATCCGGTCGAGAGGCGAGATCACCTTCTAGAATAAGTACACGTCCACCAAAAGCATCGTCGTTCGGATCCACATCCCATGTATCAAGTTTAAAAACATGCTGAGCCACATCAAACATAAACAATGCCAAGTTGTTTTTCATACGCACGCCTTTACGTAAAGGATGCCGTACATAAGCATCTGGTTCTACCCCTCGATCCCAACCACTACTGGCAGCAGTGCTTCGGCGAGTCCGCACAAATTGATCGACTCCATCTGCCACAACAATATTTTCAATACCGAACAACCACCTGAATATCTCTATTTCGTTGTCCGGCCAATCTTGGCCTTCGTCAACAAAAACAATATCAAAATCAAAATCCTCTGGTGAAAGCTTTCTATACTTTTCCACATCTTCTTGCGTCAACGCCCCTTCCCTGATGTAATTCAGCATCTGGTTTTTTATGTCTTCAAAGCGTTCAAAAAAATCGTCGCAATCTATGCCTATTTTCCGGGCTAATTTCCCTATCAAAGAATGAATTGTCGAAATTGAAATACCACCATCCGCAAGATCATCTGGGATGCCCATTAGTCCCTTCAGTCGTTTTAAGTCTGCTACGAGAGCTCTATTGTATGTAATTAGCAATGAACGTTTGTTGTGTCTGCGAAAAGCATGGTCAGCAAGCTGCATGAGTGCAACTGTTTTCCCTGTTCCGGCCCGCCCTCTGATTATAATTTGTTTTTTGCCTATATCATCCAGCCACCTTCTTCTCCAATGACCACTTGCTATCAGATCCATTTTACGTCTATCCATAGGGGTTGGACGTATTTCTTCCATGATTTTGCACAGACCGTCGAAGCAACTTGAATTTCGTGAGTAATCCATGGTAACTTCGTCGGGTTGCTTGTCCCTGTACCCAGCAAATTGAAATTGAGCATTGTATAGAATTTTTTCGATTGGCGTAGTTGATGCAATAAAGTTTCCACTATCAGGTAAATCGGAATGTTCAAGCTGAGTAAAAAATATTAAATTGCTGATAAACGAATAATTTATTCCTTCAGACTTCAAATGATCTTTAAAAGAATGTAGCTGTTTCTTGCTCTGTTCCGTAACAGATTTCCAATTTTCGCGGTTACGATATTTGACAAAAGCAACTCCTCCTTTAAATCGGACATTCCGCGGGTCATGCTCCTTAACTTCTATTAACATCACAAAGTCTTTCACCGAAAAACTACTGAAAGATTCCTTATATGGGAATTGAACGGTTCGACAATCGGTAAAATTACCTGCAATTATCAAGTCGATATCTTCTACCTTGCCTCCATGTACCATGTAGCCAACAAAAATTACAAGCTTATCATTAGCGTCTTTCCCGAGGTCTGGCCAAATACTCAGAAAACGTTTTTTTAGCTTTTCTGCTGCTTTGTATTCACTCCCTTCAGTGTTACCTAAAATTTCAATCATATTAAGATTCCCTTATACATAGAAAAATAGGTAATAATACCAAGGCTTAACTCTAATCGAATCCACATTTGTATTGTAACCATGTTTCTCATTTCTCGATTTCCTTCCCCCAGTCCGGTTTCCGGAATCTTTTCTTCCCCTCAACGTCTTTTTTCGAGGGTATGACCTTGCCGGGTTTTTTGGCCACTGGCTTTCTGGTTTTCGGCTTTTCGAGTTTCTTTTGAGTCATCTTTACCGCTCAGGAAATCACAGAGTATAATAATTGATAAGCCAGATTGGACAAACTGCCCGGATAGTCATATGCGATATCTCCACACAATGATAAGGGTCGGCGACCTTGAGAAATCAATCGCTTTCTACACCGATGTCATCGGTCTTAAGTTTCACAGGAAAACGGATTACCCCGAAGGCCGTTTCACGTTAGCTTTTCTGGGTTACGGAGGTGATACGGAACCTTTTCTTGAACTTACGCACAACTGGGACACGTCCCGATACGAACATGGAGAAGGTTACGGACACATGGCATTCGGGGTAGAGGACATATACGCGACTTGCGAGAAGATAGAACAGGCAGGAGGACGGGTAACAAGGGCTCCCGGGCCCATGAAACACGGAACCACAGTGATAGCTTTCGTCGAGGATCCCGATTCCTACAAGATTGAGCTTATACAGAGAAAAAGCTGATTCCCTCAGTCACCTTTTTCTCTTTTTCCACCTTGCGTCCAGATACTTTTTGAGATTAGCCTCCCTTCCCTTCTCAGTGGGTTCGTAGTAGACGCTGTCCTTTATTTCCTCGGGAAGAAAGTCGTCCTCGACGAAGTGATCTTCGTAGTCGTGGGCGTACTTGTAGCCTTTTTTGTAGCCGAGATCCTTCATGAGCTTAGTAGGGGCGTTTCTCAGGTGAAGCGGAACCTGGAGTCCGGGATTTTCTCTTACGTCTTTTTCCGCCCTCCGAATAGCCCTGTAGGCGGCGTTGCTCTTGGGACAGCTTGCAAGATAGGTAGTTACCTGGGAGAGGATTATGCTGCTCTCAGGCATCCCCACGTAATTAACCGCCGTGAAGCAGTCGGTCGCCAGGGTAAGGGCATAGGGTTCTGCGTTTCCGATGTCCTCTGAAGCAAGTATCACAAGACGCCTGGCAATGAACTTTGGATCCTCTCCCGCCTCAAGCATTCTGGCCAAGTAATAGACCGCCGCGTCGGGATCGCTTCCCCTGACGCTTTTTATGAAAGCGGAAATCGTATTGTAGTGCTCCTCTCCCGCCCTGTCGTAGAGAAGTCCCGTCTTCTGGAAAACTTCTTTTACCAGATCAGAGTCGATCTCAGTAAGTTTCTTTGAACGAAGAAGAGAAGAACCGATTTCGAGGGCGTTTAGCATAACCCTGGCGTCTCCGCCACAGAGCGCTATGAGTTCGGCTCGAGCCTCGGCCGAAATACCGACGCCCGTAAGAAGCTTGTCCCCGGAGAAGACTTTTTCCAGTATGTGATCAAGCTCCTGAGCTGAGAGAGGGTTAAGAACATAGACCTGGCAGCGGGAAAGAAGAGGACTTATGACCTCAAACGAGGGGTTCTCGGTCGTGGCCCCTATGAGAATCAGAACCCCTTCCTCGACGCTTTTTAGAAGCGCCGCCTGCTGCGCCTTGTTGAATCTGTGTATTTCATCAATGAAAAGTACGGTCTTTCGCCCGGAGTAAAGAGCGTCTTTCGCGGCTGCGACAATATCTCTCAGTTCCTTCACTCCAGAGGAGATCGCGTTTATCTGTACGAACCTGGCACCCGCCCTGCCCGCAATAAGCCTTGAAAGCGTCGTCTTGCCCGTTCCCGGGGGACCCCAGAATATCATGGAATGCGCTCCCCCGGCCTCAAGAGTTTTCGTCACGAGCCCGTCCGGCCCTATCAGATGCTCCTGGCCTACCATCTGTTCTATGCTCTCGGGTCTCATTCTCTCGGGAAGAGGAAGAGATTCTTTCTGAGGTCTGAAAAGACCCGGGTCGTCAGGGTTCAAGTCTGTCTCCTGCTTTTAATGCGTGTTTCGTATAACGCCGATGAAAAAGACGATACCGAGCTATTTTCAGGATTGCAAAACGCTTTTCGTCTTCAATCTGACATCCACAGCCGTGCAGCTTTTTCTATTCAATTCCCGATTCAAAAAGCGATGCGTTTTACGCCGTCAACAAAATCGAAATGGGTATCGTTGCTTAACACCGGGAGAGAATGTTCACGGGCCAATGCCGCAATCCATGCGTCATTTGTCGGGATAGGCTTTCCCAGCCGTTTCAACTCCAAGCAGATATTCGCGTATTCATGCGCAGTTGCTGAGGTAACGGCAGCGATTTCGGTCAACGGCAAGTACCGGCGAAGCCATTCTTCGTAACGGTTCCGATAACGCGATTGACGAATACCGGAGTAATACTCGCCGAAAACGACACTCGGAACAACAAGCCGGTCAGCGGCCCGAAAAGAGGCCTCAACTGTCACAAGCCCTTCTGACCATGCGGATAAGGCGTTGGTATCGAGTATCACGCAATATCCTCAGGGGAAATCGTTTCAAATTCCTCCTCGATTATCCCAAGGATGCGGCGGTTCTCGTCCGAGAGGTCCGACAGCGCACCGAATCCGGCCATCCATGGAGGGTCCGTTTTGCTTGTGCGACGACGAATATGCTCCTGCAGAGCTTCTGTGAAAAACCGCTTCAAAGAGATACCGCGGCTAGCCGCAAGAGCCTTGGCCTGTCTGAAAACGGTGTCTGGAAGTTCAATGGTGGTTTTCATACTGCCATATTACCATAATTACGGGAGTCTTGTCAAAACACCTGATTGCAGTTGGCACAAAGCCACCGAAGTTAACAGCAAAAACTTGAAAACTGAGTTCGTGCAGAACTGTATGCGGTTCCACACAGGACTACTATTTGAAAAACTCTCCTTCCTTTCCGCGGTTTTGGAAAAAAAGGCCATTTGGTTATAATCAGCCCATCATGGATATAGAACTTCTGAAGAAGCTTTGCGACACTCCCGGAATGCCCGGTGATGAGGGCAAGGTGAAGGCGATCCTGCTTGAGGAAATAAAGGAATTCTCAGAAGACGTCACCGAAGACGTTATGGGAAACGTAATCGCCCGTATCCCGGGAGACGGCCCCACTTTTGTTCTTGACGCTCACATGGACGAGGTGGGATTCATGGTCCACCATATCGACAGCAGGGGATTTCTGAGGGTAACCCCGCTTGGGGGAATGGACGCCAGGGTCTTTTACGGACAGCGCCTCGTGGTATGGGGAAAAACTCCCTTAAAAGGAGTGGTGGCGGCGGTTCCTCCCCACGTGACCAGGGCAAGCGGAAGCAACAAGGAAGTTCCGGAGATCGAGGACTGCGCGGTTGATCTCGGGCTCAGCGCGGAAAAAGTCGCCGATCTCGTAGAAATAGGGGACATGGTGTCGTTTGACACTTCCCTTGATGAAACGGAGGATTCCGTGATCTCAAAGGCCCTTGACGACAGGATGGGTCTTTTCGTGATAATCGAGGCTCTTAGAAAGACCCCTAATCCAGGCTGCGACCTCATAGTCACTTTCACCGTTCAGGAAGAAGTCGGGCTTCGCGGGGCGCGGGTTATAACGCCGGTCTATGAACCGGACTTCGCCGTCGCTCTTGAAGGCACCGTGGCAATGGACATACCGGGAGTTCCGGAGAGCAAATCATTCGCCAACATCGGCAAGGGGCCCGAGATAAGACTTTCCGACAGGTTTTTGGTGGCGCACAGGCCGTTTAGCTTTTTCATAAAGGAACTTGCGGAGAAAAACGAAATCCCTTATCAGGTAACGGTAAAAAAAGCGGGCAGCACAAACGCGACCGCCATGCAGGTCACGGGAAAGGGGACCAGAGCGGCCGTCCTGTCAGTTCCGACAAGATACCTTCACAGTCCGAGTTCCCTTGCCTATAAAAGCGATATCGCTCACACAATAGATCTGGTGTCATGCCTGCTCAGTGACATAGGGAAATTCAACCCCTCAAACCAGGGCCAGAGCGCCCAGCAGCAATGATGGAAGAACTGTTCCGCGTATTTGAAGAGATTGCCAGGGAGAACTTTCCCGAACTTGATCTCGAGAAATTCTCAATAGCGCTCCGTGAGGAGATAAAAAAGAAAAAATACGATCTTCAGGACGAAGCCCTGCTTGAGACAGCGCTTCGGGACGACAGAAAAACCTTCAAAGATTCCTTCTTGGATATGCTTGAGGAAAGGGCGGCACGGGAAGACGGCGGGAAAGCCTTCTTTCTCTCGGATAAAGGCCGCGACGAGGCCGTTTCAATCCTCATTACCAATGCAGAGCACACAATCGACTACTATTACAACACGATAATAGGAAAGCACTTCTCGGCAAGCTAAGCTTGGCTACCTTTTATCCCCTCCCCTTTCTTCCTCAACCATGGTCTCGCGTCGGCAGAATTACTTCTTGCGCCTTCTGCTCATCGCCACGTATTTTCTATTATCTTCCCCCAGATAAACCTGCCTCGGCCTCGCGATTCTGGTTTCGGGGTCGTTCAGCATCTCAAGCCACTGGGCAAGCCACCCGGCCATTCTCGCTATCCCGAAAAGAACGGTAAACATGCTCGTGGGGAGACCTATGCTCTGGTATATGAGTCCCGAGTAGAAATCAACGTTCGGATAAAGCCTTCTTCTTACGAAATAGTCGTCTTCAAGGGCTATTCTCTCAAGCTCAAGAGCTATGTCGAGCAGAGGATTTTTCCCGGTGACTTCAAACACGTCGTGGGCTATATCCTTTATTATCGCCGCTCTCGGATCATAAGCCTTGTATACCCTGTGTCCGAAGCCCATGAGCCTGAATTCTCCTTTCTTGGCCCTTTCTATGTACTGCGGAATCTTGTCAATCGAGCCTATGTCGGCGAGCATTTCAAGAACCGCCTCGTTCGCTCCGCCGTGAAGAGGACCGTACAGGGCGGCAATCGCCGCGGCGGCCGCGGAGTAAGGATCCGGATGGGAGCTTGCGACGTTCCTCATCGCGCTTGCGCTGCAGTTCTGCTCGTGGTCGGCATGGAGTATGAAAAGAACGTCTATAGCCTTTTCTATCGCCGGATTCGGTTCATACTTGGCCTCGGTCATCTTGAACATCATTGAAAGGAAATTCCCGGCGTAGCTGAGTTCGTTGTCGGGGTATACATATGGAAGACCCATTATATGCCTGTAGGAAAATCCTGCTATGGTCGGCGTCTTCGCTATAAGCCTTCTTATCTCAAGTTTCTGCACGTCGGTATCGAATATGTCCTTTGCATCCGGATAGAAGGTAGAAAGGGCTCCGACGGTCGCAAGAAGCATGCCCATCGGATGCGCGTCGTAGCGGAATCCGTCCATGAGCTTCCTTATGTTTTCATGCACGTAGGTGTGATGGGTTATGTCATGAACCCAGCTGTCGTATTCTGATTTGTTAGGCAGCTCACCGTGAATAAGGAGATAGGCGACTTCGAGGAAATTGCTTTTTTTCGCCAGCTCTTCTATCGGGTATCCCCTGTATCTCAGGATTCCCTTTTCTCCGTCAATGAAGGTAACCCTGCTTTTGCACGAAGCGGTATTCCCGAAAGCGGGGTCATAGCTCATCATGCCAAAGTCTTCGTCCTTAACCCTTATCTGGCGAAGGTCAGTGGCTTTTATGGTATCGTTGTCTATAGCAAGTTCGTATGTTTTACCTGTCCTGTTATCTGTTACAGACAAAGTGTTCTTAGGCATTTGTCAATCTCCTCGCAGTAGTGAAGTTGTTTAAATCAAGTTGCCGGTCGAATCGGATTTCTGTAAGCGAACCACCCTCTTTTTCACTCCAACACTCTTCAGAGTCAATCCAACCGATTAAGGTGATTGTAACAGATTTTTTAACTAAACGCAAAACGGCCTAACCGAACTGCACGATACTGATGGGCACGGGGGTAAAACAGGAAATAAAAATAAGCAGTGAGAGAAAGGCAAGCGCCTTTCTCCCGGCGCTGATCTCGGTATCGCTTGAGACGGTCGGCGGATGTGACGTGCCGATCACCAAAAGCAGTATCGCCCAGAAAAGCCAGCCGACCCAGCCCTCAAACATAAGCCACTCAGGAAGGCTACCTAGCACCCATAAGCCCAGATAATCAGCAAAGTCCACCATAGGTGCCGTTCCCACTCCCATTATTACAAGAAAAATAACCGTGGCGGCAGATATGGTTCTATGCCACTCGGCCGGGAAGACGCAATATACAATATGCCCTCCGTCGAGCTGTCCCGCGGGCATGAGGTTCAAGACCGTCACAAAAAGACCTATCCATCCCGCGAACGCCACGGGGTGCAGCAAGATTTCGTATCCTTGAGCGACTTCCCCGATGGCCATTTTCGAAAAAAGGGCGAATACGAGAGAATTGCCGAGGGACATCGCCGTCTGCATCTCAGAGAGCCTCTCGGAATCCAAAGCGACCACGTCTGAGAAAAGCAGCCCGACAAACAGGACCGGAAGGGCTACCACCACTCCGGCTATGGGACCGGCGACCCCTATGTCGAAAAGCTCCCTTCGGCCGCGTATCCGGGACTTTATCCTTATAAACGCCCCGAACGTCCCTATCGGGGAGAGGAACGGAGGAGCGGGAATAAACCAGGGAAGAGTTATGGAAACGCCGTATTTCCTGCCGTAAAAGTAATGACCCATTTCGTGGGCCCCGAGAATGGCGACCAGAGAAATCGAGAAAAGAACCCCGCCGGTATAGGTTCCGCTTATCATGTAGCCGGAAAGAAAAGTCGTGGCCGCCGTGAGGATAAAAAGCACCAGCGGGATAAGGGTAGATCTTTTGATCATGGCTACTCTACTTCGAGCAACATCGGGTTTATGGAGTTAAGGACATCCTTTAGGTATCTCTCTATGTCAGACTCCTTTGAGAGCAGCAGTACTTCGGACCTGATTTCCTCGAGCATCCGCTCGGAAAGCCTGTCCGAGAGGAATTTCACGTAAGGAAACCGAAGCGGGGAAACGCTCAGGTGACGGTAACCAAGAGCCAATATCAGGAGCGTACCGGAGGGAACTCCCGCTATCTCTCCACAGATGTTAAGTTCCTTTCCGCTTGAGATAATCTGCTCCCTTGTAAAATCGAGCATTCTCACCACGGAGGGATGAAAAGCCGAGTAAAGATGTCCGACCGCGTTTGAATTTCTGTCCACCGCGAGCAGATACTGTATAAGGTCGTTTGTCCCGATGGAAACAAAATCTATTAAGTCCGCGTAATCTCCGAACTGGTACGCAAGCGCCGGAACCTCCATCATTATTCCAAGCTTCGGTATGTCAAGCCGGTGAAGGCTCACTTCGGCGGACAGTTCCTCAATTATCTGCGCCGCAGTCTCAACCTCCCAGACGTTTGAAACCATGGGCAGAAGAATCCTGAAGTTCCCCCCTTTTTTTACCGCCAGCAAAATGGATTTCACCTGATCCCTGAAAAGATCAAGATACTCCATTGAAAAGCGGATTGAGCGAAGGCCAAGAAGGGGGTTTTCTTCCTTGGGCATTTTGAGATAGGAAAGTATCTTGTCAGAACCCACGTCCAAGGTCCTAATGGTTACTCCGCTCTCAAAATTAGCTGAGATCTCCTTGTATATCTTTAGCTGGGACCTTACACTAGGCCATTTCTTAAACCTTGCAAAGGCAAACTCCGTCCTGAAAAGTCCCGCACTCTTGATGCCGTAACGCTTGGCCATCTCAGCATCAGCCGGAATTCCAACATTCGCCGTTATTTCGACGTCAAGACCGGTGCCGGTACTTTTTTCCGCTTCAGTCTCTATGAAGCCGCGGAGCTCAACGGCTTTTTGGTGCATGGACAGATACTCATCCTTAAGCACCTGATCGGGGTTTGTGAAAATGAAACCGCTTCTCCCGTCAACTATCATATCCTCCCCGGGATGTACCAGATTCACTATGTTGTCTATGCCGACAACTACCGGAATCCCAAGCGATTTCGCTATTATGACCGCGTGCGAAGTCTCCCCGCCTTTTTCAAGGACTATTCCCCCCACCTCCCCCTCAACGGCCGTGACAAAAGAAACGCCTATCTCTCTTGCCACAAGTATTAAAGGCTCTCCGTCGGCGGAAGCAGGAATATTCTCGTTCTTTGAACGGGTAAGATCCCGGAGCATCCTCTCACCTATATCTCTGAAATCGTAGGCCCTCTCCCTCATATAAGAATCCGGCAAGGATTCAAAACGTGATGCCTGGGATTCAAGATACTCAACCACCGCGGCCTCGGCTGAAACCCTCTTTTCATCTATGAGTTCGCCAGTTCCCCTCTCCATGTCGCGGCTATCCACTATCATCAGGTGTGAACGGAAAATATCCACTTCGTTCTTGGAGAGCTTCCCCTCAGAATCCATTTTTTGAATAGTGTTCTTAAGGTCTTGCGATATGTTCTTTATGGAATTTCTAACTCTTCTTTTCTCGATTCCCGGAGTGCGGCCCATCTCCATAGTGGACATCCGGCGGAAAAGACCGCGGAATGTAACCGCCTTGCCTACAGCCACTCCTTCGGAGACTCCTTTCCCCTGATAGGTTCTCGTCTCGTGTTTTACCATGGACGGGGGTTTCAGCCGGTCCAAGGTGTTCGCGACTTCAAGAACCCCGGCAAGTCGTAGCGCTATGATCTGAAAAAGAGTCTGCTCGGCTGGGGTTATCTGCATGGGAGTTTTGTTCTGTCCCACCAGCACCCCGACACATACATCGTGAAGCATTATGGGAACGCCTATGTAGCTTTCGTATTCCTTTTCGCCTAGTTCGGGGAAATACCTGTAATTGGGATGCTTGGAAGCCGGCATGGCTACCAGGGGAACCTTCGTTTTATGGACCATCCCGGTAAGACCTTCATCCGAGCGCAGGAAGATGTCGCTTTTCGGTTTAACCTGAAGACCTCTGTTGGCCACGAGCCTCAGAACCTCTTCTCCATCGTCCCAGACATATATGGAAACGACATCGTAGTGAAGCGAGGAAGAAATTTTTCTGACCACCCTGCCCAAAACGGTGTTAAGACCCACGGACTTGTTGATCAAGTCGCTTATTTCGTGAACCACCTTAAGATGAAAATGCTCCGGTTCTGTACGGTCTTTAACAATCATAGGATCACTCCACCCCACACCAAGAAGTTTATTATTATACCACCATCAAACCCGCTTAGCGGAAAAAAGAGCTTCTAGAAACTCCCCGCCAGAAACCTAAAAGCAGAACAGGAAAAGATTTTCCCGGGAATAGATTTATGAAATATTGTATATATACTTCCCACGCCATGAGCCTTGAAAAAATTAAAGTTGCTATCGTGGGATCGGGACCCGCCGCTTTCTACGGAGCCGAGCACCTGCAGAAAAAACTTGGCGACCGCGTGTTCATAGACATGTTCGAGAAACTTCCGACCCCCCACGGTCTCGTGAGAAGCGGGGTAGCTCCGGACCACCAGAAAATAAAGAGCGTGGCCAGAGTCTATGATAAAATCGCATCCAATCCTCAATACAGGTTTTTCGGACTTGTAGAGTTCGGAAAACACGTAACGCTTGAGGACCTGCGCAGCCGTTACCACCAGATAGTTTTCGCAACAGGGGCTCAGACCGACAGAAAAATGGGAATACCGGGAGAGGGCATAATCGGAAGCCACACGGCAACGGAATTTGTAGGCTGGTACAACTCCCACCCGGATCACATGGGCCTTGGTTTTGACTTTTCGGGGAAAAGAGTAGTCATAGTCGGAGTCGGGAACGTCGCGGTGGATGTTGCGAGAATTCTTTCCCTCACAAAAAGCGAAATGGAAAAAACGGATATCGCAGACTACGCGCTTGAACAACTGGCCGAAAGCGGAATAAGGGAAATATACATGCTTGGAAGAAGAGGCCCCGCGCAGGCGGCCTTCACCAACCCGGAGCTTCGGGAACTTGAGAACCTTGAGGACGCTGATCTCCTTACGCTGCCGGATGAAGCGGAACCCGATTCCCTTACGCTTGAGGAGCTTGAGCGCAAACCGAACAGAACAGTCCAGACGAAAATAGATCTTGTAAAAAAAGCTTCCGAAAGGGTTCACTCCAAATCAAAGAAAATAGTCATAAGGTTCCTGGTTTCTCCGATAGAAATAATTGCCGGAGAAGACAACAGGGTAAAAAGCGTGAAAGTCGTGAGAAACAGGCTTTACAAATCCGACGACGGCTCCCTTCGGCCCAAATCCACAGACGAGACCGAAGAGATTCCTACCGATCTGGTTTTTCGCTCCGTCGGGTACCGGGGAATACCTCTTCGGGACGTGCCGTTTGATGACAGTTCGGGGGTAATCCCCAACGAAAAAGGAAGAGTGCTTGACAAAGCGGGCGGCACTCCGCTTACGGGACTCTACACCACAGGGTGGATAAAACGCGGACCGACCGGAGTTATCGGCACGAACAAGTCCGACTCCGGCGAAACCGTAAGCTGCATGATCGAGGACATCGAGGGGGAAAACACGCTACGGCCTGAATTCACTTCGGATGAGAGCATAAGGGAACTGCTTGATGAAAAACATATTTCCTACAATGAATGGCTGCAGGTTGACTGGTTTGAAAAGAAAGAGGGCGAAAAACGGGGAAGGCCGAGAGTGAAGGTCTCGGGGCTTGAAGAAATTCTCGAAATTCTTCAAGAAAAGCACTGAAGAGGGTGGTCTTTCCAGCTCCGACAGTATGCACTTGTTTGAACCTGGGTCCCGGCACACCGGAACTAAGCCGGACTCACGCGTATCCTTCTTCTGAGAGGGTCGGTCCCCCAGATGGAGAGGGAAATTTCACTTCCTATGTCGAAAACCCTGCCGCCTGAGTTAGAAAGCGCAAGCTCGATCAGAAACTCCGGGATATAAACGTTAAACCCGTTATATCCCTTGGAACTTACGTAACCTGTCGCCCCTTTTATATCCTTTTCCAGAAAATAGCGGATAAGCCAGTACCTGTGTCTGCCTCTCTGCGCGTTTTTTATTTCCCTGGTGGCGAGGCTAACCCGCGTGTTCATGTCTTCAAGCTCGCTTTCCGAGTAGCAAATCCTCTGTTCCTCAAGCCAGGATATAAGCTGGCGCTGCATAAGAAGGTCCGTGTACCTCCTTATGGGAGAAGTCATCTGCACGTAGGAGGGAACTCCCAAGGACTTGTGGATTTCGGGAGCAAAGGTAACAAAGGACGGCTTTAAGTGCTTTACCACCTTTACCGGAAAAAGGACGTCTTCGGGGTCAAGTTCCCTGGCTTCAGGCTCAATATCCTGGCTCTGGGAACGAAAGAGCGCCGGAATTCCGTTTTTATCGAAGAAATCTCCCGAAAGCCGGTTCATAAGTATCATGCATTCGGAAACGACATTGTGGGCGGGAGAATCCATGTAATCTTTGCTGACCGAAATTCCATCCTGGCCTCCGACCCTGATCTTGAGTTCCGGAAGCTGAACTACAAATGCGCCCTTGTTAACTCTCTCCGCTCTGAGTGAATCAGTGAGAGACACAAGGACTTCTCCCCATTGTGTGTTGTGCAACATTTCAGTCGCTTCTGTGTAGGTAAGATTTTTCGAAATCCTTATGACCGTCGCTTCAAAGTGATAATCGATCAAGGCGAAGCCTTCTTTATTAAAAGTGGCAAAAAGAGAAAGTGCAGGTCGGAGGTCGCCGGCGGTCAGGCTGAGTTTCTTGCTCACAAGATCCCGGGGGAACATATCCACGCGTTCCTCGGGGAAATAAACCGTCTCGGCGCGCTCAAGAGTCCCCTGATCAAGAAAACTTCCTCTGCTTACAACATGGGCTACATTCGAGATGTGGACTCCCAGAGTGATCCGGTTCCCGTGCATTTCAAACGAAATGGCGTCATCAATGTCCTGCGTTGTCTCGCTGTCAACTGAAAAAGCTTCAATATCCGTTCTGTCGGTAAGGCCCGCGAAGTTTTCCCCGGCACTCAAAATAGTTTCCACCTCTTCAAGCGCTCTTTGGGAGTGTATGAAATGAAAAGCGATTTTTTTTGATTCCGGGTCATCGTCTTTCTTCCAAAAACCCGTTTTTATAAGAAATTCAACCGCCGACTCCACTTCCTTAAGCCCCGCTTCATAAAGAAAGCCCTTGGCTTCCTTAGCCCGCTCGTAACCGTCAAGATCAATTATGTACCGCTCGATCAGCTCGAGGAACTCGCCGTGATTCTCATCAACCACCGGAGGAACTTCGCCACTTATAACAGAACGCACCCAGCTTACGGCGGCCTGCGCCTTCTGTTCTCTTTCTTTTCTGAGTTCAAGGGTATGAAGTGTCTTGGAAACATCCTCCCGCGAGCGCACGAGATAGCCGTCTTCGCCTCTTGCAAGATAAACCGTGTTTTTATCCACGGCCCAGAAAAGCAAGAACCTCTGCTCCGAAGAAACCTGCTCCGCACCCGAATACAGATCCAGTATCTCCTCAAAGCTTACGGTCTCCTTCTCCTCCACAACACACTGCCACAGCGTTTCCACATCAACGGAGTCTTTTCTTTCCTCAAGTTCTCTTCTCCACTTTCTCATTTCGAGTTTTTTCTCGGAGTCGGTCAGGGTTTCGGGAACGGTTATTCCGGTTAACAGCACGACTTTCTTCGGTTCAACCGAGTAGCGCTTGCCGTCTTCTGAGAGAACTGAGAGCTTGTCGGGATGGGCAGAGAGGACCACTCCCAGGGCGGGCTCCCTTCTTTTTCTGTAAGCAACAAGTTCGTTTATACTGGGGAGATTCATCGAATGGACAATTCGATCAGCTAAGAGAATCCCTGTACCGAAGCGCCCCTCTTATGAAATCTCTGAAAAGCGGATGGGCACTCAGGGGCTTTGACTTGAATTCGGGGTGGAACTGACAGCCGACAAACCAAGGATGATCCTTAAGTTCCATGATTTCAACCAGATTTCCATCCGGCGAGAGGCCGCAAAGAACCATTCCATTTGACTCAAGGATTTCCCTGTAGCTGTTGTTCACCTCAAACCGGTGTCGGTGTCTTTCGGAGATCTCGGGAGTCCCGTAGATGCTGCTGGCCAAGGTCTCGGGCTCTATGACGCAGGGATAGGCCCCGAGTCTCATTGTTCCGCCCTTCTCACTTATGTTCTTTTGCGATTCCATTATGTCTATAACCGGGTTCTGCGTATTGCCATTGTTCTCGGTGGTATCCGCGTCATCTATGCCGCACACGTTTCTTGAAAACTCAATAACGGCAAGCTGCATGCCGTAACAGATTCCGAAAAAGGGAATCTGATTTTCCCTCGCGTACTTGGTGGCATCGACTTTCCCGTCAATCCCTCTCTCCCCGAATCCTCCGGGAACAAGTATGCCGTGAACATCGGAGAAATAGTTGTCCGGAGACATACCATCCATTTCTTCTGAATTCACGTATTTTATTTCAACGGTTGAGTCGTTGGCTAAACCGCCGTGGTAAAGGGCCTCATGGAGACTCTTGTAAGCGTCTCCGTGTGAAACGTATTTTCCGACGACCGCTATACGCACGGTTTCTTTCATATTCTTTACTCTTCGAACGAGCTCTTGCCACTCCCCCATGTCGGGTTTCTTGGTCCACATACCGAGACATTCAACAATTATCTCGGCCAGTCCCTCTTTTTTGTACATAAGCGGAACTTCATATATATGCTCAACGTCTTTTGCCGTAATCACCGCCTTTTGCTCGATGTTGCAGAAAAGGGCTATTTTTCTCTTAACATCTTCCGGAAGAAACTTGTCCTCGGTGCGACACAGGAGTATGTCCGGCTGAATTCCTATCTGGAGAAGTTCCTTCACGCTGTGCTGCGTGGGCTTTGTTTTCAGTTCTCCGGCGGCGGCAACATAGGGGACGTACGTAAGATGTATGAAAAGAGTGTTCTGCTTGCCGAGGTCCGACCTCAACTGCCTTACAGCCTCAAGGAAAGGAAGACTTTCAATATCTCCCACGGTACCGCCGATCTCGACTATGATGACATCATTGCCATCCTCAAGGGCGCGCACGCGGGATTTTATCTCATCCGTTATGTGAGGTATTACCTGAACCGTCTTGCCGAGGAATTTGCCCTCCCTCTCCTTGGAAATAACGGAATCGTAGACTTTGCCGCTTGTAAGATTGTTTTTCTTGCCAAGATGGGCTTTGGTAAACCTCTCGTAATGACCAAGGTCGAGATCCGTTTCCGCCCCGTCGTCGGTAACAAAAACCTCCCCGTGCTCAAAAGGGTTCATCGTGCCCGGATCAACGTTTATGTAGGGATCAAGCTTCTGAAGGGTGACTCGAAGACCACAGCTTTCAAGAAGGAAACCTATTGAGGAAGCGGAGATACCCTTTCCCAGGGAAGACATAACTCCGCCGGTAACAAAAATAAACTTTGCGCTTTTCACGCAGAAAACCCCTTTATAAAGTTAAAGCAGCCGCAATAAACAAAGGTCGGAATCTAAATATATTCAATTGGGAAGCAGGTTACAATTAAAAACGGAAATTTCACATAATTTGGCAAGATAAAATCGGGAAAATTCTTACATCAAATAAAGCATTTATTCTAGATTCGAAAAATATGACAGAAGCTTTTCTGAGGCAATAGCCCTGTGACTTATCCTGTTTTTTATGTCGGGGCCGAGTTCAGCCATGGTTTTTCCGTATTGAGAAACATAGAAAACCGGGTCATAGCCAAAACCGCTTTCGCCTCTTTTCTCCTGGATAATCTGTCCGCAGCACTCGCCCTCGAAAAATTCCTGTGTTCCGTTCGCAAGTACTAGAGCGATACAGCAGACAAATCTGGCATTCCTGTTTTTCTCTCCTTTGAGTTCAGAGAGCAATTTTTCGTTATTATCATTATCCGAGGCCCTTTCGCCGGCATACCTTGCTGAATAAATCCCCGGAGCCCCGCCCAGAGCATCCACAACCAGGCCCGAGTCATCCCCAATAGAATCCATCCCGAGAAAATCAGAGGTTGTTTTCGCCTTGATGAAAGCGTTCTCCCTGAAAGAAAGACCCGTTTCCTTTATCTCGGGAATTTCATCAAAGTCCGCTAGAGAAAGGATCTCGTCGTAGGCCTCAGAGAGGATTGATCTGAATTCTCTCAGTTTCCCCTCGTTTCTCGTGGCAATTACGATAGTTCTGCGCTTCACTATATCCTCGACCTTAAGACTCAGCTGGACAAAAAACCCCTATAGGGCTGGCTTTATGATTTTTCGTTTTGAGGATTTATATTCTAAGAAGTGATGTTTTAATTCTCTTTTGGTGGAGGCGCCGGGAATCGAACCCGGGTCCGGAAAAAGTTTCACCAGGCTTCTACATGCTTATCCTGTCTTTTGAATCAGACGGCAAAATCACCGGCAGGCAGGTTTTTTTACCACAGTCCCGAGTAAAATCTCGCTGGCAAGCGCCCCGGGAATCACGTACCAGCCATCCCGCTTGAATTACGCCTCAGAAAGCCCAGCGGGCATGACGTTCTGAGACGTCGCAGTTCTTTTAGGCTGCGAGTGCGTTAATTGGTTCGGCACTTATCGTGCTTGATCAGTTTTACGAGTTAACCAAGCTCGGCATGCGGCACAAGCTTCCCTGTTTTCCGTCGAAGCCGATCGCCCCCATTTCTAAGTTATGAACGTTTCAAAGATCGTCTAACGGCCTTCTGCATATCCCTTTGGGCCTCGCGACGCTTGATATCCTCTCTTTTATCCCTCGTCTTCTTGCCTTTGGCAAGGGCCAGCTCGAGTTTTGCCATGCCGTTTTTAAAATAAATCCTGAGAGGAATTAGAGTGTACCCTCTAATGCTGGTTTTTCCAATCAGCTTCCTTATCTCGTGGGAGTTCAGCAGAAGCTTTCTCTCCCTAGTCGGCTCATGGTTGAGCGTGTTAGCGGCGTCATAAGGGGCTATGTAGCAGTTAACAAGCCTGGCTTCGCCCTCCCTTATAAGAGCAAAGCTTTCCTTCACGCTGGCGTTTCCGCTTCTAAGGGATTTAACCTCGGAGCCCTTGAGGACCAGACCCGCTTCGTACTTCTCCTCAAATATATAATCCCTGTGGGCGGTGGGGTGGCTGCATACGGTCTTCATCTATCCTAATAATAATCCGCGGCGGCGAAATAACCAGTATGAACTCAGAAATCCTTGGAACTGTCGATAAGAAGTGTGACGGGACCGCTGTTCACTATGTGAACATCCATCATTGCCCCGAAAACGCCGGTTCTGACCGGAATTCCACGTTCCGCGATCTCAGCAATGAAAAGTTCGTAGCACCGCCTCGCGAAATCTCCACCGGCGGCCCGTGTGTAAGAAGGTCTTCTGCCCTTTCTGCAATCACCGTAGAGGGTAAACTGCGAGATAGCCAGGATTTCTCCCCCCGTATCCTTGATGCTGAGATTCATTTTGCCCGAGGAATCCTCAAATATCCTTAGACCGGCTATCTTCTCCGCAACATAGGCAACGTCTTTCTCCGAATCGTCTTTCTCAACTCCAATAAGAACCACAATTCCCGGGCCGATGCTGCCGACCACATTTCCGTCAACGCTAACTGACGCTTCGGTTGCCCTCTGTATAACGGTTCTCATTGCAGATTCTCTTCAGACTAAACAATAAAACGGATCATAGGTAACGCCTCGGGACCCTCGGCGAAATCCGTGATAAGACTTCGTAGGGTATGGTCTGGGCCCAGGAGGAGACATCCTCAACGCTCACGAGTCCGTCTCCGAAAAGCACTGCTTCGTCTCCAACACAGATACCCGGAATGTCCGTTACGTCGACCATGATGAAATCCATGCATACGGACCCTATAAGCGGAGCGAGTCTCCCGCCGAGAGAAACTTTCGCCCTGTTTGAAAGGGCTCTCGGGTAGCCGTCCGCATACCCAACCGGGAGGGTCGCGACCAGTGTGTCTCTCCCGGCAACGAAAGTTCCTCCGTAGCCGACCGAAGTGCCCGGGGGAACTTCTCTTAGCTGCACTATTCTTGTTTTGAGTTTCATAACGGGTCTTAGGTCAACCTCCCCCATGTTGCCTGAACCGTAAAGCATTATCCCGGGTCTCACGATATCCATGTGAGAATCCGGAAATCTCTGTATGGAGGCGCTGTTTGCGGAATGGGCGTAGCGATATTTAACTCCCAGCTCGTCAAGGAAAAAAAGACCCTCGCGGAAAATCCCGAGCTGATAATCCGTATAGTCGCTTTGGAGAATCTCAGAGGAGGCAAGATGCGTGAAAACGCCTTCAAGCATCACTCCGGGAAGTTTGGCGGCTGAAGCGAAAAAAGATTCTATGTCGCCCACTCCCACTCCAAGCCTGGTCATGCCCGTATCGACTTTCAGGTGATAACCGACTGTCTCTCCACGCTCAACAGCGGCTCCGGAAAGAGACTCAAGCACATCGAGGGAATAACACGCCGGAGTAAGGGTGTTCTCCACGACCACCCCGGCTTCCCGGGAATCAATCCCTCCCAGAAGAAATATTCCGTTTTTTATTCCGGCTTCTCTGAGTTCCATCGCCTCCGGCACGGTGGCCACTCCCAACATATCCGCTCCATGACTGAGGGCGACATCGCTTAACCTTACCGCACCGTGTCCGTAAGCGTCGGCTTTGACAATTGCCATAATACGGACATTTTTCCCCACAAGCCTTCTTACTTCGCCAAGATTTGACTTAAAAGAATCGAGACTGATTTCAGCCCAAGTAGGTCTCATCGCCTGGAAATTTCTCCAAAAGCCGAGTGAAGCGGTTTGTTCGAATTACCCGTTTGCCGGTTCCGTATTTTCTCCGACTGGATAAGACAAATTATACCACTCCCTAAGGCAAGTTTCAGGCTTGCCTAATGTCAGGAAGGAAAAAGACCGTTCACAAAAGAAATTGCAAATCCGAGCACTGCCCATTGGATCTCTGCCATTGTCAAACGTGAGAAATACCCGATTGCTATTTATTTAGGTATATAATTCCCCTATCTTTTATTGAATTGGTTTTTTAATTGTCTTCCTAAAAACGAAACCGGAACGGGAAATCCCGGGAAAACGCCATGAAACTGAACAGATATGAACTTCGCTCCGTTCTCGTAATAGGAACAATAATTGCGCTCAGGCTTCTGGGAATATTCCTGATAATTCCCGTTTTCAGCATATACGCCGTAAATTACGAGGGAGCAACTCTCTCATCCGCCGGAGTCGCATTTGGAATATACGCCCTTACCCAGAGTCTGCTGCAGATACCTTTCGGCATGGCAAGCGACAGATTCGGAAGAAAGCCGGTAATAGTGTTCGGGCTTCTGATCTTTTGCATTGGAAGCGTTCTCTGCGCTTTTGCAGACAACATCTGGGAGCTAATAATAACCAGAGCGATTCAGGGAAGCGGTGCGATAGGCGCAGTTGCCATAGCTGTTCTCGGGGACTGCACAAGAAACGAGGTAAGGGCCCAGTCTTTCATGCTGACTGGGATAATAGTTGGAACGGCGTTTATAACTTCGCTCATAGTCGGTCCGGTACTTGCAGGGAAATTCGGTTTTGAAAGCCTTTTCTTCATCCTCGCAGCCCTGGGATTAATCGCGGTGCTCTTTACTCTTTTCCTGTTTCCGGAACTTCCAGAGAAAAAAACAAGGGACAGAAAAGAAGTTCTTCTCAAACTCAGGGAACCGGAGGTGAGGAAAATTCTTTCCTCAACCTTCATAACATCCCTCTGCCTTAACCTTATTCTGTTCATCTATCCTCTGGACTGGAAAAACATCGGCACTGGTCCCCAGGATCTGTGGTTCGTCTACCTGGTAATACTCGCCCCCAGTGCGCTCCTGGCCAATGCCTACATCAGGATCTCAGAAACGAGAAAAAAACTGAAACAGGCAACCAGGTCCGGACTTTTCTTTTTAGTAGCCGCTTTCTTGATCTATCTGCTTCGAGCGGCTGACAGTATAACTCTCTACCTGGCGGGTGCGGTGTTCTTTCTCGGATACTCCATATTTCAGTCCATACTGCCTGCGTTTGTTACTCAAAGAGTCTCCTCTGAGAACAGGGGTGTGCTCTCCGGTTTTTTCAATCTGGCAAATTTTATGGGAGCCTGCGTGGGTGGAATGTCCGCCGGCGTGCTTTATGAAACACACGAGTCCTTACCCCTGATATTCGGACTCGTGTTCCTGGTGCTGTGGAGGTTTGTCGGGCTTCCCGGATCGCCGCTTGAGCAAGCAGAAGAAAAATGAAGATATATACGCTCAAGAGAACAGAATTCCTGCCGGTTTCCATTGAGACAGCTTGGGATTTTTTCTCCAACCCGAACAATCTTCCCAAGATAACTCCCTCGGAGCTTAACCTGCGGATAACATCTGAGGCGGAAGAAAAAATATATCCCGGCATGATAATCACTTACACCGTAACTCCGATACCCTTTATCAAAACCAGTTGGGCAACGGAAATAACCCAAGTTGACCCGCTGCGCTACTTCGTTGACGAGCAGCGATTCGGACCATATAAATTCTGGCACCACAAGCATTTTTTTACGGAGGCAGAGGGAAAAACGCAGATAAAAGACCTTATTCACTACTCCCTGCCGTTTGGACCGATCGGAAGGCTGGCAAACCCACTCTTGGTAAGCAGAAAACTGGATTTAATATTCGATTACAGAAGCGCTCGCATTCAAAAAATATTTGGAAATTCAAGCAAGAACGCGGATTTTCCCTAACTCGCCACGGCTTGAAGCACAATATAACGCAAGGTATCTTTTGAGGATAAGGTTTGCGCGTAAAGAGGTCCAGAAACCGCTTGAGAAAGACTATACTTTAGGACTCAAACCTGCTGTAGGTAAGTATCGGCGCGTGCTGCCAGAGCATTGCAAGAGGTAAGGAGACAGTAGATGTCCACGCATGATCCTTCAGACTTCGCAGAACCAACCGTCAATGAAAGCCAAAAAATAACTGTCACTGCAGTCCGGCAGATGATCATTTCCACAACTATAATGGCACTCGTGCTTGTGTCATTGACTCAAGCATTCGTTATGATGAGAAATTCTCAGCAAATGGCTGAAGCGGAGGAAAGCAGATACAACTCATATCTTCTGGCCGATGAACTGCGCCAAAGCGTCGAGGACCTCACACGCATGGTGCGTACTTACTCCCAGACTGCTGATGATCGCTACGTCGAGTATTTTCGGGAAATTCTCGATATCCGAAACGGAATTGCTCCTCGTCCCGAAAAATATCACGGCATATACTGGGATTTTGTAGTATCGACAGGAACAGCCCCACGTCCAAGCAGCAGCCCGGTGGCTCTTAAGGTGCTTATGAAAAAAGCAGGATTCACCGATACCGAACTTGACCTTCTGCAAACAGCCGAGAATGAATCAAATGCCCTTGTCAACTTAGAAGTTCAGGCAATGAACGCAATGGTCGGCCTCTACAAAGACGCTTCGGGCAATTACACAGTCAGAGGGAGGCCGGACCCTGTACTCGCGCGCCGACTGCTATATAGCAACGAATATCACCAGGCGAAAGAACGCATTGTGTATCCTCTTGAAAAGTTCTTTGACGCGGTAGACGAAAGAACAGCAAAAGAAGTCGAACGCTTTGAAAGACGAGAAGAAATATTGGTTTTCTCACTAATAGGAACAACTAGCTTTGCGGGCCTGCTTTCCATAGCTTCCATTATAATGATGGCCGGTTCTGCAAGAAGGCTGTGAACACTCACCCTTAACAGATCGGAAAGAGTGGAGTTCATTCTTGATTGCGGCAGTTTCGGACTTTGGAAACCCGTTAAAATTGAAAGAGAGACCACACTGTAAACTCTGGCTCTCGAGGAAAAACCGTGGATTTTTCTGAATACAAGAACAAAAAAAAAGATGCCCTTCTTATATCCTTTGAGGTCTTTCCTCCGAAAGACGATCCTGAATTCGAAAAACTCAAGGATACTCTTGCGAGACTCGCCGAACTTTCGCCCGGCATAATAACGGTAACACACGGCGCCATGGGGAAGGGGCGTAAAAGAACCGTTGAAGTCGCATCCTACATAAAAAACGTTATCGGGACGGAAAGCGCCTGCCATTTGACCTGCATAGGATCTTCCGAAAAGGAGATAGATCTGATGCTCGAGCAGATTGAACGGGAAAAAATACGTAACATAGTGGCCCTCAGGGGAGATATTCCGCAGGAAAACGGCGAAAAGCTACTGTCCGAGGGAGCTTTCCAGCACGCAAACCAACTCGTGGAACACATAAGAAAATACGAAAAAGAAAAACCACAGCAGTTTTCAATAGCAGTCGCCGGCTATCCGGAAAAACATATCGAATCCCCAAGCTTTGAGGAAGACATATCCAATCTCAAAAAGAAGGTTGACGCTGGAGCCAATATCATAATCACCCAGCTCTTTTTCGATAACCGTTACTATTTTGATTATGTCGACAGAGTAAGGGCAGCAGGAATAGACCTTCCCGTAATCCCAGGCCTTATGCCCGTGCTCTCATCGAGGCAGGTGATAAGAATATCGTCTCTTTGCGGAACGGAGATACCCGAGGCTCTGAGAAAAAGACTGGAAGATGCAGGAGACGATAACCGCAAGGCGGTGGAAGTGGGAATCGCGCAGTGCAGAAACCAGGTAAGGGAACTTATCGCCGAAGGAGTGCCCGGAATTCATTTCTATGTTCTCAACAGAACCTCCCACATAGAAAGAATTCTGGAATCCGTCTGATGCCTGAAACAAAGAAAATTTTCGATGAAGTGGCAAGTCACTACGACTGGCTAAACACTCTGTTCAGCCTTGGAATTCACAAACTCTGGAGAAAAAAGCTGGCGGAAGGATTGCGCGGCGCCGAGTACAATCTGGACATAGCAACAGGGACAGCGGAAGTTGCAATTGAAATCGCAAAAAAACATCCCGCAACCAAAACGGTCGGGATTGATCCCAGCATGAATATGCTCCGGATAGCAAAAAAGAAAATTAAAGACCTCGATTTAAGGGGCAAAATAGCACTTGTATCGGCTGCGGCCGAAAATCTCCCTTTTCCGGAGAAACAGTTTAGCTCCGTCACGATAGCATTCGGTATAAGAAACACAGTCGATTACGAACTTTCCCTGAGAGAGATGAGAAGGGTCCTAAGGGAAAACGGAAAACTTCTCATACTTGAATTTGCGATTCCGAAAAATCCCGTCTTCAAACCCATATACATGTTTTACTTCAGAGTCTTGATGCCTTTTGTCGGAAGCCTCTACGGCAGGGGCAAAGAATACAGATATCTCGCTGAATCCGCCGCCGGGTTCCCTCAAAGAAAGAATTTCATACGCCATCTTGAAAACGCGGGGTTTCGGGATTGCCAATACTCAGAACTCACCATGGGAGTAGTAGCGCTCTATCGCGCAACCAGGTGACCGGGGGCTATCGATTCTTCTTTCCGCGAGTTATGGGTAAAGCCTGTCTATGCTCCAGCCACCATCTGGGGAAGGAATATATCTGAAACGATCGTGAAGCCTGTTTTTTCTTCCCTGCCAGAACTCAAAGCGCGCTGGACTCACTACGTATCCTTCCCAAAAATCGGGCCGCGCTATACTTTTTCCTTTCCATTCAGACCGGAACTGGTCGTATTGCTCCTCAAGCAGCTGCCTGCTTGCAAGAACTTCGCTCTGCCTCGAAACACAAGCTCCTATGCGGCTTTGGCGGGGTCTAGACCTAAAGTATTCATCGGCTTCCCGTTCGGGCAGAAGTGAGACTTCGCCGTCTATTTTCACCTGCCTTTCAAATTCTGGCCACCAGAAGCAAAGCGAGGCAACCGGGTTCTCGGCTATATCTCTGCCCTTACGACTGAGACAATTTGAATAAAAGGAAAAACCCCTTTCGTCATAACCCTTGAGAAGCACCACTCTTGAGGACGGAACGCCATCCGCTCCTACCGTAGAAAGGATAAAAGCGTTTGGAAAATCGGTTTCAGCTTTTAGGATCTCCCCGTACCAGAGATCAAACTGAACAAACGGATCTTCGTCAAGATCTTTTCTCTCAAGTTTCAATCTCAGGTACTGGCGTGAATGGAACTTATTTTTCTTCGACATTTTACCTCAAAACAACATTCTCAATTGCGCGACCCAGGTCTTCGTGCAAGAACTCGTAACCGGAGGAAAGAAGCTTCTCAGGGAAAACCATGCTGCCGGCAAGCATCGTGGAGCGGCCCATCTCTCCGAAGAAAAGCCTTACGGCAAATGCGGGAGTTGAAAACCATGCGGGTCTTCGTAGAACTGACGCAAGCGTGGTGGTAAACTGCCTGTTAGTCACCGGATTTGGGGATACCGCGTTAACGGGCCCGTTTACTTCTCCATGCTCCAGCAGATAAATAATTACCCGCGAAAGGTCTTCTATCGATATCCAGCTCAGGTACTGACCGCCACTTCCAATAACCCCCCCAAGACCCGCTTTAAAAATAGGTAGCAAAGAACTCAGTATGCCTCCTTCAGGGCTCAGTACGACGCCTATGCGCAGGTTTATTACCCTTACGCCAAGGTCCGAGGCCCTGTTGGCCTCATTCTCCCACTCACAGCAAACATCGGGAAGAAACCCGGAACCAGCCCCGGAGCTCTCAGTAAGTTTTTCTTCCGCCCTGTCCCCGTAGTAACCAATTGCCGAAGCACAGATAAAGGTTTTGGGAGGATCTTGAAGTCCAGAGAAAAGACTCACTAGGTAGCGGGTACTGTGCACCCTGCTCCGCCGTATTGAATTCTTTTTCTCTTCGGTCCATCTGCACACTATATTCTCCCCCGAGAGATGAACGACGGCGTCAAAGCCCTCAAGCAAAGACGGATCATCGACATGGCCCCCCTCCGGATCCCAGAAAATCAGATTCTCCCCTTCCGCCCGCGATCTTACAAGACGCCATATCTCACAGGAATCCGAGGGAAGGGAATTAAGAAAATGGGTTCCCACGGTTCCAGACGATCCCGAAACAAGTATTTTCATTTTCCTAGATGAGAAACCTGGACCTCACGAGGCAAAGGCCTCGATCAGTCGCTCCTGGTACTCCCTTACCTCCCTGAAATCAAGAAAATAATGAGGGACGCTGAGCACGGGAAGATCAACATACTTCCTGTACTCCTCAACCCTCTCCCTGCAATGTTCCGCATCCCCTACAACGGCAAACGCATCGATCATTTCATCACTAACACCTTTTATCATCGCGCGGACATCTTTTCTACGAAAAGCATCCCTTATCACTTTGACCTCCTCCGTAAAACCATGAAGCCTGAAAGGAGGACCGTAGGCTTTTACCGTAGCGTAAAAGGCTATGGTCGCCCGAGCGGCCTCTCTCGCCCTTTCCCAGTCATGCGAAACAGCGCAGGTAATAATCGAGCACTTAGTGAAATCTCCGTTTTTTCTACGTTTCTCAAGTCCTTCTTCAAGCGAAGGTGAAACTACCTTTTTTATGTATTCAAGTGAACAGACTACATGTCCCATGTAACCGTCCGCAATTTCGGCAGCAGCGCCGACCATGTTGCTGCCTATGCCGGCCACGAATATAGGTATATTTTCTCTGATGGGTTCAAAAGCCCTTTTGTAACCCCTTGTGTTTACGCGGTAAAACTGCCCTTCGAAAACAATATCATTGCCCGTATGAGCCCCGGACAGAATCTCCCTTATTAACCCAACGCATTCCCTTATCCTCGCAACCGGCCTGTCTCCATAGAAAACGCCGTGGAAATCCTCGTTTGTCCTCTTTGCCCCGGTACCAAGACCAAGTATCAACCTCCCCGAACTTATTTCGTCAAGATCAAGAGAAGTAATGGAAGTAACCAGCGGGCTTCTCACAAACGCAAGAGCAACGGCGGTGCCGAGTTTTATTTTAGAAGTAACAGAAGCAACAGCTGAGAGCTGTTGAAAAGGGGTCCTGTAAAGTTCTGTGGCCCAGACGGAGTGAAAATTCGCTTTTTCAGCAGCAACAGCAAGATCCTTGAGTTCCTCGATTGATCTCGCATCAAGTATAAACCCGACTCTTTTCATCAGGTTTATTATAAATAATAGGGAACACGGAAAAAACCCACCCGGATTGCACAGGGGGGAAGCGGAGGAATTTAGTCCTCGGTTTTTTCGGAAGAATCAGCTTGCTCTTTAGGTTCTGAGGACTCAGCTTCGGTCGTTTCGGCTTCGCTCTGTTCGTCCACCTGGCTCTCGGCAATTTCCTCTTGCTCAACAGGATCAGGCTCTTTCTTGGATTTCTTCTTCGAACTTTTCTTTGAAGACTTGGCTTCGGTTACCTCGGCCTCGCCCTGTTCGTCCACCTGGCTCTCGGCAGTCTCCTCTTGCTCGACCAGGCCAAGTTCTTCCGCGGATTTCTTCTTCGAACTTTTCCTCGACACGCTCTTGGTGTCGGCCTTGGGTTTTGCCTTCCGTCTTTTTCTTTTGGCTTTGTACTCTTCGGTCACGAGCTCAATAAGAGAAATAGGGGCATTGTCTCCCCTTCTGTAACCGAGTTTCACTATCCTCGTGTAGCCACCGGGACGCTCCATATACCTCTGGGCAAGTTCGGAGAAAAGTTTTTCCACGACCGCACGGTCCCTTACATATCCCAGAGCCTTTCTTCTCGCGTGAAGACTCCCGTTTTTACCCAACGTCACTAGCTTCTCCACAACCCTTCTTATTTCCTTGGCCTTTGTGTCCGTTGTGTTTATCCTGCCGTTACGCAAAAGATCTGTGGCCATGTTGCGGAACATGGCTTTTCTGTGTTTTGTAGTAACTCCCAGTTTTCTTCCTGATTTTCTGTGTCGCATCTTTTTACCGTATACGGACCCGGATTCAGATTACTCCCCGGAACTCTCAGAATCCCGCCTTTCCTTTTCGTTTTCAAAGACCTCGGTGTCTATAACCATCCCGAGACTCAGGCCCATTTCCGCAAGCCTAGCGTTCACCTCTTCAAGGGAAGTTTTTCCAAAATTCTCAAGATCAAGAAGCTGCTGTTCCGTCCTCTGAACCACTTCTCCAATGTATTTTATTTCCGCCTTTTTAAGGCAGTTTATGGATCTCACCGAAAGTTCCACGTCCTCTATGGGGATAAAAAGCTTGTCGTCGGTCCCGCTTATACCCATGGACTCTTCCTCTTCCACCTTGTCCGCAAGCTCCTCATCAAAATCAATGAAGACGTTTAATTGCTGCTTAATAATTTTTGCGCTGTAGGCAAGGGCCTCTTCTGGAAGAATCGTACCGTTCGTCCATATTTCAACGGTGAGTTTCTGATAGTCGGTCCTCTGCCCTACCCTAGCGTTGGTAACCGCGTAATTAACTTTTTTGACGGGCGAGAAAAACGCGTCAACATGTATCAGGCCTATTGACTTCTCCGTCTCTCTTCTCGATACCGGCTCGTAACCGCTTCCCATCTTCACCGTTAGTTCCATTTCAAGCTTCGCATCATCCCCCAAGGTTGCTATGTGCTGTTCGCCGTTAACAACTTCCACCATATGGGTAGTACTTATGTCTGAAGCTTTGACTTCTCCAGGACCCTGCGCACTAAGAGTCACTGCCTGCGGTTCGTAGGTATGCATTTTGAGATCTACGTTTTTAAGGTTCAGTATGATCTCAGTAACATCCTCCATAATTCCCGGTATGGTAGAAAATTCGTGCCGTACCCCGTCTATCAGGACGGCGGTAATAGCAGGACCCTGTATTGAGGATAGGAGAACCCTTCTAAGCGCGTTACCAAGAGTAATACCGTAACCCGGTTCGAGAGGTTCACAGATAAATTTACCGTAGAAAGGAGTTGATACCTGCTCGTCCTTTTCAAGCGCTTTGGGATATTGCAAGTCTCTCCAGTTTTTCTGAAAATTCTCCAAGTTTCACACCTCCGTCTGTGCCAAGCTTCTCTAGACTCTCGAGTAAAACTCAACGATCAATTGTTCATCTATGGGAACCGTCACGTCCTCTCTCTCAGGAAGCTTGGTGACAACCCCGCTGTAATTTTCCCTGTCAAGCTCGAGCCACTGGGGGAAACCCCTTCTCTCAAGACCTTCGAGAGACTGGTTAACATGCGGGTTACTTCTGGTTTTTGTCTTGATCTCTATTTTGTTTCCCTGCTCAACGCTGAAAGAGGGAATGTTGACTCTTTTGCCGTCCACAAGAACATGTCCAAGCCAGACCAAGTGTCTGGCCTCGTTGCGAGAACTCGCAAACCCGAGCCGGTAGACCACATTGTCAAGCCTTCTCTCAAGAAGCAGTATGAGCATAGCACCGGTCACTCCGCTTCTTCGTGCCGCCTCGGCAAAATAACGGCTGAACTGCTTTTCGGTCAACCCGTAAATACGCTTAACCTTCTGTTTTTCCCTCAATCTTATTCCGTAGTCGGAGAACTTGGAACGGCCAATCGAGGCCCCGTGAACTCCGGGTCCGCGGTTAGGCCTTTTCTGTATGGCACATTTTGACGTATAACATCTGGCGCCCTTAAGAAAAAGCTGTTCGCCCTCTCTCCTGCAAAGCTTACAAGATGGTCCTCTATACCTAGCCAATTACCTTCTTCCTCCTCGCAAACAACGTGAACATAACCTCTCCCATAATGCCTACACCCTTCTTCTTCCAGGGGGTCTGCAACCATTATGGGGAATCGGAGTGACATCCTTTATCATAAGCACCTTCACCCCGGCAGCCTGAACGGCTCTTATCGCCGGCTCTCTTCCGGGACCGGGACCACTCACGTAAACATTAGCTGACTTCAGCCCGAAGGACTTTGCCTTTTTCGATGCATCGTCCGCCGCCACTTGGGCTGCGAATGGCGTCCCCTTCCTAGTGCCCTTAAATCCCCTGTTGCCGCCGCTTGACCAAGCTATGACGTTTCCGTTCATATCGCTGACCGTGACTATGGTGTTGTTAAAAGTAGCCTGTATGTTGACCACTCCATGTTCAACGAATTTCTTTGTTTTTTTCTTTGTGAATTTTTTGCTCATCTGGAAAAACCCTTATTTGCCGGCTTTCTTCTTCTTCGCTATCGCTGTACCCCTGCGACCCTTTCTCGTCCTCGCGTTCGACTTGGTTTTCTGCCCCCTTACCGGAAGTCCTGTCCTGTGCCTAATGCCCCTGTAGCAACCTATCTCTACTAGGCGCTTTATGTTGAGCTGGACCTCCTTTCTCAGATCTCCCTCAACGGTATACTCGCCTTCAATTATCGTCCGCAGTTTTGTTACTTCCTGATCGTCAAGATCCCCTGATTTTTTGTTTACATCTATACCGGCTTTATCGAGTATAACGTTTGAGGTTGCCCTACCTATACCGTAGATATACGTAAGACCCACCTCTACTCTTTTATTAAGCGGTATATCAACACCTGCTATTCTAGGCATTAAGGCATATCCTCCTGAGCGCTATCCCTGTCTCTGCTTGCACCTTTTGTTAACACAGATCACCCGCACGACCCCTTTGCGTCTGATGATCTTGCACTTGTCGCATCTTTTTTTTACCGATGCCCTCGTCTTCATTTTGCCTTCGCCCCTGTCTTCACTTCTTGAGTCTGTAGGTGATTCTTCCTTTCGTAAGATCGTAGGGAGATATCTCAAGCTTTACCCTGTCTCCGGGAAGTATCCTTATGAATCTGGTTCTCATCTTACCGGATACATAAGCCAGCACCTCGTGATTGTTCTCTATCTCGACCATGAACATCGCATTGGGCAGAGCTTTCGTTATAGTTCCTTCAAACTCTATTTTTTCTTCCTTCTCCATCACCCGTTCCTAGTGAATCCTTTCGGTAAGAATTTCGGGACCGTTATCCGTAAGAGCTACAGTATGCTCAAAATGAGCGGAAAGTTTACCATCATAAGTAACCGCCGTCCACCCGTCTTCAAGTATTTTCGTTTTCTCCGACCCCTCGTTCACCATAGGTTCTATGGCCATGACCATTCCGGAACGAAGCTTTATTCCCGCTCCCCTACCATTCGGAGGAATAAAATTCGGTACCTGCGGTTCCTCATGGAGTTCCCTGCCTATTCCGTGACCGACAAAATCTCTGACTATCGAAAAACCCTCATTTTCAACATAAGTCTGTATCTCTTTTGATATATCCAGAACCCTGTTTGAACTTTTCACCATGTCTATGCCCCTATAGAGGGAATCCCTGGTAACCCGAAGCAGTTTCTCGGCAACAGGCCGGATTCTGCCGACCGCAACCGTTACTGCCGAGTCGGCGTAATAACCCTCCAGCAGCACTCCGAAATCTATTCCTACTATGTCCCCGTCCTTAAGCACCTTTTTCTTCGAGGGAATACCGTGCACTATCTCTTCGTTGAGGGCAAAGCACACCGACGCTGGATAATTCGCGTAACCCTTAAAAGCAGCCTTAAAGCCTCCTGTTGCGCACATTCTTTCCGCAATCTCGTTAAGCTCCCAAGTGGTCACTCCTTCCTTTGCCTCCTCCTCAAGCCTCATAAGCACTTCGGAAACCACCCTGCCAGCAGCCCTCATGCGTTTGAGCTCTTCTCTGTTCTTCAAGCGAATCATTACTGCAACTGCTTCAGCACACCGTCTATTCTCTCGGCGATATCCGATATCTGCCCCACTCCCTCAACTGCACGCAGAACGCCGGTCTTTTCGTAAAAATCCTTAAGAGGAGATGTCTGATCCTTATAAACTCTGAGCCTGTTCCTTATCACACCCTCCGTGTCGTCCCGCCTGCCCTCTGTTTTCTGGCGTTTGGTTATTCGCTGCACAACTTCCTCGTCGGGAACCTCGAGGAAAATAACCGCGTCAATACCGATTCCAGTATCAGCGAGAATACCGTCAAGGGATCTTGCCTGCTCCAGAGTCCTGGGAAAACCGTCGAGCATAAAGCCTCCCCCGCCAATCGCAGAGATTTTCTGTCTTATTATTTCCGTCACGACTTCATCAGGCACGAGCTCCCCCTTGTCCATAAACGACTTAGCGTAAAGCCCGACCTCAGTCTCATTTTTCATGGCTTCACGCAGCACATCCCCGGTCGATATATGCTCAACCTCGTATTTTTCCCTTATGAAATCGGCCTGTGTTCCCTTTCCGGCCCCAGGCGGTCCAAACAGTATCAATCTCATATCCCTTGGCATTCTCCCTTGCGTCAGAATCTGTATCTCTGCGGTTCTTTCATTCCCCTCTTCTTCATAAATCCTTCATAGCTGTGAGTAATCAGAAAAGATTCGATCTGCTGCATGAAATCAAGCGTTACCCCTATTACTATAAGAAGTGACACGCCCCCGAAGTAAAACGGCAGATTAAAAGGCTCTCTCTCAAGAAACGCCGGCAACACGCAGACCGCCGCTACGTATATAGCCCCTATAAAAGTAATCTTTCCGAGCACATTGCCTATGTACTCCGATGTTTTTCTGCCCGGCCTTATTCCCGGTATGTTCCCGCCGTTTTTCCTCAGGTTATCCGAGAGATCGTCCGGGTCGTATATTATTGAAGTATAGAAGAAAGCGAAGAATATTATGAGCACTGCAAAGATCAGGTTGTATACGAACACGTTTTGAAACACAAGGTCAGAGAAGGTGCGAATAGCCGGAACATCGGCAAACGTAACAATCGTAGCGGGAAAAATAAGGAGCGAAGAAGCGAAGATCGGAGGAATAACCCCCGAAGGATTGGTTTTAAGAGGCAGATGCGAACTCTGCCCCCCCATTACCTTCCTCCCTACTACCCTTCTGGGATACTGAACCGGTATTTTCCGGTAGGAACGCTCAAAGTAAACTATAAGGCCCATAAGAAGACCTAGGAAAATAAAAATAAGCAAAACACCCAAAACGCTAATCTCCCCCGTGCCGACGAGCCTCGAGAGGTTCCAGAACGCCCCGGGAATACTGGCGATTATCGATGCGGCGATAAGAAGGGATACCCCGTTTCCGATTCCGTTCTCCGTTATCTGCTCTCCAAGCCACATAACAAAAAGGCCGCCTGCGGTGAGCGTGAGAACCGCCGTAATCTTGAACATCAGACCGGGGTCCGTAACGGCGCTTGCGACAGTAGCCGCTCCTACCCCGCCGCGCTCAAGGGTAACCGCTAGCATAAAACCCTGAATGAGGCATATAAGAACGGTGCCGTACCTTGTGTACTGATTTATTCTTCTCCTTCCCGCGTCGCCTTCCTTCTGCATTGCTTCAAGCGAAGGAAAGGCCTTTACCAGAAGCGACATGATGATTGAGGCGGTAATGTAGGGCATAACTCCCAGGGCAAAGATTGACGCCTGCTCAAGTGCTCCCCCGGAGAACATGTTAAGTATGTCGAATATCGTGCCACGGGTCTGCTCGAACATCTTGGCAATCTGGTCCGGATCGATCCCTGGAATCGGAACGAAAACCCCCGCCCTGTAAACAATGAGCATCGCGGCCGTAAAAAGAAGCCTCCTGTTAAGCTCTGGAATCCTGGGAAGTGACGCGACATTACTGCTCATACTATTTCCACTTTTCCTCCCGCGTCGTTTATCTTGCGCGCGGCCGCCTCACTGCAGGCGTTAACCGTTATGGAAAGCGCCGAGGCAATCTCGCCCGTGGCCAGGAGCTTTACGGGTTTTTTGCCGCTTACTATTCCCGCCTCAGCTAGCGTCTGGATGGTAATTGACTCCGCATCCGCAAAACGCTCAAGATCCTTCAGGTTAACTATGTCGTACTGCTTTTTGAATATGTTTGTAAAGCCCCTTTTCGGGCTCCTCATTTTGAGTGGAGTCTGACCACCTTCAAACCACCTGGATACACCCTTCCCCGAACGGGACCCCTGGCCCTTGTGCCCTCTCCCGCTGGTTTTCCCTTGGGAACCCGCACCTCTCCCTACCCTTTTTCTTTTTGTTTTAGATCCCTTAACCGGTGAAAGTTCGTCTAACATTTCCTTTTGCGCTCCACTGTTAAGCACGCGTCTTACCGCGCCGCGTCATAGTAATTAGGAAGATCGAGGTCCTTTATCTCCTTGTTCCTCGTCTTCGCGATTTCTTCGGGGACCTGCAGTTCCGAGAGCCCCTTTACAACCGCCATAACAACATTAAGCGGGTTCCTTGATCCGACAACTTTGGAGAGAACATCGTGTATGCCGGCAAGTTCCACCACCGCACGCACCGCACCACCCGCTATAACACCCGTACCCGGGGCGGCAGGCAGGAGCATGACCTTGCTTGACACATATTCCGTGTGAATTCCGTGCGGTATGGTGGCACCGTTGCGCGGAACCCTGATGAGAGTTTTCTTTGCTTTTTCAACCGCCTTTCTTACGGCGTCGGGAACCTCATTCGATTTTCCCAGGCCGGCTCCCACAATTCCGTCGGAGTTTCCGACCACGGCAAGAACGGTAAAGTGGAACCTTTTCCCACCCTTGGTCACCTTAGCGACCCTCCTGATGTGAACCACTTTTTCTTGCAATTCAAGTTCTGCCGGATTTATTCTCTCCTCTGTCAAAACCAAAGCCTCCTTTAAATTTTTCTCCTAAAACTCCACTCCCGCCTCGCGGATCCCGTCGGCAAGCGACTTTATCCTTCCGTGGTAAGCGTAGCCTCCTCTGTCGAAACGCACCTTGGTTATACCCTTCTCAACTGCCATCTCCCCGAGATGCTTTCCAACCTCCTTGGCAATCTCGGTTTTATTCATGTTCTCAGCAGACAACCTCTTTTTCGTCTCAGAAAACATCGTTGATGCCTGAAGAAGGGTGACTTCCGCGGTATCATCTATCAGTTGGGCGTATATGTGCCTTGCCGAACGGAAGACAGAAACCCTGGGAACCTCCGTGGTACCGTTTATCTTCTTCCTCACAGCAAGGTGTCTTCTTTTACGCGCCAGATTTCTGCTTTTCTTTTTTATCATTACTTAGCCGCTCCAGCTTTTCCGGGCTTAAGCCTCAACTGCTCACCTTCATAACGAACACCCTTGCCCTTATAGGAATCGGGTGGTCTTATCTTTCTTATGCGTGCCGCGGTCTCTCCCACGAGTTGCTTATCAATTCCATGAAGCGAGACCAAGGTGCCCCGTTCCTCCACAGTTGCCTCTACGCCTTTGGGAAGCGGGAAATCAACCGGATGGGAGTAACCGAGTGAAAACCTGAGGTCCGCTTTACCCACGAGGTCCGCCTTGTAACCCGTACCGGTTATGCGAAGTACCTTAGTAAATCCTTCACTCACCCCTATTACTGAATTGTTAATGAGGCTTCGCGTGAGACCGTGAAAAGACTTTATCCTTTTCTCTTCGCTTTGCCTGGAAACAACCACGGTTCCGTCCTCAAGTGCGGCTTTTATTCCCTCGGGTACGGTAACCTCAAGGCTTCCCTTTGGCCCCTTGATTTCGATAGCCCCCTTTCTGGGCGTCGCCGTTACCCCGTCGGGAATAACCACTGGTCTTGTTCCTATTCTTGACATTCGTCTGTCCTCAGATCACCGTGCAGAGAATCTCCCCGCCTATCTTTTTGCTTCTCGCAGCAACCCCCGTCATTATTCCGCTTGAAGTAGAAAGTATTGAAATTCCCATTCCGCCCCTGACCCTTGGAATATCATCTTTGCCAACGTAAACCCTTCTTGACGGCTTGCTTATTCTCTTTATCTGATCTATAGCCGCCTTGCCGTCAGGACCGTATTTCAGCTTGATGCTTATGGTTTTCTTTACCCCTTCTTCGGTAATTTCATAATTCTCCACGTAGCCTTCCTCGGTAAGAACCCTGGCAATCTCGCCTTTTATAATCGAACCGGGAATCTCGACACGGTCGTGACCCACCATAAAGGCGTTCCTTATTCTGGTTAACATATCTGCAATCGGATCCGTCATTTTTTCTCCAACATGTTTCTTAAAAACTCGCTTTTCTGACGCCCGGAAGCTGTCCTTTGCTGGCAAGATCCCTAAAACAGAGCCTGCAGAGACCAAATTTCCTCATAAAACCTCTTGGCCTTCCGCAAAGCACGCAACGGTTAACCGCACGCACACGAAACTTCGGTTTTCTCTTCGATTTCTCAAGCAATGCTTTTCTGGTCATATTTCCTCTCTTTTAATTTCTCGCAAACGGCACTCCGAGACCGGCAAGAAGCTCCATGGCCTCAGCATCGGTTTTTGAAGTGGTAATCAGGCTAATATTCATTCCCTTGTTGTACTGAACCTTGCTGTAATCTATCTCAGGAAAAACCAGATGCTCCCTTATTCCCAGAGTGTAGTTGCCGGAACCGTCAAAAGCCCGCGGCGGCAAACCCTTAAAATCTCTGACTCTTGGAAGGGCGAGATTCACTAAACGGTCGAAAAACTCATACATTCTCTCCCCACGGAGCGTAACCATGCAGCCTATCGGCTGGTCTTCCCTGAGCTTGAAACCCGCAACTGACTTCCGCGCCTTGGTAATCACCGGCCTTTGTCCCGTTATGTCCGCAAGTTCCGAGACGGCCTCATCTATTACCTTTGTCTGCCTGCCGGCTTCACTAAGCCTCCCAAGCCCCATGTTCACTACGATTTTCTCAAGCTTCGGAACCTGCATAGCGTTTCCGTAGGAGAACTTTTCAATCAGTGCAGGTACGACCTCGCTCGTATACAGAGTTTTTATTCTCGGAACCATTTTCTCAGATTTCCTTTCCAGTCTTTCTGTTGTACCTTACTTTTTTACCGTCCTCGCCGGTTCTGTACCCAATTTTTACCGGACGATTGCTCTCAGAATCGTACAGCATCAGATTCGAGACATGGATTCCGGCCTCTTTCTCGATGATGCCACCAGCGGGGTTTTTCTGCGTCGGACGGTTGTGCCTCTTTATAATATTGAGCTTTTCCACAAAGGCCTTTTCGACGTTTCTGTCAATTCTCAGCACCTTGCCGGTCTTCCCTTTCTCCTTGCCCGCAACCACGTAGACCGTATCCCCGGCCCTTATGTGAAACTTTCTCTTTCCAGCGGACATGTTCAAACAACCTCCGGAGCAAGCGAGATAATTTTCATAAAACCCTTGAGCCTAAGTTCACGCGCTATCGGTCCGAAAACCCTCGTGCCTATCGGTTCGTTTTCCTTGTCTATTATAACGGCGGCATTGTTGTCAAAGCGCACATACGTGCCATCCGGCCTTCTCTGTTCCTTCCTCACCCTGACTATCACGGCTTTGTACACAGAACCTTTCTCCACCTTGGACTTCGGAATGGCCTGCTTGACCGAAACCACAACAACATCTCCCAGCCGCGCGTATTTTCTTCCGGAACCTCCCAAGACCTTTATGCAGAAAAGCCTTTTGGCCCCTGTGTTATCCGCCGAGTCCAGATATGTGCTTGACTGAATCATCTTTTTCTCCCGTAGCCCGAAGAATCAAAAACCACGACCTACGCGCTTGCGGCTTGACTAACCACTTGGCTCAGCCTCCACCTTTTGGTCTTGCTGTGGGGCCTTGACTCTATTATTATCACCTTGTCTCCGATGTTGCACTCGTTGCGCTCATCATGGATCTTAAATCGCTTGCTGGTTCTTATCTGCTTTTTATACCGACCGTGACTTTTGATCCGCTGTACTTCCACGACCGCTGTCTTGTCCATCTTGTTACCTACCACAATCCCCGTTCTGGTTTTTAACTTTCCTCTTTCCATGGAATTAACTCTCCGAGGTATCCCGCTGTTTTTTTATGGTAAGTATCCTCGCAATCTCCTTTCTTAACTGCTTTATCCTCGCATTGTTAGGGTTCTGCCCGGTGGCAACCTGTATTCTTACGTTGAAAAGCTCTTCGTTCACGTCACGATGGCGCTTGTTCAGCTCCTCGGGCGTGAGGTTTCTCAGTTCTTCCGCATTCGTCGCCATCAGACAAACTCCTCCTCGCTTCTGGACACTATCCTGGTTTTAAGAGGAAGCTTATAGGAGGCAAGCCTTAAGGCCGAGCGCGCAAGCTCTTCGCTTACTCCTGATATTTCGTAAAGAAACTGTCCTCTTTTTACCGGCGCCACGTACTTGTCCACATCCCCCTTGCCCTTTCCCATCCTGGTCTCTGCAGGCTTCTTGGTAACGGGTTTATAGGGGAATATTCTTATCCAGAGATTCGCCCCCCTTCTCACGTGTCTTGTGATCGCAATACGGGCGGCCTCTATCTGCCTTGAGGTAATCGTCCCGTTTTCCAATGTCTGAAGCGCAAGGTCGCCGAAGGCGAACGTCGTTCCCCGGGTCGCCGCTCCTCTGTTTCTTCCCTTGAACTGCTTTCTGTATTTCGTCTTCTTAGGCTGAAGCATCGGTATCTACACTCTCAGGAACCTCGCCTGCTCTTCCTTTAGTCTTTTTCTGTATTATCTCGCCTTTGAATATCCAGACCTTTACGCCTATCACTCCGTAGGTAGTTGACGCTTCGGCAACCCCGTAGTCAAGGTCCGCACGGAGCGTGCCGAGAGGCACTCTTCCCTCTCTGTACCACTCCCTTCTCGCTATTTCGGCTCCGCCGAGACGCCCGGCAACCATGACTTTTATTCCCAGAACCCCGGCTCGCATGGAGGATGAAAGTACCCTTTTCATGGCCCTTCTGTATGCAACTCTCCTTTCAAGCTGAAGGGCAAGATTCTCTGCGACAAGCTGCGCATCGGTTTCGGGTCTCTTTACTTCCCTTATGTCAAGAAATATGCCTTTTCCGGTCATCTGCTGAAGTTTTTTCTTCAGCTGCTCTATCTCCTGACCCTTTCTTCCTATGATGATCCCGGGCCTTGCCGCATACACTAGAATCCTGACCTTGTCCGCCGCGGCCCTTTCAATCTCAATATTCGAGATTGCCGCCTGATAAAAGGTCTTCTTCACGTAGTTACGGATGTCTATATCCTCTTTGAGCAGGGACCTGTACATCTGTTTTTCGGCAAACCACTTGGAATCCCACGACTTGGTTATTCCAATACGAAGTCCTATAGGGTTAACTTTCTGTCCCAATTCAGAATCCTCTCTGTTCAAGTACTATCGTTATATGACTCATCCTGGTTTTACGGGCAAAGGCCCTTCCCATCGCCCTGGCTCTAAAACGCTTAAGTGTCGGACCCTGCGTCGCGTAGACTTCCTTTATGTAAAGGGAGTCAATGTCGCTGTATCCTTTCTCAGAGGCATTGGCCACAGCCGATTTAAGCAGCTTAGAAAGCAGCGGCGAGACCCTCCTGCGGGCGGAAAGCAAAATCGAGGAAGCTTCCTCCACGCTTTTTCCCCTTATGAGGTCAAGAACTACCCTGGCCTTCTTAGGCGACACCCTGGCATATTTATGTACTGCTTTAGAAACCATCTGTTATCTCTTTTTTATTACTATCTTTTTCTAGCTTTTCTATCACCCGCATGACCATGGTAGGTCCTCGTGGGAGAAAACTCGCCCAGTTTATGTCCAACCATCTGTTCGGACACGAACACGGGAATGAACCTCGTTCCGTTGTGAACCGCGAAAGTCATTCCTATCATCTCAGGTATTATCATCGAGGCTCTTGACCAGGTCCTGATAATTTTCTGACTCCCGGAACTCTGTGCCTGCTCAACTTTCTTCATAAGCTTTTCGTGCACGTACAGTCCCTTTTTGCTTGATCTTGCCATCTGAAGCTCCCGCGGTTAATCCATTCCGTAGCCAACCCTTCTCGGCTTAACTATATATTTGTCCATTCTCTTGTTGTTTCTCGTCTTTTTTCCTATCGTAATCCATCCCCAGGGAGAGACAGGGTGAGGGTTTCCCTTGGTCGCCTTGCCTTCTCCTCCGCCATGGGGATGATCAACTGGATTCATCGCCACCCCGCGAACCGTGGGTCTTATACCCTTGTGACGGGATCTCCCCGCCTTCCCCCAGACTATAAGCTCGTTCTCGGGGTTTCCGATCCTTCCCACGGTAGCCATGCACCGAAGATGAATCAGCCTTATCTCGCCAGAAGCGAGTTTTATCTGGGCGTAGTTACCGTCTTTTGCGACAATCTGCGCCGCCGAACCCGCGGAGCGAACCAGTTTTCCTCCGCCTCCGGGCCTCAATTCTATGTTGTGAATGACCGTACCCACTGGAATATTCTCTATAGGAAGAGCATTTCCGTTTGAAACTTCCACCCCGGGTCCGGAATTTAGTTCATCACCCACTTTAAGGCCGGCAGGGGCTATAATATATCTTTTTTCACCGTCGGCATAGGTCAGAAGAGCGATTCTGGCAGAGCGATACGGATCATATTCCAGTGAGACAACCTTGGCGGGTATGCCGTGCTTGTTCCTTTTGAAGTCTATTATTCTGTAGCGTCTCTTGTGACCGCCGCCTTTTCTGAAACTGGTAATCCTTCCGTTCGAGTTGCGTCCCGAGTTCTTTTTAAGGGAAACCGTAAGGGACTTGTGGGGCTTCTTTGAGGTTATCTCCTCAAAATCAAACCCGGACATGAACCTTCTTCCCGGAGATGTGGGGTTGTATTTTTTTACTCCCATGATCAAACTCCCTCAAACAGGTTGATTTCTCCCTCTCTGAGCTTAACGTAAGCCTTTTTAACCGCTGACCTCTTTCCTACAACCCTGCCGAATCTTTTCACTCTTTTTCCAGGGAGCACAAGAGTTCTCACCTTATCCACCTTGACGCCGAAAATCTTCTCGACGGAATCCTGTATCTCCTTTTTGTTGCACTTTCTGTCGACGGAAAAGACATACCAGCCATCTTCCCTGGCTTCTGTGCTTTTCTCGGTAATCACAGGGAGTTTTATGATCGAACGAGGATCTTTCATGACAGTCTCTCCTGGATTTTTTCAACCGAATCCCGCACCATGACTATGTTCCTGTGCCTGAGAAGATCGTATACGTTAAGACCTTCATCACTGAGCACCTTTACGTCAGGTATGTTCCTTGCCGACTTGCGGAGATTCTCGTTATCCGAATTGACAACCACAAGAGCCTGGGAAAATTCAAAATCCTTCATGAATTTCGCCACCTGCCTGGTTTTTATCTCCGGAAGCTCAAAACTGTCGAGTACAACTATAGCACCCTCGCCGAAACGGCTTGAGAGAGCGGAAACAAGCGCCCCTCTTCTCACCTTTCTCGGAATCGAGTAAGACCAGTCTTTCGGTTTCGGTCCAAAAACCACTCCACCCTTGCGCCAGATCGGGGAACGCCTGGATCCCGCCCTCGCGCGACCCGTGTGTTTCTGTTTCCATGGCTTTGCTCCGCCGCCTCGGACTTCACTTCTTGTCTTGGTGGACGAGGTTCCGGCTCTTCTTTTGGCAAGCTGCCAGTTGACTACTTCATGAAGCAAGTGCTTTTTCACTGGAGCTTCAAATATTTCGGAGCGAAGCTCCATTGTCCCCACTTTTTTCTTGGCGATGTCATACACGTCAACCTTAAGCATCTTTCGCCCCCTTTGACGTGTGCTGGAGAAAAACCGTCCCTCCCACCGGGCCCGGAACCGACCCCTTTACGAAAAGAAGATTTTTCTCAACATCTATATCAACCACCTTGACGCCCTGAACCGTTACTTTCTTTCCACCCATTCGCCCCGGCATTTTCAAGCCTTTCCACACCTTGGCCGGAGATGATGCCTGTCCTATGGAACCGGGTCTTCTGTGGGCCATGCCGCCGTGGGACATTGGCTGCCTTGAGAAATTGTAACGCTTTATGGTCCCCGCGAATCCCTTTCCCTTGCTTTTAGCCGTGACGTCTAGAACATCTCCGACATTGAAAATGTCAACCTTCACCACGTCCCCAACCTCGTAATCATCAACCGTGGCGGAAAATTCTTTAAGCCTCGCTGTAGGGTTCACTCCGGCCTTTGCGAAATGTCCCTTCATGGGATGTGTGAGCCGCTGGGGTTTTACACTCCCAAAACCGAGCTGAACGGCGTCGTAGCCGTCTGAGTCCTTGGTTTTTTTCGAAACCACGAAGCACGGGCCCGCTTCAACCACGGTAGTGACGACCTTAACCATGTCTTCGTTGAAGAACTCGGTCATCCCTCTTTTTCTTCCTATAAGTCCCTGAATCATTTTTTACGAACCCGTTAGTTTTATCTCCACTTCCACACCCGAGGCAAGGTTAAGCTTCATAAGTTCATCTATCGTCTGCTGGGTAGGTTCAAGTATGTCCACAAGCCTTTTGTGCGTTCTTATTTCGAAATGCTCTCTTGAATTCTTGTTCACGTGAGGACTGCGCAGCACGCAGTACCTGTTTATACTGGTAGGAAGGGGAACCGGACCCGCTATTCTCGCACCGGTTCTCTTGGCAGTATCAACAATTTCCTCTGTTGAATTATCAAGAAGCCTGTAATCAAAAGACTTAAGCTTTATTCTTATTTTCGAAGCTTTACTCATCACTCAATGATTTCGGTTACTACACCTGCCCCTACAGTCCTTCCTCCCTCTCTTATCGCAAACCGCAACTGCTCCTCCATCGCCACTGGCGCTATCAACTCTACTTCCATGCTCACATTGTCCCCAGGCATCACCA
>JAJECI010000001.1 GCA_022822065.1 Candidatus Dadabacteria bacterium
GGGAATGAGCGGGGTTGAGGCCAGGTTTATGATGACACTTTACTCTGCAAACAGATGGGAGCCGGTGGCGAAAGCAATCAAATGCCTTGAGGAAGCGAGAGGGAAGGATAATACCTACGCGGAGCTGATAGCGAAGATGTACGAATGGCGCTATGACACGCGGTATGTGTCTTACAAGTCTCACACGGACCGCTGGGACCGAGCATTGCTAGCGTTCGGGGAGAGCGTGTCGGATTCTTCTCTTGAGCCCATGACGGCGGCTGACGCGCAGGTTTTTGCTGACAGGGGCATGGCGCGCTGGGTAAAGGTAGCCAAGGCGCTTTGGGAGATTGAGCAGGGTCAGTAAAAAGAGTCTTCTGAAACAATTCTGATCTGTCCGGTACCGTGAGGTGCCGGACAGGTTGGTTTTACCGGAAAAAGGACTTTAAGGAGTGGCGATTCGGGAGGGATCGGTGCTGAGTTCCGTTCGAATCGAGTGATATTGGCTTTTGGAATACCGCTTTGACGAGTCATGGTGTGGTGGTCCCAGGCTCATTACGAATCCCAAAAAACCAGCGCAAATGCCACTTAGCTGAAGATTACTACCCTCCCAGGGTAAAGGCTCTACTGTCTGCTTCTTTCAAGCTTGCAGTTGCCCGTACCAAAGAGTCTGGCGCTATCCCTGAATCCCTTAACTGCTTACAATCTGAAACTGAATAGATCTCGCTGGCCTGAGGCCGGGAAGTGGAACATCAGATAATGGATTCGAACAAATGAAGATGAAATTCTCAATGAACTGATAAAGAGAGCCGCAGAATCCGCTGGAATGCCGCATGCGCCAGATGTTTTTCCAGCTTCGCAAACCCCATTCTTCAATCGATTTTGGTTTCCATACCGTTTGTGTATTCTGCTTGTCAGGTATAAGAAGAAAATTTTCGATCTTTACGGTGATTCGCATTTAAGCAGGCGCACGATGAAATTCCTAAGATTCAAAAACAGTCAGCAAAAACCGGTATTCGGAAAATACGAAAACGGAAGTGTCCTTGAGATAGAAGGGGATATCTTCGGAGACTGGTCGGCAACCAACAGGGAACACGACTACGCGGACATAACGCCTCTAGCTCCGTGTCTTCCCACGAAAATCATAGCCGTGGGGCTTAACTATGAAGATCACGCGAAGGAGATGAAAAGAACTCCTCCGGAAGACCCTATGCTGTTTATGAAACCGTCGACGGCGGTAATTGCCCACCGGGAAGAAATAAAATACCCGGCGCATATGTCAGGCAGGGTGGATTACGAAGGAGAGCTCGGTGTGGTTATAGGCAGGAAGGCTCACATGGTCGAAGAGAAACAGGCCCTTCAGTACGTGTTCGGATATACATGTATAAACGACGTGACGGCGAGGGATCTTCAGGCAAAAGACATACAGTTTACAAGGGGAAAAGGATTTGACACTTTCGCCCCGGTGGGTCCCTTCATAGAGACGGAAACAGATCCGGCGGACCTTCGGATAAGAACTTCTCTAAACGGCGAAGTAAAGCAGGATTCAAGCACGAAGAACCTGATATTCAGCGTGCCGGAACTAATAAGCTTCATATCAAAAGTGATGACCCTTCTTCCCGGAGACATAATAGCAACTGGAACTCCCTCAGGGGTAAGTCCCATGAAGCCGGGAGACGCGGTGGAAGTTGAAATCGAGAGGATCGGAAAACTTGAAAATCGCGTCGGCCTGTAACAAGACCCCGCAAGCAGGCCCCGACAAGGTTGCTTTTCGCTGAATTCAGGAAGAATATACATAGCCTGATACGGAAACGATGCCGAGAGGCATCTCAGGTAAACAACAAGTGCGGAAGCCAAAACAGAGACTGCTTAGAATCTTTCTCCCCGCCCTGTTCATGCTCGGCGCTCTCGGATCAGGGTCATGCGGCGGCGGAGACAGTTACTCCATATCTTTCCGCGAACAGCAATGCGATCTTACTTCTCAGAGAAACGAACAGAGGCGGTCCGGCGAAAAAAGAGAGGATTATTATCCCAATGTGTTCAGCCGTGACTTCCGCCTCGATTACGATGCCGATATATCTCCCACGGATGAGGACTACGATACCGCAAGAAGGATAAGCCGCTCCGTATTCGAGTTAGAATCCAGAGAAGGCGATAGCCCGCATGCCAGAATAATGGGCAGTGCGTGGCTTGCGGCCCCGAGGTATGTCATTACAGCGGCACATAATATCAGGAACACTCCTGAAGAAAGGATATTTATTCGTATCTTTGAGGGCGGCAATGCCATAGAAACGGAAGTAGTTTATTTCGACCCTGAGAAGGAAGATGCAACCGATCTGGCTTTACTCCGTGTTGTTGATGAAGAAGAAATCAAAAGAATTAACGCCGTTCCATTGAAAATAGCGAACAAAAGTCCAGAAAGAAACGATTTTCTGATGGCGATTGGATCGCCCGGAATAGTTAGAGGCCTTGGCGGATGGACGGTTTCCGCGGGGCCGGCCCTTGAGTTAAAAAGCGAATACACGGGCTGTCCGGTTTCCAACGCGGATTGTCGCGGAAGGATATATCACGCAGTGCCGACTGCCGGGGGGAATAGTGGAGGACCCGTACTCAATCGCAGCGGAGAAGTGGTTTCTCTCGCATCCACGACGCAGCTTAACAGGAGTATACTCAGGGAAGCATTTGGCATTACGCCCAAGGTTCGCACGAAACCTGTGGAAAGGCTATGGATCTACGCTTTCGTTCAACCGGACCCGAATTCCTTTTCCTACGGACCGAACCCGATGGAGATCAGGAAAGTTTTTGAAATGATCCCTCCTAATGAAAAACCGGACGAAAATCGTGAGTACAGGGATGACAACGAGTGGGAAAGAACCTCAAATGAGTTCGGCAACGAATACAGCCCGTTCCCTTTTGATCAGTTCGATCGTATGCAGGAGCAATATATAAAGGCACGCGAAGCCGCCGTAAGAGTCTCGGTCACCGTCTCCAGAGGAAAAGCTCTTGGTTCCGGCTTCATATACGATGAAAATACAGTCATCACGGCAGGACACGTGACTCCCAATCAGGGTCGTAGCGCAACAATAGAGACGAGAGACGGAAAAAGATACTCTGGAATCGTCTCAAAGACCCAGTGTCCGGATCAAGGATGCGACAACAGAAGCCGGGAATGCGACATCGCGGTTATAGAAATGGATGAATCAGGCGCATTGTCAGGTTATCCAACGCTTGAAATAGCAGCAGACTCTTCCTCACTTAAGTGCGGGGACCCTGTTGTCGAGATAGGTTCCGCCGGAGTATACAACAGCGTAGGCTACCCGCAGGGAGTCGGCGCTGTTTACACACGGTCAACAGAATACGTATCCGAGTTCATTTCGCACTTAGCAGACGGCGGCATGAGCGGAGGCCCGATTATAGATAAAAACGGCGAAGTAGTTTCCCTGTCTTCAAGAAGCGCTGGCAGAGCACTGGAAGAAGGGGAATGGATTGAACCGGGGCCGCTTTTAATCCGTACCCGCCTTCCTGTTTATAGAAGACACGATTTCTCCGAAGGGCCTCGCGCCGAAATTATAAAAAGGTTTGTGGAGGAAGACGGGTTTTTCTGCCCCGCCCGATAAAAGGCAGCCCGTCTGAGAGCGGCCGCAACAAAATGTCCGCGAGTGTCTCGCCGCTTTTCGCGTCACGAAAATCCCCCGCACTAAAACAAAACCCTTCAGGCAAGTTAATTCTTGCTTTCAAACAACACGACCGCAATTGACCAGCAGATGATCGACAAGTTTACTTCTTGCTGCATCCTAAAGTAGTATATACACAACCTTAATACGGAAACGATGCCGAGAGGCCTCTCAGGTAAACAACGAGTGCGGAAACCAAAACAGAGACTGCTTAGGAGCCTTCTCCCCGCCCTGCTCATGCTCTGCGCTCTGGGGTCATGGTCATGCGACGGAGGAGATATTTACTCCATAACTGTCCGCGAACTCGAATGCAGCCTTACTTCCCAGAGAAACGAGCAGAGACGTTCCGGCGAGAAAAGAGAGAATTATTATCCCAAGGTGTTCAGCCGTGATTTCTCGCGTGATTACGATGCTGATATATCTCCCACGGAAGAAGATTACGATACCGTAAGAAAGATAAGCCGCTCCGTATTCGAAATAGAAACCAGAGAAGGCGATAGCCTGACCGGATCAGCGGGCTCCGGGTGGCTTGCGGCCCCGAAACATGTCATTACGGCCGCGCATGTTGTAGACGGCACCCCGGGAGAAAGGATACTTATTCGTACTTTTGAAGGTGAGACTATAGATGTGGTAGAAGTCGTCTATCGCGACAATAAGGAGATAGCGGGAACCGATCTGGCATTGCTCAAACTTGAACGGGAAATTGACGCCGTTCCCCTGAAGATAGCGGAGAAACATCCCGAAAGAAACGAATTTCTGATGGGGATGGGAACACCTCTCGTGCTGAGAGGCCTTGGCGGATGGACGGTTTCCGCGGGGCCGGCCCTTGAGTTAAAAAGCGAAGTCACGGGATGTCCGGTTTCCAACGCGGATTGTCGCGGAAGGACATATCACGCGTTGTCGTTCTCCGGAGGAATGAGCGGAGGACCCATATTTAATCGCGACGGAGAAGTGGTTTCTCTCGTATCCGCGGCTCAGTGTGGACCACCATATAGAAGCATACTCACGGAAGCATTTGGCGTCATGCCTTTTGAGGTTCGCAAGAAGTCTCCGGAAAACCTCTGGGTCTACGCTTTCGTTCAACCGAAGCCGAATTGCCTTTCATACGGACCGAACCCGATGGAAATCAGGGAAGTTTTTGAAAGGATTCCTCCTGATGAAAAACCGGACGAAAATCGCGCGTACAGGAACAACGAGTGGGAAAGAACCTCACATGAGTTCGACAACGAATACAGCCCGTTCCCTCTTGATCAGTTCGATCATATGCAGGCCGTATACAAAAAGGCGCGCCAGGCCACCGTGGTAGTCTCCTCTGGAGCAAATCACGGTTCCGGCTTCATATACGACGACGATACAGTCGTCACCGTTGGGCATGTAGTTCCCAATCAAGGCGATAGCGCAACAATAGAGACAGAAGACGGAAAGATACTCTCTGGAACCGTTAAAAAAACCCAGCTTCAGGATTTTAGCTATCAAGGATGCGACATTGCGGTTATAAAGATGGATGAACCAGGTGCATTGAGAGGACATGAAAAGCTTAGAATAGTGGAAGACTCTTCTTCTCTTAAGTGCGGAGACCCTCTTGTCGCTATAGGTTCCGCAAATGTATACAACAGCGTAGGCTACCCGCAGGGAGTCGGCGCTGTTTACACTCGGTCAACAGAATATGTATCAGAATTCATCTCGCACTTCGCTGAAGGCGGCATGAGCGGCGGGCCCATTGTAGATAAAAACGGCGAAGTAGTTTCTCTGTCTTCAATAAGTCTTGGAAGAGCGCCGGAAGAGGGGGAAGCGATCAAACCGGGGCCGCTTTTAATCCGCACCCGCCTTCCTGTTTATTCAAAACAGGATTTCTCCGAAGGGCCTCGCGCTGAAATTATAAAAAGGTTTGTGGAAGAAGACGGATTTTTCTGCCCTGCCCAATAAAAGGCAAACCGTCTGAGTGCGGATGCTTTTCGCATCACGGAAATTCCATAGTTGTCTTACGCTATAGAAAAAGCAAGAGTTATGCGTGGGAGAATGCGAAGAGGAGATCAAGAATGTTTGTGAAACAGAAGAGACCGCTCAAAATCCCGCAAAAAGAAGACAAAAAATCGTTTTGCATGGCAGAAACAAACTAGATTAAGATTTTATATCTGCTCAAATTTAGCATGAGATCGCCGTGCGGAAATTCTCAACACTCCTGCAAAACCGAAACCCTTCAGGTAAGTTAATCCTCCCCTGAAACAAAAACCAGAGAGGGTAGCTCAATTGTCGAAAATATTAGTAATTCCCGGAGACGGGATCGGAACTGAAGTAACTGAAGTCACACTGTCCGTACTTAAGTCCGTCGGCGAGAAAAACCAGATTGAATTCACGCTTGAGAGGGCGCTTCTCGGCGGATGCTCCATAGACGCACACGGGGTTCCCGTAACGGAAGAAACCATGGAGAAAGCCAAGCAAAGCGACGCCGTGCTGCTTGGAGCCGTGGGCGGTCCCAGATGGGAGGACATCGAACATCACCTGAAGCCCGAGAGAGGACTTCTTGAACTCAGAAAACAGCTTGACGCCTTCGCCAACCTGAGACCCGCCGTCGTCTATCCGGCGCTTGCCGACGCGTCCACGCTCAAAAGGGAAGTTGTGGAAGGAGTCGACATAATGGTCGTGAGAGAGCTTACGGGCGGAATATACTTCGGACACCCCAGGGGCAAAGAACAGACAAACGGAGGAGAGGCAAGGGCCTTTAACACTCTTGTATACAGCACCTCCGAAATAGAAAGGGTGGCGAAAATGGCTTTTGAGATCGCCAGAAAAAGAAGAAACAAGGTCACTTCCATAGACAAATCCAATGTCCTCGAATCAATGGTGCTCTGGAGAGACACGGTGACGGAACTCCACGATCGCCATTTCTCCGATGTTACGCTTGAGCATCTATACGTGGACAATGCGGCGATGCAGCTTATAAGAAGGCCCGCCGATTTCGACGTAATGCTGGCGGGGAACATGTTCGGCGACATAATAAGCGACGAGGCAGCCCAGCTTACCGGCTCCCTCGGCATGCTGCCCTCGGCAAGCGTTGGTAACGAAGGGGCTATATACGAGCCGGTTCACGGAAGCGCCCCCGACATCGCCGGCCAAGGTATAGCAAATCCCATAGCCTCGATTCTCTCGATGGCCATGATGCTGCGCTACTCCTTTGACATGGACGGGGCTGCCACGCAGGTTGAAGAAGCCGTAAGAAAGGTCCTTGACAATGGCTACCGCACATCCGACATATACGAGGAAGGAAGGACCAAGGTAGGAACAGAGGAAATGGGATCTCTCATACTCGGCGAACTGTGAGAGAAAAGGACTCAGGTCCCAGGAAGTGAACGCGAATAAGCCCACGCTTGAATTTTCATCCCACCTTGAAAACCCCTTGGTTGAGAAGTTTCTTGCGTATCCGCCCGGAAAACCGACTGATCTTGCGGGTCTTTACGGAAACTCGCCCTATTTTCTTCTGGCACTGCTCTCCGAGGCGCCCGGCAAGAGGGTACTTCACGTCCGCGAGCGAAGAGAGCAGTGCGTCCATGCGGCGCGGAGCATCTCTTCTTTGAAAGGAACGGAAATCCCTGTTCTTCTCTCAAGAGGAATGGAGAAAAACCGCTCCCTTTTCGAGAAAACGGAAATCACGGAACCCGAGAGGCTTCACTCTATTTTCAGATGGGAACAAACCGGGGTGCTCTGCGCGGACGCGGCGGCGCTTGCCGAGGTGCTGGCTCCGCCCCGCGCCCTCGAGGCCGAGAGCTTCACCATAGAGGAAGGAACGCCGGTTGATCGGGAGGAACTTGTGCAAAGGCTCCTCGGAATCGGTTACAGCGAGGTGGATTTCACGGAAAAAAGGGGGGACATGAGCGTCCGGGGCTCCATAGTGGACCTTTTCTCCCCGGGGTTGCGAAATCCTCTCAGGGTGGAGCTTTTCGCGGACCGAGTGAATTCGCTCCGGGAGTTTTCCCCCGCGACTCAGAAATCCATCGGAAAGAAGCAGAAAGCCGTGATCAATCCGGCTTCATTCGCCTCTTACCGCCAGATAAGCAAAGATGATCTGGTCGGGCAGGTTCTCGCCGGAGCCGACAAGAAGGGACTTACCTCAAGCGAGGTGGGACCTCTTTTGGAGGCGTTTGAGAGCGGTTCGTACTTCAGGGGAATCGAATGGTTCACACCGCTTTTCTGGGACTCGCGGCAATGCGTGCTTGATTACCCGCAAGAGGATCTGATAGTGAGCCTTCCAATCGGGTTTGAGGAGGAGGCGCTGATATCAAGACTCGAGGAGAAATTCGAAGCGAGAAGAAAATCCCTGGGAAAACTTGAAAAATCACTCCCCCCGTTTGAAAGACTGTACCTTGGGAAAAAAGAGCTTGCGGAAAAACTCGGGGAATCAAGGCTGGCATACCCGGGGGCGATGGGTATAGACACCGGGGGAAAAAACAGCCTTAAGTTCAGTACAGAAGAGATATCGTTTTCGAAACCATCGCTCAAGGTCTTTACTGACAAGACAGAAGAACTCATCAAAGACGGCTACGAGGTGTTCGTCTTTTTCACTTCTCAGGCAGAAAGAGAAAAATTCCTCAAGCTTACGGAGCGCCATCCACGCAAGGGAATGGTGCATGCAGTCGGAGAGCTTTTCGAAAGTACGGTTCTTCACGATTTTAAAATCGCCCTTCTCACGGAAAAAACTCTTGTCGAGAAAACCAAAAGCCGAGGCGCAGCCTTCGGAGGAAGCGATATACCCTCCGCTTTTCTCACTTCGTTCAGCCAGCTCAAGCCCGGGGACTACATAGTTCACAAGGAATTCGGAATAGGGATTTTCAGGGGGCTAAAAAGGCTTTCCTTCGAGAACATCCAAGGCGATTTTCTCGAGTGCGGATACAAAGACGGGGACAAGATATTCGTCCCAGTGGAGAAATTAGCACTGGTTCAGAAGTACATGGGAGCTGGAAGGGAGCCGAAGATTGAAAAGCTGGGAAGCGCGAACTGGAAAAAAACCGTCGGCAGGGTTAAAAGGGCCGTGGAGGAAGTCGCGACCGAGCTTGTGGAGCTCTGCGCGGAAAGAAAAGTTGGAAAAGGCTTCCGGTTCTCCCCGAGGGATCAGATGTTCAATGAATTCGAGATGGAGTTTCCCTGGAGCGAGACCCCGGATCAGTCGGCGGCGATAGAGAACGTGATGTCAGACATGGAATCCGAAAAGGCCATGGACAGGCTTATCTGCGGAGACGTCGGGTTCGGAAAGACCGAGGTGGCCCTGCGGGCCGCTTTCAAGGCGTGCCTTGACGGAAAGCAGGTCATGGTGATCGCGCCCACCACCCTTCTCGCAAGCCAGCATTACCGGACCGCACTCTCCAGGTTCAAAAACTACCCCGTGAGCATCGGAATGCTGTCGCGATTCACGACGGGCAAGAGAGAAAAAGAGATGCTGAACAGGCTTGAAGACGGTTCCCTTGACCTCATAATCGGAACGCACAAACTTCTGGGAAAAAGAATAAAGCTGAAAAACCTGGGACTCGCGGTAATAGACGAAGAGCAGAAATTCGGGGTAAATCACAAAAAGTCCATAAGGTCGATGAAAAACGCCGTTGACGTGCTGACGCTCTCGGCGACTCCCATCCCGAGAACCCTGCAGCTTTCTCTCGCCGACGTAAGAGACATAAGCGTGATAAATACCCCTCCCGAGGGACGGCAGCCCACAGAGGTGTACATTCAGCAGTTCAACACCGCGACGATAAAGGAGGCCGTGGAAAAAGAGGTTGCAAGAGACGGTACGGTTTTTTTCATACACAACAGGATAGAGGACATATTCGAGAAGGCGGATCTTCTTCAGAAACTCATGCCAAAACTGTCAATAGGGGTAACGCACGGTCGAATGAACGAAACACGGCTCTCAAGAACCATAGAAAAGTTCACCGACGGGGAAATAGATCTGCTCGTAACCACAGCGATAGTGGAATCCGGACTCGACATACCGAAAGCCAACACGATAATAGTTAACAACGCCCATGCTATGGGCCTTGCGGATCTCTACCAGCTTAAGGGCCGTGTCGGAAGATCAGACAGAAAAGCATATGCACATTTTCTCGTACCATCCATAAACTCCCTCACCGAGGATGCCAGAAAAAGGCTCGAGGTGCTCTCTCGCCTCACCGACCTTGGAAGCGGATTCAAGCTCGCCACGGCCGATCTCCAGATAAGGGGGGCCGGCACCCTTTTCGGAGAAAAGCAGTCGGGACACATAGCGGATATAGGACTTGAGTTCTATCTCGAGCTGCTGAGGGATACGATTGAAAGCAAAAGAAGGGGCGAAGACCATGTCCGCGAAATCAGACCGGAAATAAAAACGCGGGACGACGCATTCATTCCCGAACATTATATTCAAAGCGGTTCAGAGAGGCTTTTTTACTACAAAAAAATATCATCGGCGGGGAAACGCGGGGAAGCAAGAGAAATCGCCGGGGAAATCGAGGACAGGTTCGGCGCGATGCCCGATCCGCTGAAACGGCTCGTTCTCATCGCGGAACTGAGAGTCGCGCTCGGGGAGAGGCTGATAAAAAAGGCGGAGATAGGGGAGAACGCGGCGACTCTGAGTCTCGCGGACGGAGAAACCCGCGGGCGGGAGAGGAAACTCAGCATTCCCCTTCCGCCCGAGGACAGATACGAGGCGCTGATAAGCGCGGTGGAAGAGGTGGAAAAACCGTCCCAAGCCCGTGTATAGTATAGTTTTGCGGTCATTTCGGTAGAGAAAAAACGGTTTGCAAGGAGATTTAATATGAAAAAACCATGGTGGTTCGCGGTTGCGGCGCTTTTTGCGGTTTTTACGGCGATACCCTCCCAAGCGGCGGTCGTGGATAAAGTGGTGGCTGTGGTGAACAACAGGATAATAATGCTCAGCGAACTTAACCAGGAGATAAAGGAAGTAGTCGTAGCTCCTGAGGCGGAAGTAAACGTTCGCGAAGTGCTCGATGCCATGATAGATCGTATCCTGCTCGATCAGCAGGCGGCCGCCAGAAAGATATCGGTAAGCGACGAGGAGGTAAGGGCGATAGTAAAGAGCCAGCAGGAAGCACGTAACCTCGATGAAGAAGCCATAGCAGAGGAGCTTAAAAAACAGAACATAACGGAGGAGCTCTTCTACCGTCAGTGGAAATACCAGATAATCTCAAGAAGGCTTCTTGACCTGGTCACGCAGGGAAGCATAGCGGTAACGGACGAAGAGATAGAGGAATACCACAGAGAACACTATGAAGAAGAGGGCAGCGCTTACGGAAGGCAGACCAAGATCGCTCACATACTGATCAACAAGGAAACGGAAAACGCCCTCTCCAAAGCGGAAGAAGTGCTTGAGCTCGCAAAATCCGGGGAACCCTTCGCGGAACTCGCCAGAAAGTACTCGATGGATGAATCATCGGCGCAAAGCGGCGGACTGCTGGGATATTTCGTCAAGGGAGACCTGGTTCCCGAGATTGAGAACGCCGTGGAGCAGACCGAAGTGAACGGCATCGCGGGGCCGGTAGAGAGTTCCCGCGGCTACCACATAGTAAAGGTTCTTGAAAGAACCGAGGAAGGAGAGACCTCGGTCTCCCGGTACAGAGGCCGCATAAGGCACCAACTCTACATGGAGAAGGTCGAGCGGTTCATAACATCCTGGCTTGAGGACCTCAAGAAAAACTCCTACATAGAGGTAAAGATCTGAATTTCTCCTGACTTACTCCTCCGTCGCGTAAGCTTCGGGGGGAAGGCACGTGCACACCAGATTCCTGTCACCGTAGGCGTTGTCTATTCTTGATACCGGCGGCCAGAACTTGTTGGTCCTCAGATACGGAAGCGGGAAGAACGCCTGTTGGCGGGAGTAGGGATGTTCCCAGTCAGAAGACACAAGATCCAGCACCGTGTGGGGAGAATTTCTGAGTACGTTATCCGAAGGATCCGCCCCGCCGTCGACGATATCCTGGATTTCCCCGCGTATCTTTATCATCGCATCGCAGAACCTGTCCATTTCCTCCATGGACTCGCTCTCCGTGGGCTCCACCATCAGGGTTCCCGCGACCGGCCATGACATCGTCGGCGCATGGAACCCGTAATCCATGAGCCTTTTGGCCACGTCTTCCACGGTTATTCCCGCGTCCTTCCCAAGCTCACGCAGGTCAAGCATGAATTCATGGGCGACTCTTCCGTTTTCTCCCTCGTAGAGAACATCGTAGTGCTGCCCGAGCCGGGTCTTGAGGTAATTGGCATTCAGTATCGCGTACCGCGATGCATCGCTCATTCCGTCCCTTCCGAGAAGCCTTATGTACCCGTAGGATATGAGCAATATGCTCGCGCTTCCCCAGGGAGCCGCGGATATCGCTCCGCAGGGCTTCTCACCCCCTACCCCCTCCACGACAGCGTGTCCGGGAAGATGCGGGGCAAGGTGGGGCGCAACGCATATGGGACCCATTCCCGGGCCCCCGCCTCCATGGGGGATGCTGAAAGTCTTGTGCAGGTTTATGTGGCATACGTCAACGCCAATCAGGGAGGGAAAGCAGAGGCCTACCTGCGCGTTAAGATTCGCCCCGTCCATGTACACCTGCGCGCCGCTTGAGTGAATTATGTCGCATATCTCGCTTATTCCGGCCTCGAACACCCCGTGAGTCGAAGGATATGTAACCATCAGGCAAGCCACTTTCCCCTCGTTTTTCCGGCAGCACTTTTGAAGGTCGTCTATGTCCACATCCCCGTTTTTCCGGCATTTTACCACCACGACGTCCATACCCGCCATGCGGGCGCTTGCGGGGTTGGTTCCGTGCGCGGAAGAGGGAATCAGCACCACGCGCCTTTCGGTTTCTCCTCTCTCCTGAAAGTACTTGCGTATGACCATAAGGCCCGCGTACTCTCCCTGCGCTCCCGAGTTGGGCTGAAGCGAGCAGGCGTGAAGCCCGGTTATTTCGCAGAGGTACTTTTCGAGTTCACCGATCACCTGTGCGTATCCCGCCGCCTGATCCCGGGGCGCGAAAGGATGGATTCTCGAGAATTCCTCCCAGCTTATCGGTACCATCTCGGTCGTACCGTTCAGCTTCATGGTGCAGGAACCGAGAGGAATCATGGAATGGGCCAGGGAAAGATCCCGGCCCTCAAGGCTTTTTATATACCTGAGCATCAGGGTTTCCGAGTGGTGGCGGTTAAACACCGGCTGGGCAAGAAAATCATCCTTCCTAAGCAGGCTCTCAGGCACGGACGCAACGGCGCGAGCGCGGTCCGCGGTGACGGACGCCTCATCGCCGAGTCCAAGGGAATGTGAAAAAAGCGAAAGTATATCAGCTACATCCTCCTCGGTTACCGTTTCGTCAAGCGATATGCAGGCTTTGCGGTCCGGAAGATATCTGAAGTTGATTTTTCTTTTGAGCGCCTCCGCGCGAAGCGTCTCAAAAGATTCTTCCCCGAAGGGGGAAAGATCCACTAGAAGGGTATCGAAAAACGCCCCGTTCAGCTGGGCAAGCCCCATTTCCCTGAAGCCCAGATCGAGCATCCTCGCAAGAGTGTTTATCCTCCCGGAAATGCGCCGCAGCCCGGCCGGACCGTGGTAAACAGCATACATCGAGGACATTATGGCGAGCAGGGACTGCGCGGTGCATATATTGGAAGTGGCCCTCTCTCTCCTTATGTGCTGTTCCCTGGTCTGAAGGGCCATCCTGTAGGCGGGGTTCTTGTCCCTGTCCAGAGACACCCCGATTATTCTCCCCGGGACCTGCCTTTTGAATTCGTCTCTCGTGGCGAAATACCCGGCGTGGGGACCGCCGTAGCCGACCGGGACCCCGAATCTCTGCGAAGTTCCCACGACGGCGTCGGCTCCGAAGCGCCCCGGAGGGGTAAGCAGCACGAGGCTCATCAGATCGGCAGCGACCGCGACCATGATGCCGTGGCCGTGAGCGCTTTTGACGAATTTTGAGTAATCCCTCACTTCTCCGAACGCGTCCGGATACTGCACCAGCGCGCCGAAAAAACTTCCGTCAAGCGAAACATCTTCTTCCTCTCCCTCCACGATCCTTATTCCCAGAGGCTCGGCCCGGGTCTTCAGGAGATCGATGGTCTGGGGGAAACATCTTCGGGAAACGAAAAACCCGTCGGCGTCCGCCTTCTCCCGCTTCGCGCCGCTTAGCCTGTGAAACATGGCCATGGCCTCGGCAGCCGCCGTCGCCTCATCGAGCAGCGAGGCGTTTGAAAGTTCCATCTCCGTAAGTTCCGAAACCATCGTCTGGAAGTTAAGGAGGGCCTCAAGGCGTCCCTGCGATATTTCCGCCTGGTAAGGAGTGTACTGGGTGTACCAGCTCGGATTCTCGAGAATGTTCCTTGAGATGACCGTCGGGACCACGCAGTCGTAATAACCCAGACCTATGTACGACCTGAATATGGTGTTCTCGCGAGCGATACCTTTTATATGGTCAAGGTAGGAGCTCTCGGTCATGGCGGCGGGAACGGCCATTTCGGTCTCTGAAAGCAGGTCAGCCGGTATGGTTTCCCGCACCAGTTCCTCAAGACTCTGCGCCCCGGTGCACGAAAGCATCTGGCGCGTTTCCTCGGGCGTGGGACCTATATGCCTCGCCGAGAAGAAATCCTCTTGTTCATAAATGCCGTTTTCGTTTTCCAATCACAACCCTCCTTGAGGACTCAAGTGAAACGCCCTGTCCCATTCATACCGCCGGGACACGTCAGGCATCTTCCTCGTCTTCTATCAGTTCCTCGTAACCGGAAGGATCAAGAAGACTCTCGACTTCGCTCTCGTCAAGCTCGTCGGTATGTATCTTTACGATCCATCCGTCACCGTAAGGGTCGGCGTTTACAAGTTCCGGGGAATCCACGAGAAGATCGTTCACCTCGGCAATTTCCCCGGAGATCGGAGCGAAAAGCTCAGAAACCGCCTTTGTCGACTCCGCCGCGCCGAAGGAGTCCCCCTGAACGAGTTCACCCCCTTCAACCGGCAGTTCCACAAAAACTATCTCCCCCAGAGCTTCCTGCGCGTAATCCGTTATTCCGATCACGGCCCTGTCCTCTTCAAATCTCACCCACTCATGTTCTTCAGTATATTTCAAGTCTTTCGGTACACTCATAACCTAAATGCTCCTTTATGTTCGTTGCTTAAGACATACCGTCCTTATGAAGCGGAAATTCAGAAGAAACCGCCTTTCTCACATCTCCCCGGATCTCAATTCCTATCTCATCTCCGCACTTAACTTCACCCGAGGCAACCGAAGCAATGCCCACGCCAATATCAAGAACCGGTGACATGGTGCCGCTTGTAACCTCTCCTATTCTTTTTCCGTTTTTCATTACCCCGTAGCCGTGCCTGGGAACCCCCCTGTCAAGCATCTTAAAGCCGACGGTTTCTCTCGCCGTTCCGCTCTCCACCTGCTCCAAAAGCACGTCTCTGCCTATAAAATCGCCTTTGTCCATCTTCACGTATCTACTAAGGCCAGCCTCAACCGGGGTCGTTTTCTTATCCAGTTCGTTTCCGTAAAGAGGGTATCCGGCCTCTATACGAAGCGTGTCGCGCGCTCCCAGACCGCAAGGAGTAATCCCGAATTCGCTTCCGCTTTCAAAAAGCTTCTCCCATATCCCGACCGCGTCCCCCGCGGGCACGAACAGCTCAAAGCCGTCTTCACCCGTGTAACCCGTCCTGGCCGCTATAATTCCCGCGACATCACCCTCGAGAATCCTGAAAGAGAACCTCGGGAAATCCCGCACGCTCTCCTCGCCAAGCGCCTTTTCCATTACGGATACAGAACTTGGGCCCTGAACGGCGATCTGCGCGTAGACAGAGCTCGCATCGTTTATCTCAACGTCAAGCTCCTCGCAGTTATCGCCGATCCAGCGGTAGACCTTCTCGGTGTTGGACGCGTTTACGCACACAAGGAAATGTTCGGCCGAGAACCTGTAGGTTATGAGGTCGTCAACCGCCCCTCCGTCAGGGTAGCAGAAAAGACCGTAGCGGGCCCGGCCGTCGCGAAGTCCGGCCATGTCGTTGGTGTTAAGCTTCTGGCAGAGGTCTTCGGCCTGAGGCCCGGTGATCTCTATTTCTCCCATGTGGCTTACGTCGAAAAGGCCGCAGGCAGTCCTGACTGCCATGTGTTCCCGTCTTATGCCTTCGAACTGAAGAGGAAGCTTCCACCCGGCAAAATCGATCATCCTCGCCCCGAAACTCTTGTGTGTTTCGTATAAAGGGGTGTAAGTCATATACTAGATTAAACATCCAAAAAAGTGGACTGTCAAAACAATCTCGAGGAACCGCTCTAAATTCCCCTTCCGAAGCGTTGCGGGCAACGCTCGGGGCTGCAAAGAGCAGATTATATCAGACTGCCAATATATTCTCGGGTTTTGCATTATCCGGCGGAACACCCAGACCGGAGACGCGTTGCCGTAGCGCAAGATATGAAAAACTCCGTATTAAATGATATCATGATTGAACGGAGCCGGAATACCAAATTCAGAACGGACCATCAATGCTGCCTTGGCAGGCCGTATGCCGGGCGGGTGGAAGCCGGAAACTGAGCGCAAGATGAATTATCCCAGAACAACTGTCTACACCATATACCTCTTTTTGCTTGTCCTGTTATCGTCAGCGCCGGCAGTAGCGCAGACTTGGAATGTGTTCAATGCCCAGTTGCTCTATGGTACGGGCTTTGAACTCGAGCGTGAGAAAGCGGAAACCCTCACTCTGGAATGGATTAACGGCTGGGCCTATGGCGATAACTTTGCCTTTATGGATATCCGACCATTGAGAGGTAACAGTTCATTCTACGGGGAATGGTCACCCCGTCTGAGCTTCTCCAAGATAAGCGGTAAAGCTTTTTCCGCGGGGCCGGTGAAAGATGTGCTTCTGTCCGGCACTTTGGAAAAGGGAGAAGGCTTTGCCAATTATCTCGTTGGCGGCGCGATGGATCTTGATGTGCCCGGGTTTAATTTCGTCCAGACAAACGGCTATTTAAGGGAGAATCCGGACCTTCCCGGAACAACCTGGCAGCTGACGGTGGTCTGGAATGCGACCTTCGAGACGGGGCCGGCGCACTGGATTTTTCACGGCTTTTTCGACTGGGCCGGCTCGGAGGGCGAGGCTGGGACATCCGCCTACCAAAAACGGAACTTTATTGCTCAGCCTCAGCTCCTGCTGGACGTGGGGCGTCTGGTAAAGCGGCAGGAGCGGGTGTATGTCGGTATTGAGTGGTGGTATTGGCACAACAAGTTCGGCATCCCGGGAGTCGAGGACTCAGTTGTTCAGGCAATGATAAGGGTAAATTTATAGCTGGTAGCCATTGCCAGGCACAGCGGGAAGATCGTCGGCTGCGGACACATCCGCGGGGCTTTGCCCGCGGCATCTTTTTCATTATAATCGATAGTTGATCGCAGGTTCGCCGTTTGGTTCTGCGGTTCCACGCAACCCCGGAATAAGACATGAAAAACCTCTTTTCCCCCGCGGGGGCACAACCTCTTTTTTCGCTCTACGACGCAGAGGGCTTTTTCGGCCTCATGGTGGACAATCTCGTCCAGTACGTTCTGGTCATGATACTGCTCACCGGACTTGTGGGTCTGCCAAGGGAGTTTGTCATCTCCTCTGTTCTCCCCGCCATAGCGATATCGCTTATTATCGGCAATCTCTACTACGCCTGGCTCGCTCAACGACTCTCGGCGGCCACGGGAAGAAAAGACGTAACGGCGCTTCCCTACGGGGTAAACACGATTTCCCTGTTCGCCTTCATCTTCCTGGTAATGATCCCGGCGAAACTTGTGGCCGAGAGCCAAGGAGCCTCGCCCCAGGAAGCCGCCCTCGTGGCCTGGCGCGTCGGGGTGGCGGCGTGCTTTCTCTCCGGAGTTATTGAACTCGCGGGATCACTGGTAGCCGAGAGAATCAGAAAGGCGACTCCGCGCGCCGCGCTGCTCACTTCCCTTGCCGGAATAGCCGTGGCGTTTCTCTGCATGGACTTTGCCGCAAGATGCTTCGCCCACCCTCTGGTCGCCCTGCTATCCCTTGGAGTACTGCTGTTCGCCCTGCTCTCAAAAACGAGGCTTCCGTTTGGAATTCCGGGAGTCGGCCTGGCGCTCGTACTGGGAATATTCACCGCGTGGCTTCTCTTTGGGGCGGGATTCGGAGCGGAAACGACGGTGTCGGGACCTGCCGTGAGCAGAGCCCTCGGCGACGTGGGATTCTATCTCCCCGTTCCGGTTCTGGGCGACCTTGTAGCAGGACTTTCAGATCCCCTCGTGCGCTCGGTGCTGATTCCAGTCGTGCTTCCTATGGGTATTTACAATATCCTCGGGTCCCTTCAGAATATAGAGTCCGCCGAGGCCGCGGGAGACCCCTATCCTACCGGACCGTGTCTTGCGGTTAACGGCGCGGGATCGATAGCAGCGTCACTTTTCGGGTCGTGCTTCCCAACGACCATATACATAGGACATCCGGGATGGAAAGAGATGGGGGCGAAGGGAGGCTACTCGGTAATAAACGGAATTTTCTTCGCCGTGGTGTCGCTTGTCGGCCTGGGGTCCCTGGTCGCGGCACTGGTGCCGGTTGAGGCCGCCGGAGTAATACTTATATGGATAGGCCTCGTGATGACGGCCCAGGCGTTTCAGACCACTCCCCGCTCCCACGCCCCCGCAGTGGCCCTGGGACTGATACCGGCGCTTGCGGCGTGGGGAACCGTGGTGGTTTCCCAGACCGTCTCGGCTGTGGGAGCCGCCATCTCGGACGCCTCAGTGGCCACGCGCGCGTTTGAGAACCTCAACGCCTTTGTCTTCTCGGGCCTTCATCTGCCCGGACTGGTAGCGCTTTCCCAGGGATTCATGCTTTCGTCGGTGGTCTGGGCCGCAACAGCCGTCTGCCTCGTTGAACGCAGGCTCACTCAGGCGGCAGCGTGGATGGGAGCGGGAGCCGTGATGGCGTTTTTCGGCTTCATACACGCGGGTGAGATCTCGGCTGAAGGGAATCTCTATTCTCTTGGTTTCGGAACGGGAGCCAAGTGGGCAGCGGGATACGCTCTTTCGGCCGCCTTTTTCATGATCGTCTCCCACGTTAACCGCAAAAGCGGCGGGGGCGCGGCAGGTTGACCGATAGGGGCGACTCCCGAAGAATACGGGATTTCTACTCGGCTCTTTACGGGAGATACGGCCCGCAGAACTGGTGGCCCGCCCGGACGAGGCTTGAGTGCGCAACGGGAGCCATACTCACTCAGAACACCTCCTGGAAAAACGTGGAAAAAGCCATAGAGGCGCTCAGGGAAAATTCCATGCTTTCCGCGGAGAAGATAAAAGCGGCATCGCACGAGCGCCTCGCCGCCCTGATCCGCCCCTGCGGATATCACAACTTAAAAGCCAAGAGGCTTAAAAACTTCATCGACTTCCTGTTTGCCGGTTACGGAGGTATGATGGAGAACATGCTGGCTGAGGATACCGACAGACTCAGGGAAGAGCTGCTCTCGGTAAACGGCATCGGCGAAGAGACGGCCGACTCAATACTGCTTTACGCGCTCGGCAAACCCGTGTTCGTGGTCGATAACTACTCCCGGAGAATTCTCCGCCGCCACCGCCTGATCCCCGAGGGAGCAACCTACGCGGAGATGCAGAAACTTTTTGCGCGAAGCCTTTCTGTGGACGTGGAAGTTTTCGGAGAGTACCACGCGCTCATAGTGAAAACGGGAAAACTTCACTGCCGCAAGGCTCCCCGCTGCGAAGGCTGCCCGCTTGAGCACGATCCGCATGATCCCGGAATAGATTTGTTTTAGCAGAAAATAAGACAAAGCCCCGGCCGGGGCGGAAATCAGCCTTTCTTCGAGGTCGCGAACTCCACCACGGCCTTGAAGCTCTCGGGATTTCTTACGGCAAGCTCAGAGAGGCTTTTGCGGTCAGGCTCGACCCCCCCTTTCTTGAGTAAATCGATAAATTTAAAGAATTTTCTATACAAACCTTTGCTACTAAAAACTCTGAAGTTGGCGAATTGCATAAAACTCTGTTAACCAAGATTCCATCTCAAGCAAGAAACCACCTATGTCCTGTTATAAAAATCTCTGGGAAAAGTATAATTAGTGTCCATGAAAAAATTTTCTAGAGTTAAACAAATTCAAGTCAGCGCTTATAATCCGCACCAATACGATGCGTTGGGCAGAGAAAAAGACTGCTTTTCTCTAGTGGACTTCATCAAAAACTCAGAACCACCCTTTACGCTTGCAGTGGACGCAGAATGGGGAAATGGAAAAACCATTTTTATAGAGATGCTGAGAGCCCATCTCTCTAAAGAAGGTTTCCGTTCCGTATTCTTCAATGCGTGGGAATGTGACTTCTGCGAGGACCCTCTTGCTCCCTTAATTGTCGAAATCAGCAAAGAATTTTCAGAAGATCCTTCAATGAAAGAAAAGATCAAGTCTATGGGCAATGCGGTGTTGCAAGTTATAAAGGCGGTTGCTCCATTAATACCAAGCCCTATTCAGCCAGCGCTCCAAGCAACTTTTAATATTCTTGATTTTGTTGGAGGCAACCTAGAAACGGAGAAATCTGGTCCGATAGAAGATTATGAAAAATATCGCGACGCACTGGAAAAATTTCGAAATTGTTTGGAAGAGTTTGCCTCAAAAGATGAAAAAGGCTATCCCTTGGTTGTCTTCATAGATGATCTTGACCGTTGTCGCCCTGATTTCGCAGTCAAAGTACTTGAAAGAGTTAAGCATATCTTTGACGTCTCTTCATTATTCTTTGTTATTGCCATAAACAAAAAAGAATTCAGCAGTATAGTGAAGTCATTTTATGGATGTGAAGATGGTGAAAAATATCTTGAGAAGTTTTTCGATCTGGTATTTCATCTCAGGAACGATAGAACCCTTATAGAATCATCTTTAGCCAAAATCAGATTTGATCGTTTTCAGAAAAAAGTGAGGAAATCGTCACACATAGATATTGAGGAATCTACTCACAGGAAATGGATTGCCAGCTACATAGAACCCCTTTGCAGAACTTTTCAGTTCACCCTGCGTGTTCAGGAAAAACTTGTAAAAATGCTGGAAATAACGCTTGACAAATTAGTCCAGACACTAGACGAAGACCATTACCAACCCGTGAGTTTCACTTCTCCGCTAAAAATTCCATCTATTCACAAAGTACCGATTCAACTTCAATACCCTCTTCTTTGCTATTTTCTTGCCCTTCGAATCGCAAACCCGAGTTTATTTCATCGTTCGGTTGAAAGCAGAAACATTGAATCAATTCCTTGGGAAGAACACATTGAATTTTATTTTCAGGAGTTAGGAGTAGGTAGGAAACCGAGGTCGGTGATGCAAAGTCTCGTTAACACATCTTCACTCGAAGCAATAAAACCTACGGAGAGCAAACTGATTGCTCTTTGCCTAGTAGCATTATTTAATCTTCCAGAGGATAGGTCCCTTGATCAATTAAGCATATCGGACCACCTGAAAGCGGAAATAAAAGATATCGCAATCCTTATGAAAATCGACAACTATTTTGACTTTCGTTTTCGTAAATTTCTCGCATCAATTGACTTTGCGGGAAGATTCTACGAACCCGAGAATATAGCCCAGAGACAATAAAAGGTGCACTCTTCAGAACTACTCTAGGATAGTGGCACTCCAGAAGGAATTAAAAACCCTGATATATGATTTAGAAGTTGGCAGACTACTAACCTTTTTTTGAAGTAGCAAACTCCACCACGGCCTTGAAGCTCTCGGGATTTCTTATGGCAAGCTCCGAGAGGCTTTTTCGGTCAAGTTCGACTCCGGACTGCTTGAGCGCGTTGATGAACTTGCTGTAGGAAAGGCCGAAGGGTCTTACGCCGGCATTTATCCTCATGATCCAAAGCGCCCTGAAATCCCTTTTTCTGCGGCGCCGGTCCCTGTAGGAATAGGCAAGCGCCCTGAGTATGGTTTCCTTCGCTCTTCTGAAATTGTTCTTTCTTCTGCCCCAGTACCCCTTGGCAAGCTTAAGAACTCTTTTTTTCCGTCTTCTGGAAGTGACTCCTCTTTTTATGCGCATCGGTATTCTCCGTCTGTATCAGCTCACAGGTAAGGAACGTAGGTCTTGATCTTCTTGGCTGCGGAACCCTCCATAAAATCCGGCTCCAGCAGCCTCCGCATCCTCTTTGAGCTCTTCTTTACGTTTATATGGCTTTTGCCGCCCTTGTTCCTTCTTATTTTCCCGCTTCCCGTAACGGAAAATCTCTTGGCCGCGCTGCGGTTCGTTTTCATTTTAGGCATCTGGTAAATCCCTCACTGTTTTTTTGCCGGTACAAGAATCATTATCAGGTTCTTGCCCTCTATTTTGGGCTCCATGTCCACCGAGGCCACATCGGACAGTTTTTCGCGAACATCATTGGCAAGCTCGCGGCCAAGTTCCGGATGAACTATTTCCCTGCCCCTGAAAAATATCCTCATCCTGGTTTTATGACCCGCTTCAAGAAAACTCCTCATGCGGTTTACCTTGACTTCAAGGTCGTGTTCCCCTATGTTGGGTCGGAACTTTATCTCTTTTATCGTCTGATCTTTCTGTCTTTTCGCGCTCCGCTGCTTTTTAAGCTCGTACTTGAATTTCCCGTAATCCATGAGCCTGCATACGGGGGGAGTGGCGTTTGACGCAACTTCAACCACATCGACTCCCTTTTCTTCCGAGATCCGCAAGGCGTCTTCAATACTTACGATTCCCAGTTGCTCACCTTCGACATCTATGAGCCTGACCTCCTTTGCGTTAATCCTCCTGTTAATGCGAGTCTCGGGAACGCGGGCCCTGGAATTATGACTTCTCCTCCTAGCTATACCGTTACCTCCATCCACCTGTAGGGATCGTTCTCCCCGACGACGATTTCGATGAAATCATCCACCGGCAACGCCTCCATGGCGTCCCCCCCGTATTTCCTTGGAGCAACCGTTCCCGTTTCGACCTCCTTGTCTCCTACAACCAGCAGATAGGGAATTTTCATTACCTGCGCTTCCCTAACCTTATATCCTAGCTTCTCGTTTCGCAAATCGCTGCCGACCCTGATTCCCCGGCGCCGAAGCTCGGCGCAGACTTCCTCGCAGTACTCGGCCTGGCTCTGTCCCACGGACGCCACCCTCACCTGCTCGGGGCTGAGCCAGAGCGGAAACGCTCCCCCGTAATGTTCTATCAGGATTCCGAAGAACCGCTCGAGCGAACCGAATATGGCCCTGTGTATCATTATCGGGGTATGTCTGGCGTTATCCTCACCCACAAACTCCATTCCAAACCGCTCGGGCAGGTTGAAATCTACTTGAATAGTTGAGCACTGCCAAGCCCTGCCTATCACGTCCTTTATCTTGAGATCTATCTTGGGGCCGTAAAAAGCTCCCCCGCCTGTGTCCACTCCGTAGGGAAGACCGACATCCGAGAGAGCCTGCTCGATGGCCTCTATCGACCTCTCCCAGTTCTCCTCGCTTCCGACGAACTTCTCCGGGCGCGTCGAAAGGAAAATCTCGTAATTATCAAACCCAAAAGTTCTCAGAAAATCCAGAGTGAGGTGAAGCACCCCGGAGACCTCCTCTCGTATCTGGTCGGGTCGGCAGAATATGTGAGCGTCGTCCTGGGAGAACCCTCTCACTCTCAGAAGACCGTGAAGAACCCCCGAGCGCTCGTACCTGTACACGGTTCCTATCTCCGCCCACCTGATCGGCAGGTCCCTGTAGCTTCTCGTTTTTGACTTGTAGATCAGTATGTGGAAGGGGCAGTTCATTGGCTTTACCTGGTAATCGGAGTTTTCAACCTCCATGCACGAGAACATGTTCTGCGAGTAGAAATCCACGTGACCGCTCGTGCGCCAGAGATCGAGCTTGGCCATATGCGGGGTGTAGAGCAGCTCGTAACCTTTGGAGACATGCTCCTGCTTCCAGAAATCCTCTATCACACTCCTTACCTTAGCCCCCCTCGGATGCCAGAGGATAAGGCCGGGACCTATCTCGTCGTTCACGCTGAAAAGATCAAGCTCCCTTCCAAGCTTGCGGTGGTCCCTTTTCTTGGCCTCCTCAAGGTCGCGCAGATACTTGCGCAAGTCCTTTTTGTCCCAGAAGGCCGTTCCGTAAATTCTCTGGAGCATCGGGTTGTTCTCGTTGCCCCTCCAGTAAGCCCCGGCGGAACTCGTGAGCTTAAAGGCCTTTATGAGACCGGTTGAGGGAAGATGGGGTCCCCTGCAGAGATCATACCAGTCAGTCTGATCGTATATGGTTATCTCCTCCCCTTCGGGAAGGTCGTTTATTATCTCAACCTTGTAGTTCTCCTTTATCCCGGAGAAAGTGGCGATGGCCTCCTCCCTCGTGACCGTTTTCCTCGTAAGAGGCCGGTTCTTCTTTATTACCTCAAGCATCTTCCCTTCGATGTTCTCAAGGTCCTCAGGAGTGAAGCCCCTTTCGAAATCAAAGTCGTAGTAAAACCCGTTCTCTATCACGGGACCTATGGTGACCCGGGCCTCGGGGAAAAGAGACTGGACGGCTTCGGCCAGGACATGGGCCGCGGTGTGCCTAAGGAGCCCCAAAGACGTTTCGGTATTGCTTTTTACGGGCAAAAGATCGCAGTCGCCCTCAAGACGGTGCCAGAAATCAACGATCTGGCCGTCTATGGCGGCGCCTACGGTGCGCTTGTCTCCGTCAAGCTCCGCCAGCACTTCCCCAACGGTGATTCCCGAAGAAAACGTCCCCTGCTTCGCGTCGATATTTACCTGTATATCCAACCGATTCGTCCTTTGACATACATGGTGAGCACGGCAGGATTTGAACCTGCGACCCCTTGCACGTCAAGCAAGTGCTCTGCCACTGAGCTACGTGCTCAAAAACCTGATATTGTCTTTAATTATCGCATATTGTCAATAACTGCGGGGACGCTTGAGAATGACGGTGGTTTCGGGTAGTTTCACCATTCAGTCAAAGCATCCCGCAAAAACGGGAATCAAGTGGCGGAACCATTCGCAAAACTATACTCAACACGGATTTCATCGGATTCGCAGAATCCACCAGAGGCAAGGTAAGAGACATCTACGATCTCGGCGAGCGTATCCTGATGATAGCCACCGACCGCATCTCGGCCTTTGACGTGATACTCCCAAACGGAATACCCGCAAAGGGCGAGGTTCTAAACCGCATCTCCGAGTTCTGGTTCAGAAAAACAGAGCACATCATCCCGAACCACATGATCTCGACGGACCCCGGGGATTTTCCCGAGCCTTTCGGGAACCACGCCGAGACGCTTGCAGGCCGCTCCATGCTCGTGAAAAAGACCGATCCGCTTCCCGTGGAATGCGTCGTGAGAGGTTATATAAGCGGCTCGGGGTGGGAGGAGTACAAAAAAACCGGCTCCGTCTGCGCGATACCCCTCGGTGAGGGCCTCGTTGAATCCCAGAAACTTCCGGAACCCGTCTTCACCCCGTCAACCAAGGCCGAGCAGGGAACCCATGACGAGAACATAACGTTCGGGGAGGTGCAGGATATGATAGGCGGGGAACTCGCGGGCAAGGTGCGGGACGCAAGCATCGAGATCTACGCTGCCGCCGCCGGAATAGCCGAGGAGAAGGGAGTGATAATAGCCGATACGAAATTCGAGTTCGGCATAGACCGCGACACTGAAGAACTCATCCTGATAGACGAAGCCCTGACGCCGGATTCTTCAAGGTTCTGGCCCCTGGCGGACTACGCCCCCGGCGGACCACAGACGAGTTTTGACAAGCAGTTCGTAAGGGACTACCTCAAGCAGACAGGCTGGGACCGGAATCCCCCGGCTCCCGAGCTTCCGCCCGACATAGTGAGGAAAACAAGCGAAAAGTATCTTGAGATGCTCAGGCTTTTCTGCGGAGGATAGAACTTTGGCAAAGACGAGTTCTCCATGCAACGGCATATGCATAATGGACGAGGATACGGGGCTCTGCGTCGGATGTCTCCGCACAAGCGACGAGATAGCGAACTGGGAAGAATACTCAGACGAGCAGAGGACTGAAGTCATGCGTGAAATAACGCGGCGGGAAGCGGAGCAGGACTAGTGAAGACCGTGAGCATCCTTGGCTGCGGCTGGCTCGGAGAGCCGCTCGCATACTCCCTCAAGGAAGCGGGTTTTTCGGTAAGAGGGTCGGTCAGGAAACCCGAGGGGCTCACCGCCCTTTCGCAAAAGGGAATAGAATCCTACCTTATAGACATAGCCCCCGAGGTAAACGGAGAGGAGACAGACGAATTTTTCTCCTCGGACGTTCTTTTCATAAACTTTCCCCCCGAGCGAAGAGACGACATCGAGACTTACCACGAAAAACAGATCGAAAACCTCATCGGGGCGATACCGAACCCCCAGGGGAAAATGGTCATTTTTGCCAGTTCGACCTCCGTTTACCCGAATACAAACGGGGTCGTGCGCGAAGAGGACTCCCTCTATCCTGACAAACCGTCGGGAAAGGCTCTTCTGCGCGTGGAGAGGCTTCTCACGGACCACCCTGAAATCGATACGACCGTCATACGTTTTTCGGGGCTCATAGGCTACGACAGGGCGCCCATAAAATCGATCAGAAGAAAAAAACTGGTGCTTAACCCCAACTGCCCCCTTAACCTCATACACCGCGATGACTGCATAGGAATCATTCGAAGCATAATAGATCTTGACGTAAGAAATACCATCCTCAACGCCACCTGCGACGAACATCCCACAAGAAGGGAATATTACTCGCGCGAAGCTCAAAAATACGGAATCCCGCCGCCGCTTTTCGAAACGGAAAATCCGCCGGAGTACAAGATAGTCTCAAACGAAAAGTTGAAGAGAACACTCGGGTACAGATTGATTTATCCGGACCCGCTCGGCATACCCTAGAGAATGGACAGATTCCCCAGACAATGGGACATGATCTGAAAAGGGATAATTTCCTTTATTTTTAATAAGGCGCACATCTGGTATTCTTCATTCTTGGCAAACTACTTGTAGTTGCCTGTGCTTAATCTATTCTCAAAGTTGCGCTTCAGGGTCTAATTCACAGTTTTCGATCGAGTTGCTTCTTTGGTTCACAAATTGATAAGCTGAAACATACTTCTTAACATGTACGGATTTTTGTAAGGAGAAAATCCTTGAAAGCTTCAGAAGCTCAACTTTTTGGGGTTCTCAAGAAATCACCTCAATTCATCATTCCCATCTACCAGCGTACTTACTCGTGGAGAGAAAAAGAATGTCGTCAGCTATGGCATGACATTGTCCGAGCTGGAAATAACGATGCGATACCGTTGCACTTTTTTGGTTCCATTGTCTACATCCAAGAAGGTCTTTCATTAATCACCCATCAAGAACCGCTACTCGTTATTGACGGCCAACAACGCCTAGCAACAGTTATGATACTCTTGGCCGCTTTGGCAGAAGCACTCGGCGACGAAAGCGAACCTATCGAGGGCTTTTCTGCCAGCAAACTACGCAATTACTATCTCTTAAACCCTAGCGAATCAGGTGAACGTCGCTATAAACTTCTCCTCTCCCAAACTGACAAAGAGACCCTTATTTCAATTGTTGATAAACGACAACTCCCTATGTCATACTCGCTTCGGCTCAAAAAGAACTTCGATCTATTCAAAGACCTTATTGCTGAACAACAAGGAGATTTAACCCCAATTTATAAAGGGGTGGCAAAATTAATTATCGTCGAAGTCGCCCTCGATCGTGATCAAGATAATCCACAGCTTATCTTCGAAAGTCTGAATTCGACAGGTCGCGAACTTAGCCAAGCAGATCTGGTCAGAAATTTTATTCTCATGGAACTGAAACCAGAAGCTCAAACCCGCATCTATAAAGAATTTTGGCAACCTATGGAGATAATGTTCGGACAAGAAGCGTATGAAACGGACTTCAACGAATTTATGCGATATTACTTGACTGTGAAAACAGGGGAAATTCCACGTCGCAATGATGTGTATGAAGTTTTTAAGGAATACGCCAGATCACAAAAGATTGCCGAGGAGAATATTGAGACTCTGGTCAACGATATTTACAGCTTTGCTAAGTTTTACTGTGCAATGGCTCTTGACCAAGAAACAGACTCTGACCTCAAACTCGCTTTTCATGACCTTCGAGAGTTGAAGATGGGCGTAGTCTACCCATTCCTGCTGGAATTATACAAAGACTATATTGACGGACTGCTGACCAAAGAAAACTTTCTTAGGGCTATCAGGTTGATTGAGTCTTATCTTTTCCGGCGTTCTATATGCACGATCCCGACCAACTCGCTTAACAAAACTTTTGCCACGTTTACCAAGTCCTTGCAAAAAAACCGATACATCGAAAGTATTAAAGCACATTTCTTATTGTTGCAATCCTATCGCCGTTTTCCAGATGACCAAGAATTCAAACGTGATTTGCAGACTCGCAATCTGTATAACTTCAGAAATCGTAGCTACTGGCTACGTCGATTGGAAAACCACGATAAAAAAGAACGCGTTCCAGTCGACGAGTACACAATCGAGCATATTATGCCCCAGAACAAAGCCCTGCCCAATGGTTGGAAGGAAGCTCTCGGCAACGAATGGGAACGTGTTCATCAGACCTATTTGCATACATTGGGAAACTTGACGCTTACTGGGTACAACTCCGAGTATAGTGATCACTCGTTCAAAGAGAAATGCAATATGGAAGGTGGTTTCAAGCACAGCCCTCTTAAGGTCAACTCAGGACTTAGTGAATGGAAAACGTGGGACGAAAATTCAATCAAATCCCGTGCTGAAATTTTAGCGGAGCAAATGGTGAAAATCTGGCAGGCACCCGTATTATCTGCCGAAATTCTTGAGAATTATAAGCCAAAAGAAAACAGAGCAATTGAGTACTCAATAGATAACTATTCGAATCTGTCGGACCCCCGAATTCGTGAACTCTTTGAAGCGTTTCGCAAAGAGGTTTTAGGGTTTGATCCATGCGTCTCAGAGGAACGCAGAAAAAACTATATCGCATACAAAGCGGAAACCAATTTCGTATATCTCAATCCGCAAGTAAATCAGCTTCGACTAAACCTTATTATCAGCTTTTCAGACATAAATGACCCACGCGGTATTTGCGAGAATGTTCTTCCCAGCCAAGGACATAACCAAGCAAGCCGTGAAGTTGTTGTCAGGTTTAGAGAAATCGATAAATTACCTTACGTAGTCGGGTTAGCGCGTCAAGCCTTTGAAACACAGCTCGGAAATGGAGACAACACATAGAATAAGTTAGCTTCTGATCTTACGAGACAGAACCACCCCGTTCGTGTTTCTACATGCAAAGTCATTCAGGGCACTCTTGATTCCAATGCATGAATAATACCTCTCAAGCCACCTTTTAACCTTTAAAATTGTATTAAATATTGAAAACTTTCTTGGAATCCTAAAACATTTTTATACTATTTTCGCTGTCAAGATGCTTTGCAAATAGTCTTTAAGCACTTGTGCAATCCCGACCAACCATAGGCCGATTGGATGTCACCAGCGTTTCACCGCTGGACAGCAACAAAGTTCCACAGAAGAGGGAATTCCCGAATTTTCTTGAATTTTCCCGTTTTTTCTCACAAAATAATCAGCAACAACCAAGACGTGAGTCCGCTATGTCCGATGAAATTATGACTCTCAAAGAAATAGCTGAATACCTGAAACTGAAGGAGAAAACCGCTTACCGGCATGCTGCCGAAGGTATTTTGCCAGGGTTCAAAGTTGGTGGCGCATGGAGATTCAGAAAGGCGGACATCGATGCGTGGATCGAAAAAAACAAGAATTCCGCACAATGACGAAAAAGAGTAAAACCTATCCCGTAATTGATCTGTTTGCTGGGCCCGGAGGATTGGGCGAAGGATTTGCATCTCTCAAAAATAAAAACGGCAAAGCTGCATTTGAGTCAGTTGCATCAATAGAAACGGACAAAACTGCTCATGACACATTGACGCTCCGACATTTCTTCCGCTGCTTCCGGGAAGACCAGGTCCCCGAGGCCTATTACAGATATGTGTCTGGAGAAATTTCAAAGTCAGATTTAATCGAACTTTATCCAAAGCAATGGAATATCGCCTGTGAAAGCTCATTGAATATAACTCTTGGAAGCGAAAACCACGAACTTGTAAAAAAGGCGATAAAAAAGCGTCTGGCTAGATCAAAAAACTGGGTTCTTGTTGGTGGGCCACCGTGTCAGGCTTATTCTCTTGTCGGACGTTCCCGCATGATGAGAATAGATGGATTTGAAAAAGATGAGAGACATTTTCTCTACCGCGAATACCTGAAGATAATTGTTGATCACAGGCCTCCGGTTTTCGTCATGGAGAACGTAAAGGGGCTTCTTTCTTCCAAGACCGATGGGGAATTTGTCGTTCAGAAAATTGTCGATGATCTTTCCAGTCCTATAAAAGCAGTTACGTCAAGACAGAATGGACTACGATACAACCTTTACCCGCTTAGCTCTGCCCGGCTTTTCAAGCACGAAGTTGATCCTTGGGAATTCGTTGTCAGGGCTGAGGCTTATGGCATACCCCAAGCACGGCACCGGATGTTCGTTGTTGGCATCAGGGAAGATATTGATATCAGCCCATCCCCCCTTTCTCCTTCTGACCCTCCGAATGTAAAAAAGGTTATCGGCAACCTGCCTAGGATCAGAAGTGGTGTATCTAAAGGCAGCGACTCTCCAGAAAGGTGGCGTTCTATTGTCTCAGAAGCTGCAGAAAGCACATGGCTGAGACAGTTAAGATCTTCTGATTATGAACGGCTAGTCTCAAAACTTGAGGCTGTAATTTCAAAAATTTCTCATGCTCCGCAACGAACAAGTGCAAAAACGTATAAATCGACACCTGTTCTGAATGGGTGGTTTTACGATGAACGACTGAAATCTCTTCTCTCACATGAAGCGCGCTCTCACATGCCCAGTGATCTTCATAGGTATCTTTTTGTATCAACTTATGCTTCTGTTTTCAGATATTCACCAAAGCTTACAGATTTCCCAGATGCTCTTTTACCGAAGCATCGAAGTGCGTCTCGAGAAAGAAATCCTGTAGCTTTTTCTGATCGTTTCAGAGTTCAGCTTTGTGAGCGGGTAGCTACAACTATAACTTCACACATTTCAAAGGATGGTCATTATTTCATCCATTATGATCCGGTTCAATGTCGCAGCCTAACTGTTCGTGAAGCGGCAAGGTTGCAGACCTTTCCGGATAATTATCATTTTGAGGGACCCAGAACATCGCAATACCATCAAATTGGTAACGCTGTTCCTCCCTATCTCGCAAGGCAGATTGCAGAAGTAATAAAAGAAGTCATGGACACACTGCCCGAAGACTGATGACTGATATTTTGAGCAAAGAAAAGAGAAGCTGGAACATGTCCCGAATCCGTTCGGGAAACACAAAACCGGAAATTGCGGTTCGCCGTATTCTTCATTTCCTCGGATACAGGTTCAGACTGCACAGAAAGGACCTGCCCGGAAAGCCGGACATTGTTTTGCCGAAATACAAAACCGTTATCTTTGTTCATGGCTGTTTCTGGCACAGACATGAAAACTGCCGGTACTCCTACAACCCGAAATCACGCACAAAATTCTGGCAGAATAAATTCGCAGCCAATATTGAGCGGGATAAACAGAATGCAGCAAAACTGGAAATACTTGGTTGGCGACGGCTTGTGATCTGGGAATGTGAGACAAAGAACCCGGAGAATATTCGCTCCATTATTGAACGGTTCTTTGAAAAAATTTGAGATTTAAAGGCCTTCTGCTCACATATATTAGCCCTCTTACTTTCATATATTCACTAATTTTCGACATATATACTGCATATATATCTGCATAGACGTATCAAATCTACCCTTAAAATGATACATTTGGCATTTATATATGAAATATATTGACAATATTACATCGTTGGTGTATACTTACCCTTAAACAGGAGACTGGTAATGCGCGATAAACGTAAAAAATTTGTTGAGCTGGCAGAAGCCAGAGTGAACCGTGCAGTTAAAGATATCCGGCTTATCGGCAATCTCTCCAACCGAGGTTCTTATGAATATTCAGAGCAAGATGCGCGCGAGATTTTCAAGGCACTCCAAAAGGAACTTGACGCTGCAAAAAGCAGGTTCTCTGAAAATGGTGAGGGTGGAGTCGATTCATTTCGACTGAGCAGTCGCTGATATTTGAAACGCAGACAGTAAAGAACATTTGTTTATAAGAGGTACAATTGATGAGTGAAATACGACTTGAATTTTTGCCCAATGTAGGAGGGGAAGCCGAGGGCCTCAGTGATGGGGGCATAGAAACTTTTCGCGAAAATCCATTCGCCGCTGTTGCCCGTGAAACAGGCCAGAACAGCCGCGACGCCCGCGACGATACTAATAACCCAGTAAAACTTACTTTCGACATCGTGACGCTAGAGTCAGAGAAATTTCCGTCTATCGAGCAGTACAGAGAAGCCGCCGAACTTTGTCTGGATAAATCATCCGCGGCAAATAAAGAGAAGGAAACGGGCTTCTTCGGGAATGCTTGCAAAATTCTTAATGCCGAAAATATCAGGATTCTCAGAATTTCAGATTTCAATACAAAAGGCGTTCGTGGACCATGTAAAGAGGGTACCCCCTTCCATACGCTTGCTAAAACTGACGGCGTCAGTGAAAAGGAGGACAGAGACTCTGGTGGTTCTTTCGGCATAGGCAAGAACGCAACCTTTGCCCTTTCAGATATCCAGACTGTCTTCATTTCAACTCTCTACACAGATGAGAACGGAAACGGTCAGGTTCTCTGTATGGGAAAAACATTATTTATTTCTCATAGAGGAAACGATGGGGAGGAGAAAAGGGGGAAAGGATACTGGGGCAAGTCAGAAAGATATATGCCGTTAGACAGCCCCAGTGAAATTCCGGAATGGCTTCTGCGTGATAAACAGGGAACCTCAATTTTCTCCATCTGCATGCGTGACAACCGGACAGACTGGCGCTACGAAATGGCAGCAGCAATACTGATCAATTTTTTCTGCTCTATAGAGCGCCAAGAAATGGAATTTGAAATTGATGAGGGGTCGATCAAAATTAATCGTGGAACACTTCAGGCACTTTTCAGCAACAGCCGGGTCAACAAAGCTGTAGATGAGCTTAATGCACGTGTCGCGTTTGAAACAGCGAGAACCCTCCATGCCTGTCTGATTGATGAGCAGACTTTCATAGAAAATCTGGAGATCGAAGACTTGGGAACGGTCCGCATGCATATGCTGATGCGTGACGGCCTTGGATATACAATCGGTATCATCCGTAACGGCATGTATATCACCGACAATCTCTCCCATTTTAACGAACCCTTCAAACGCTTTCCGCTCCACCGTGATTTTGCTGTAATTATTGAGCCCGTCGGTAAAAGAGAAGGTGAGTGGTTCAAACGACTTGAGAATCCCAGTCATAACAGTCTGTCTGCAGAGGGAATAACCGACCCTGAACTCAGAGCCAAGGGGCGTAAAGCTTTTGAGAAACTTGCAAAAAAAATACGCAGCAGAATCCAAGCGTTGGCCAAGTCACAGCCGTCGAATACACTGGAGCTCGATGAACTGAATGATTTCTTCGCCTCGGATGAAACAAGAAGCGAAGATGATGCCGGAATGGAAACAGATCCCCAATCAAAAAAGCCCACGCCTGTCAGGCCTGTAAAACCCAAGCCACCAACTCCTGATTCCCGCAAACAAACTTCACCAGATGACCCTCCTATCCCCGGACCCGAACCCGGACCTGAACCAGTTGATGAACCCTCTCCAGATCCGGAGCCACGACCGGAGCCCGGACCAGTACCACATCCAAGGAAGATCATGAAACCAGTTGAATTGATATCAGAACGTGCCCTGATACCGGACAAGTCAAATGCGAGCAGAAGGCAGTTCAGATTCACTTCGCCCATTTCTGCAGAGATCGTGCTCTATGCCGATGCAACCGGCTTGACAAACTCTGAACGTCTAAACCCAGTAAGCACATCGGAAGGCCGAATCGAGAACAGTGCTATTGAAGTGTCTTGCACAGCGAATCAGCGTAACAGCATTGATGTGGTCTTTGATGCCCCTTATACCGGCCCTGTCGAAATCTTAGCTTACCAAGTTGAAGAAGAACAACAGGCAGGAGAGTCGGCATGAAGCTGAATGAGAGAATGCGTTATCCGCACCCTGTTCTAAGCAAATTTTCCTCCGATTATACGACTGGGGAGTTTTCTGCGGCTTTCTCTCATCAGGTTACTGATGACGACCAGTTGAAAATTGCTTCAGACTTGTCCACTGACTGTGATGAATTGAGAGTTCTTATCGAAGATCAGAAGGCTTCCGCAGGATATTTTGTTGTATGCAGACCCACATATTTCAACCACCTTCAGCTCGTTCCACTCGGAGAGTCAGAAAAATTCTTTGAATTGAGTCAACTTTATGGAGCGGTTTCTCTGCGTCCCGTAATATGGACCCTTGAAGATGTCGAAAATTATTCGAGCCCTTTAATTGACGCTGAATTCGGCAAGGAAATTGTCATAACAAAAGGTGTAGTTATAGCTATGGGGCGAGAGTTCCAGTTTTCTATTGATCAACAGAAATTCAAACCATTTGAAACCATATTCGACCTAGCTCAGAGCAAAGACATCAAACCGGGAATGATCGAAGTTGATCCTGAAGGGGACAAAATTACAATTCTAGCAGAACCGGAAACCTACAATTCTATCGCCAACATGCGAAATATCCTTCAGGGACGCACAATTCTTATTAACGCTGTCTACATGCCAGCCGTCATGGACATTGTCTCAAGACTTCAGACAGACGGCCCAAGCTTGGAGAGCAAACGCTGGTACAGAGTTTTCAAGGCAAAATGCGACGATATTGGCATCAATCCGTCAGATAAGACCTTCTTGCCTCTTGAGGTTGCACAGGAACTTCTGAGAGGCCCTCTAAAGGCAACCATACAAGTCATGGAGTCCATGAGATGAATGAACCTCTTAAGTATCTCTCGGACAGGGCGTTGTCAGAACTTAGAAACTCTATCTCGGAAAATATTGAGCGGTATACAGGCAATGGTTTTGAGGAATATGCTTTTCTGCCGTCATGGGATATCTCTCTGAAAATCAACTTCGACAAGAATCTCCTTGCTACGCTTGATACGAAACGGCAACGCGCAATTGTCGAGATTGATCTTGCAAATTCAAAAATTGTCGGCAAGGCACTGGAAAACCTGACGCCATCACTGGCGAATGAAGAGCGCATCTGGGTTCGTCTTTCTCATCTGGAAGCATTTGAATACAGTAGAATACGCTGGCTTACAGGAAAAGAAGGTGAGTATCTTGTTTCCTCCATAGAAAGACATTTCTTTGCGCCCACTCAAACAATCATCCGTGATGACCATGCACTGTCGCGACTATGGTGGAACTATCATATTGCACGAACCTGCATGCCAGACAATATAGATAAGGCTTTAGAGCTTATCCTGAAAACCGCTGACATCAGAAGTAACTTTGTCGAGCGAATCTGGATGAGCAGCCGCAGAAACATCGCAGGTGCTGTTCTGCGGGCAATGGATACACAGGAATGGATTACCGATGCCGAACAGAACTTTCGCGAGTTCATGAAAGTACTCAACCGTCAAGGCGGCGGAATCGTTTTTGAAGCCCTGAGCGAGTCAGAAGCCGATGCATTTGTTCAGGAATGTACAGACCGAGCAATGAACATAATGGGAGCAGTTTAATTCTAAATATTATTCCAATTCAGGGTTGTGCCCTCAGCGGACTCCAAGAAAAAATAGACGTTTCACAAGGCTCGGGTTCGTCTGCGCCCGCCGTCGATTTGTCATTCCGTTTGCATACCCCCGTTCGCCACGAGGCTTGTTTGCCCTTGCTTTTATGTTCTTAAAAGTTATTTTTTCGTTTTTTCTTCATTCATTATGGATAATAATTCACCTGAAAATAGTAAAAATATCAGAGAATTAGAACAAAAAATTGATATTTCTTCAATATACCGTTATTATCATGACCGAAAGTCAAATGGGAGAGTCCGGTGGCACGGATTAAAAGTACCGTTCAGGATGTCGCAAAATATATCCTGAAGAGGCTTGCTTCTAAGGGTGAAGATAACATCACTTCTTGGAAGCTTCAAAAATTAGTTTATTACTGTCAAGCGTGGTCGTTAGTCTGGGAGGAGGCCCCTCTTTTCTTGGAAGAAATACAAGCTTGGGCCGATGGGCCGGTCTGTCCTGACCTTTACCATAAACATAAGCGTAAATTCAGGCTTGACCCTGATGATATTAAGGGAAACACAAGGAAGTTGTCTCCCAGTCAGCGAGAAACGATTAATGCTGTTTTGGACTACTACGGAGATAAAACAGGACGCTACTTAAGCGACCTTACACATCTTGAAAGACCATGGATTGAGGCTCGTGCTGGTTTACAACCTGGGGAGAGAGGTAGTGTTGTAATTGAGTATAACGACATGGTTGATTACTATGGCGGCTTAATTAATAGTGCCGAGTAGTAAAAAGAAGAAACTAACTAGAAAACCTAAGCAAGACCAAAACCCAGCAACTCTTTCAAAGACCCCTAAATCGATTTCCACAAGTGTTAGCAATGAACACTTCCGCTGGGATGTAAGGAACGCTGACTTTGATGGCGAGTACGGATGGAAGAAGGTTGAGATAAAAACTTTGTTCCGAGAAATCATTCCTAAACTCAGACAGTTTGAAAGCATGAAGTGGGGAGAAATTGAGGGAGAGGATAGTCATTTTGTTGATGTGGATAAGTGTAGTACAGAAGCTCAGAAACGCTTGAAAAGAATTAAACTAGATGACTTGGAACAGCTGTTCTCTTTGCGAATAGGGGGCAAAAAGCGGATATTTGGCTGGCGGGAAAAATCAGTTTTTCATGTGCTTTGGTGGGATCCAGACCATAAAGTTTATCCGTCAAAAATGAAGTACACTTAATTCCTAACTGACATTGTATACAATCTCCCAAAGTCCCCTTTTCAAAAATCCCCTGAATTTTTGGCTAGCTATGTATGTTATTCCCTCTGAAAGCTGTTGAGAAAAACCTTAAAAAAGGGGAAAATAGACGGAAGTGGAAAGCGAAATTGCACAATATCGTTTTCGGGTGGGAGCAAAAACCATAAAATTTCCAGACACGGAGCGTAATTTCTCCCGCGCGGCAGCCTAGGTGCCTATGGACGGAATCAGGGAACTTGAACTTGAGAACATAGAAGCGGTAAAGGTCCTCTACGGGGAACTTAACTCGAATCTCAAGGAAATAGAAAACGAATTCGACATAAGCATCCACACCCGGGGCAACAAAATCACTCTCAAGGGGAATGAGGAAAGGACCGCGGAAGCGGGCATGCTCATGGGGCAGATGTACTCGCTTATAGAGAAGGGCTATGTTCTCCAGCCTTCCGACATAAAAATAGCGAAGAGGCTTCTCAGCCAGAAAGACGCCTCCCTTGAAGAGATATTTCTCGACACGATCTGCATATCCGTACGGAAAAAAATAATAAGCCCCAAGACCATAAACCAGAAACTCTACATCGACGCGATAAGAAGAAACGACATGGTGTTCGGCATAGGACCCGCGGGAACGGGAAAAACCTATCTGGCAATGGCGATGGCCGTCTCGGCGTTTACGAATAAGAAGGTGAACAGAATAGTGCTCGCGCGGCCCGCCGTGGAGGCTGGAGAGAAACTCGGGTTCCTCCCCGGCGATCTTCAGGAGAAGGTGAATCCCTACCTGAGACCTCTTTTTGACGCTCTTTACGACATGATGGAATTTGAGAAGGCAAACAGGCTGATTGAAAAGAACATGATTGAAATCGTTCCGATAGCCTACATGAGAGGAAGAACACTGAATGACGCGTTCATAATTCTCGATGAAGCCCAGAACACAACGGCGATACAGATGAAGATGTTCCTCACCCGACTCGGGTTCGGCTCAAAAACGGTCATAACGGGAGACATAACCCAGATAGACCTGGCCAGGGACCAGAGCTCGGGACTTATCGAAGCCATGAACATCCTCTCAGGAATAAAGGGGATAGAGTTCGTCAACTTCTCAAAGACCGACGTCATAAGGCACCCGCTGGTCATGAGAATAATAGACGCGTACGAAAAAATTAAGGATAATGTCAGCGGACGTACCCCCGCAACAGGAGAAAACGAATGAAAATACTCGCCGTCTTTTTTCTCGCAGCCATGCTGCTTGCTCCCTCGTGCAGGAGATGGGAGAACCCGGCGACTTCCATGGTGTCGGCCGACAAATCCGTAGCGGTTCTTATTCTTAACCCCTCTGTGTACACGATGCAGGAAGTGCGCGTCAGGGGAAAGGTGTGGGAAATTAAAACAACGGAAGAACCGGCAGAATCAACGATCTTCAAACTGGCCGACAGCGACGGAAACTACATAACGGTCGTCTGGGAAAAGGAACTCTTCTTCTCAGAAGGAAACATAGTCGAAGCGGCAGGCCTTTTTGACAGCAACTTCATCTCCTCTGAGAACAGGTTTGACCCCAAGCTTACGGCGCAGACAATCGAGGTTCTGAAAGGGGACTGACTACCGGGAGAGCACGCAGTCGCTTAACTCGAAGTACTTGTCCCGCTGCGGCCCCACCGAAACTATCCAGACCGGGACTCCGGTCAGTTCCTCAACTCTTTTTATGAAACCAAGGGCGTTTCGGGGCAGCTGTTCGACGTTTTTTATCTCGGCAAGATCCTCATCCCATCCATCCATTTCCTCGTACGAAGGCTCGCAGTTCTCAAGAACGGAAAGGCTCGCGGGAAACTCTTTCGTGATGGACCCGTCATATCCGTAGCCCGTGCATATCTTTACTTTCTCAAAGCCGGAAAGCACATCAAGTTTCGTGAGAGCTATGGCGGTTACCCCGTTTGTTCTGATCGCGTAGTTAAGCGCGACGGCGTCAAGCCACCCGCACCTTCTGCTTCTCCCGGTGGTGGCACCGTACTCCTCCCCTTCCCTTCTGAGCACTTCCTGTATCTCGCCCGATTCCTCCGTGGGAAAGGGACCTTCTCCCACCCTGGTGGTATAGGCCTTCGCGACTCCCACTATGGAGCTTACAAGTTCCGGGACGGCTCCGGTTCCGGAGAATACGCCCCCCAACCCCGCGTTTGACGACGTGACGTAGGGGTAAGTGCCGAAGTCAATGTCGAGAAGGGAGCCCTGGGCTCCTTCAAAGAGAATTCTCTTGCCCTCATCGCCGTTTCTGCGGATAATCGCGGAGACATCCGAGATAAAGGGCCTGAGAACCTCGCCGTACCCGACGTACTCTTCATACACGCTATCGGGATCAAGGGGCTCCGCCCCGAGAACCTTCTCGATATAGGCGTTTCTCTCGGCCATCACGGAAACGAGTCTGTGGCGAAAGGCTTCGGGTTCGGTGAGATCAAGCATCCTTATGCCCCGTCTCGCGTACTTGTCCTCGTAGACCGGGCCTATGCCCCTTCCGGTCGTGCCTATCTTCCTTCCGCTCGCGCGCCGCTTCTCCCTAAGCAGGTCTATTTCCCTGTGGTAGGGCATTATCACGTGGGCCCTTTCGCTTACGAGAAAATTCGAGGGGCTTACGGGATATCCGGCGCTCCTGAGCGCGTCTATCTCCGCTACCAGCACCTTGGGGTCCACGACCACTCCGTTTCCGATGAGCGACACGCTGTTTTCCCTGAGTATGCCCGAGGGCACGTGGTGGAGTATGATTTTCCTTCCGTCAGCGACGATAGTGTGGCCCGCGTTATTTCCGCCCTGGTATCTTACAACCAAGTCGGCCCTTGAGGCTATGAGATCAACTATCCTTCCCTTTCCCTCGTCTCCCCACTGCGTACCGAGGACCACTATGCTCGACAAGCCTAGAGCCCTCCTCCGGCAAGAAGTTCCTCAAGATTGGAGAATTCCCTGATCGACCCGGTACGGGATTCGACCAGCTTTATCTTGGAAGGGGATTCAAGCTTTATAATTCCGTATGTAGCGAACGAACCGTCCCCGTCGAAGAAATTATTGGAATCGATCATATCCGCGTAGCTTCCGTCGAGGTCAAGTATTACCTTGAAGCTGCTTGAGCGCAGCCACTCGGCAAGCCTTATGGCGTCACCCCTGAGATCCTCGCTTTTGGGCACTATTATGAAATGGACCTGGTTCTCGCCGTCGCTGCTCTTGGTGTGCTGCATAAGCACCTCGGCGTCTATCGCGAATCCCGCGGCGGGGACACTCTGCCCATACCGGCTGACGAGGCCGTCGTATCTTCCGCCCGTTACCAGGGAGGCGGGAGTCGCAGAGGATATTATCTCGAAAGTGACTCCGGTGTAGTACTCAAACCCTTTGACCTCCACGAGATCAACCGATATGTCGCATTCGATATTGTATTCCTCAAGCACGGCGATTACGGAGATGATCTCCTCGACACAGGGCTTGAATCTCTCGTTCCGGGCGGCCCTGCGAAGGATATCGGCATCGCCGTAGTAATCGGAGAGGGAGAAAAGAACCTCCTTTACATCCTCTGGAATCCCGGAGGGTCCCGCTATCTCTCTTATCCGTTCCTGATCCTTCTTTACGAGGGCGTATACCAGTTCGTCCCTTATCTCCCCGGCATCGCGAAGAACCGCGTCAAGAATTCCCGTGTGCCCCAAGTTGAGGGTTATTTCCTTAAGGCCGAGACGGTTAAGCGACTTCAGGGCCAGAGCGATTATCTCGGAATCTCCCTGCGTCGAACTGAGCCCCAGAAGCTCGCAGCCGAGCTGAAAGACCTCCCTTTCCTTTCCGCTGCCCTTCTCCTCGTACCTCACAACCCTTCCCGAATAGCAAAGCCTGAGGGGGTAGCGGTGGTCGCTCAGCTGCGTTGCGACCATGCGTCCGATCTGGGGAGTGATGTCGGGGCGCAGCACCACGATTTCACCCGTGTGCGGATCGACAAACTTCATCAGCCTGTGCTCGAAGTCTTCCCCGATACCCGCGGTCATGGTGTCAAGATGCTCAAAAAGAGGGGTTATAACCCTCCTGTAGCCCCAGTAGGAAAATTCCTCGAGGAGCACAGTCTCTATCCGCTTTAGGTTCTCTGCCTTCACGGGACCGAAATCCTTCACTCCCTGAGGCAGGGTCAAAAATCTATTCATCTGAAAAACTGACTTGGGTTACCGAAATAATATTCTCTATGGTGGAAATTTCCCGGATAACTTCCTCGCTAACCTCGACATCGACGTTCGTAAACACTATAGCTTCCCCGCCGACGGATTCTCTTCCAAGATGCATCCGTCCGATGTTTACGCCGTTTTTCCCGAGAACGGAACACATTGAGCCTATGAAGCCCGGGCGGTCATAGTTATGGCTAACGAGCAGGAATCCCTCGGGAACGACGTCTATCTCAACCCCGTTCACCTTGACTATCCTTTCGTGGTTCCCGCCGAAAACACTCCCCGAAATCTCGTTGGCCCCCTCGCGGGTCGTGACAGCCACGGTAATGAGGCTTGTGTACTGGCTCATGGCCGCGGATTTCGACTCCACCACTTTTATCTTCCTCTCCTCGGCTATCGACGGAGCGTTCACGTAGGTCACCGAGATGTCCATTATATGCGAGAAAAAGCCTTTCAGCACGGCAACCGTGAGGTGCTCGGAGTCCATTTCGGCCGCCTCGCCCTCGTAAGTTACCTCTATCGTGCGAACCGCACCCTTGCAGAGCTGCCCGTGAAGACTGCCTATCTTCTCGCAGATTGACATATACGGCCTCATGACGGCAAGCTGCTCCGTCGTAAGCGACGGCATGTTAACCGCGTTTCTGACAACCCCTTTCTGCGCGAAATCTATAAGCTGCTGCGCCATGGTGGTCCCGACCTTTATCTGCGCCTCCTCCGTGGAAGCACCGAGATGCGGGGTAAGCACTATGTTCTCATCAATGGAAAGAACCGGGTTTTCGGGGTCTATCGGTTCCGAGGTGTAAACGTCAAACGCCGCTCCTCCCACCTTGCCTTCGCGGAGAGCCTCGGCCATATCCGCCTCGTTCACTATGCCCCCCCTGGCGCAGTTAATCACTATGACCCCTTCTTTCATCTTCGCAAAAGACTCGGAGTTTACAAGATCCCTTGTCTCGTCCGTAAGGGGCGTGTGTACCGTTATAACGTCCGAGCGGTGGAAAAGCTCGTCCAGGGAGACAAGCTCGATGCTGAGCTTCTTCGCGGCTTCCTTGCTGAGGTAAGGATCGTACGCGATCGCCTTCATCTTAAGACCCATGGCGCGCTCCGCCACCAGCTTTCCTATGTTTCCGAGGCCCACGAGTCCTATCGTCTTTCCGTAGACCTCGACTCCCTTGTACTTGTTTCTCTCCCACTTGCCCGATTTTATCGAGGAGTGAGCCTGGGGGATTCTCCTGGCGAGGGAAAGCAGCAGCGTGATTGTGTGCTCCGCAGTGGTTATCGAGTTTGACTCGGGGGTGTTCATAACGGCCACCCCGTTTCTGGTCGCGGCGTCAAGATCTATGTTGTCTATTCCTATGCCGGCGCGTCCTATGATCCGAAGCCTGCCGCCCGAAGCCTCTATGACTTCCTTGGTGACCTTCGTGGCGCTTCTTACCACGAGGCCTTCGTAGTCCTTTATTATATCCGCAAGCTCGTCGGGAGAGATGCCTTTTCTCTCGTCAACCTCGACTCCCTCGGCCGCCTTGAGAAGTTCAAGGCCCTGCTTAGCAAGTCCGTCAGTTATAAGTATTTTCAAGAGATTCCTCCGGGATGGCGGGATAAAAACCACTAAGATAATAGTTAAACGAAAGACAATGTCAATCAGTCAGGCCGTGTTTTGAGAGCGGGCGCGCGGAACCCGCGGGGAAGCGTAAAATTGTTAAAAACCGCGATTTGGGTTAACCTAACCTGCTGCAATGAAAGAAGAAAGCGGCATGAACTTTATTGAGCACGCAGAGGAACTCAGAAAAAGAATCATATATTCCCTGATTCCGATACTTGTCTTCTTCGTCCCCTGCTACATTTTCTCAAAGCAGCTCTTCGACCTGCTCATGGGACCCATAATAAGGAGCCTGCCGGAGGGAAGCTCCCTAATATTCACCCGTCCGGCCGAGGGGTTTCTTACCTACCTCAAGGTATCGCTGTTTTTCTCCTTCTTCCTTTCTGTTCCGTTCATTCTGTACAACGCCTGGCATTTCGTTTCCCCGGCGCTTTACAAGAGGGAAAAAAAGGTCGTTATCCCGCTCGTGACGGTCGGAACCCTGTTTTTCGTCCTGGGAGCGCTTTTCTGCTATTTCGTCGCCGCCCCTCAGGGACTGCGGTTCCTGCTCGGCGAATACACGACCGAGTACGTAAAGGCGTTTCCGAGCATAAAGGAGGCTCTATCGTTCCTTACGGCGCTCATGATAGGTTTCGGGCTCGTGTTCGAGTTTCCGCTCGTGATCTTCATCCTGTCGAGGCTGGGCCTCGTTACGGCCGGGTTTCTCGCGAGGCAGAGAAAATACGCGCTTTTGATAAACGCCATACTGGCTGCTTTCATTACCCCGACAACAGACGCCGTGTCGATGATGTTCATGCTCGTTCCGCTTTTCATTTTCTACGAACTGGGAATAGTTATCGCAAAAATATTCGCCAAGAAAAGACCCGAAACGGAACCGGCGGGGGAAGAATTCAGCTAGACAGAAAGACCTGACCCTTGATCGGGAGCCCACCCCCCGACGGGGAAAAGGAGGAGAAAATGACAAGAAAAAAACCCAAGGACCTGATGCATCCCGTCACCTATAAGCGTGAGAACGGGAAATTCGACGTCAACTGGTACCTGAAGGAAGACAGGGCAGACTGGGTGCTTCCCAAGGTACTTCGAGAACAGGCCCAGAAACTGGGCAAAAAGCCCTTCCTTCAGTTCGGCTACAAAAAGCCCCTGAGCTTCTACCAGACAAACCGTCTCGCAAACCGCGTTGCAAACGCCCTCTCCTCTCTCGGGGTAGAAAAGGCGGAAAAGGTCGCCGTTTACATGCCGAACTCAGATGACTACGTAATAACATGGTTCGGAATACTCAAGGCGGGAGCGGTCATGGTGCCCATAAACACGGCCTACAAGATGGACTTTCTTGAATACATAATCGACAGTTCGGACGCCGAGGTGCTCTTCATAGCGGAAGAGTACCTGGACCGGATGCCCCCAATAGCGAAGAATCTCCGAAAGCTCCGCCACGTGATAGTCTGGACAAGGAGCGGGGAGAGGAAGTTTAAAAGGCACGGATACAGGTTCCGCAGGATGACCTCCTACTCGGAGTTTCTAAACTCGGGCTCTGGCAAGGAGCCGGACGTCGAGGTCACCTTCATGGACTACGCGAGGCTCATGTACACCTCCGGCACCACGGGCCGCTCAAAAGGAGTCATGAGACCCTGCGCCGCCGATTACAGCAGCGCGAGGAACTACGCCGAGATAATGGACATCGGCCCGGACGACGTCTGCTTCACGTGCCTTCCGCTTTTTCATTCAAACGCCATGGTGATGACCGTCTATCCAGCCTTAATAAAAGGGGCGAAGACAGTAGTGGAGGAGAAATACAGCTCGAGCCGCTTCTGGAAATGGATGGTCGACCACGGGGTGACAAAGCTCAACACCGTGGGGACCATGTCGTACTTTCTCTGGAACACTCCTCCCGTACCTGAAGAGAGTCAGCATAAAATAAAGCTTGTTCTGGGCTCCCCCGCCCCCCACGACATGATAGAGGATTTCATGGAGCGCTTCGGGATAAAGTTCATGGAGGGCTATGGTCTTACGGAGATAGGACAGTGCACCTGGATGAGGCCTGGAGAGCCCTTCAGGGTGGGATCCTGCGGAAAGGAAGCCCCCAACTACGAGATAAAGGTCGCCGACCCGGAAACGGACGAGGAGGTGCCGAGGGGAAGCATAGGGGAGATCATAGTGCGCCCTAGGATCCCGAACGTGATGCTTCACTACTATCACAAGATGCCTGAGAAGACCGTGGAGGATTTCAGGAACTTCTGGTTCCACACCGGCGACGCGGGAAGAATGGACAAGGACGGCTACATATATTTTGTTGACAGGGTCAAGGACTACATAAGAAGAAGGGGCGAGAACATAAGCTCCTTTGAGGTAGAGAAGGTCGTTAACTCCCACCCGGATGTCGAGGAATCAGCCGCCATAGGCATAAAGTCTGAAGCCGGGAAATACGCGGAAGACGAACTCATGATACTAGTGATTCCGAAGAAAGGAAAAGAGATAGATCCCCCGGAACTGATGGATTACCTGCAACCCAGGATGCCCTATTTCATGATTCCAAGGTTCATAAGGTTTGTCGACTCCTTTCCTAAGACTGGCACGCAGAGAACCCAGAAGAATAAGCTTCGCGAACAGGGAGTGACAAAAGATACCTGGGACATGGTGGAGGCCGGCTACAAGCTAAAGAGGTGAAATACAGCATCTCGCAAAGAGAAACACCTATCGGACACCTTTTAGCGGTTATATAACCACGTATTAATTCTATCTTCTAAGATTTGAAGTCTTATACGACGCCTCTCCCGATTCCTCCCGAGCGATCGTCTTGTAATCGCATCCGACGGCCTTCGCAAGAGCCCCTAAACGACGGCCGACGGTCTCAGGATGCGGTATCTGGTCAGGCATATGCAAAGTAAGTTTTTCTCCGGTCCTCTCAAGCCTGGTACTTTCAAGAATCCGCGTCACCCCTCCAGAAACGGTGTAGGCCAGACGAAGCGCAAGCCCAGTAACTCTGGCTTCTTCAATATCATCTCCGGAAAGAAAATCTGAGACTTCCCAGCGACGGATCAGGTTCCCAATCGCCGCATGCCTTGAGGCAACCGAAAAAGCCACCCTTACCCTTTCGGGATGGGTGATTCCTACAAGCGGCATCCGCAGTATCCTCAAAAACACCTGCTCCGCCCGGTACTCGGGATGTTCGGAAATCCCTATGTCGGAAAGATGGCAGGCGGCTAATCTCAGCCTTGGATTCCCGGAGGACTCATCAGGAATCGCCGGCTCTATCCACCTGCAGAAAGCCTCGCCGTCCCCGATCGATCTTCCCGTCTTGAGCGCGATTTCCTGGCACATGACAATGAGAGGGTCCAGGGAACGCTGCTCCGGTGGAAGATCATCATATATGCACCCTTCCCGAAGGCCGTACGTACAGAACATAAGATCCCTTACTCCTGTTCTTTTCAGAAGACTTTTCATAAGCGCCGCGGCGTAGGGAGCGGATTCCATTCTGTTTCTTCCTATGATCCAGAGACTTCGAAGCGAGCCCGGGGATATATCAACCACCTCCCGAGTCATCTCAAGCGCCCTTGAACTCGAAAGACTGTAGCCGTGAACTATGCGAAGCGGGTAGTCCTCGGTTTCCATGTGTTTTTTCGCCAGAGCGCGCCACGACCCTCCGACGGCGTAGAAAGTTTTCTTTTTTGCGTTTTTAAGCCAAGGAAGTTCTTCAAGACGGGGGACGATCAGTTTCTTGGCGGCTTTTCCTGGACTGAGGCCGCTTTCAAGAAGCGGAATGGTACCCAGCGGCAATGTGGCGTGATTTCTTATTTCTCCCTCGCAAATCTCTACCAGTTCAAGGCTTCCGCCTCCTATGTCCCCCATCACGCCGTCAGCGTCAGGAATGGCGCAGAGGGTGCCGAAGGCGGAAAGCCTCGCCTCCTCAATGCCCGAGAGCACCAGAAGCGAGATCCCGCATTCCCGCTCGACAGCCTCCTTGAAGTCGGAGCCGTTTGCGGCGTTTCTCACCGCGGCGGTGGCAACTGCCTTTATTCCGGAAACTCTCATCGAGCGCGCGATATCCACAAAGCGGCTTATGGTCCTAAGGGACAGATCCATGCTTCGGGGTGACATCCTGCCCTCCGCGTCCATTCCGCGCCCTAAGCCGCAGGAGACTTTTTCATCAAGTATAGGAAGCGGGGCGCGTCTCGGTCCCTTGTAGACAACGAGACGTATGGAGTTTGATCCTACGTCGATTACGGCCACGGTCCCACCCTCGCCGAACGGCGTGGCGGGAGGAGATATTTCTGTCATAAGATTATTCCTGAACAAACTCAGCCGGCATTAGCGGCCGGGATTCGGCAAGTGCCTTGCCTCTCCCCGAAAGACTCGGGTTGGTCATAAAGTACTTGTGGGCCGAAAAATTGTCCCCTTCTTTTTTCAGTTTGTGGAAAGAGCCGTCCGGTCCCATTTCCCAGCTGTTCACGACATCTTTTAGATTAGCGACCATCACCTGCTCAACGAGTTGCTTTTTCACAGTGGCGTTTTCGATCGGAACAAGCGACTCCACCCTGCGGTCAAGATTGCGGGGCATCCAGTCTGCAGAGGAGATGAAGACCTTGCAGGCATTAGAGGGAAGCCCCTCCCCGGCGCCAAAGCAGATGACCCTGCTGTGTTCGAGGAAACGCCCCACGATGCTCTTTACCCTGATGTTCTCAGAAAGCCCAGGCACCCCGGGCCGCAGGCAGCATATTCCCCGCACGAAAAGCTCGATTCTTACCCCCGCGCGGCTCGCCGCGTAGAGCGCGTCTATGATCTTGCTGTCCACAAGAGAATTCATCTTGGCCCATATCACCGCCGGCCGGCCTTCGCGTGATCTATCTCGTCCCTTATCAACTCAAGCACCTTCGGGCGCATCGTGACGGGAGAGAAAAATATCCTCTCCATCTTCTCCGGAGTGGCGTAACCGGTCATGTAGTTAAAAAGCTTGGCGGCGTCCCGACCGAGCGCCTCGTCGGCCGTGAAGTAGCTGAGATCCGTGTATATCTTGGCGTTTACGGGGTGATAGTTGCCGGTACCGAAGTGGGTGTAGGTGCGGATGTCAGAACCCTCCCTTCTCACCACCAGCGACACCTTGGCGTGGGTTTTAAGATCAATGAATCCGTAAACGACCTGAACTCCCGCGTCCTCGAGGTCATGAGCCCAGCGGATGTTGGCCTTCTCGTCGAAACGGGCCTTGAGTTCCACCATGGCGGTTACGGATTTTCCGGCCTCGGCGGCTTCTATGAGCCTTTTCACTATCGGGGAGTCTTCCGAGGTGCGGTAAAGCGTCTGCTTGATCGTGAGGACCGCCGGATCCGCCGCGGCCTGCTTCAGGAACTCGACCACGACGTCGAAACTCTCGTATGGGTGGTGGACGACAAAATCCTTCTGCCGTATGGCCGCTATCACGTCGCCTCCGAATTCCCTTACCCGCTCGGGGTAGCGGATACTCATGCGCTTGTAAAGAAGGTCGCTTCGCTCATCCAGTATTATCTGCTTCACGCTCTCAAGCCCGAGCATCCCCTTGATTCTGAAGAAATGCGCGTCCTGGGCCTCAATCTTGTCCATTATGAAGTCGACGATCGCGTCCGGCATGTCCGCGTTGACGTCAACCCTGATCACGGATCCTCCCCTGCGCTGCTGCTTAAGGGCAGTTTCAAACGTTTCGACCAGGTCTTTCGCGTCCTCGTCTATCTCAAGAAGGCTGTCGCGGGTGATCTGGAAGATCCCCTGATCTTCGACCTCGAAACCCGGGAAAAGAGATTTCATGTTGTGCTCGATGACCTTCTCGATCGGGACAAACTGGATCTTCTTTCCTCCTGGAACCCTTATGAAGCGCTCAACCTGGGAAGGAAGCAGTATGAGACCCGTCATGCGCTTTTCGTCCTCGGCGCGGCTCAGCTGCACGGCGCACACTAGGCTTTCGCTCTGTATGAAGGGAAACGGATGCGCCGGGTCTATGGCAAGCGGTGTAAGCACCGGAAAAAGCTTTTTTGAGAACCACTCAGAAAGCCACTCCGCGCTCGAGCGGTCGAGGCTCTCGGGAGTCACGATCTTGATCTTCGCCTTCTTGCAGAGGGAAAACAGTTCCTTTTCGCACTCGTACTGGCTGTCAAGCAGGAAGCGCACCTTCTCCCTTATGGCCTCGAGCTGCTGGGACGGCGTAAGACCGTCTTTGCTGCGGTCGGTCACCCCTTCCATTACCTGTCCCGCAAGACCCGCCACCCTTACCTTGTAGAACTCATCGAGGTTGCTCGCGGAGATGGATAGAAATCGCACCCTCTCAAGAAGCGGAACCTTCTTGCTTGCCGCCGTCTCGAGAACCCGCAGGTTGAAATCAAGCCAGGAAAGCTCCCTGTTAAGATACTTCTTGGAAGAACCCTTGGAACCTCTCTTGCTCGCGATGTCCGTTATCGAAGAAGCCACTTACAACCTCCCGAGGGCGTGACATGCTGCGTCTTAACACCCACAACCCGTGAGTTTACATAATTCCTCGCTGCGTGGAAAGCCGAACTCACTCCGCCACCTCCCAAAACGGCGTAATCCTCCCGAGGCGCTTCCACTGCGGCTGCGCCGTGCGAAGGCACTTTCTCACCCTGGCCTGCGACCATTCCTGCGCAAGGCGTACTACCGAAGGATCAAGCCTTCCGGGCTTGACCGCCGCCAGGATGTGCCGCGCGACTATCGCATCGTTTGTCTTTCCGAGGCTGTCCTGAAAGCGTCCCATGAGCTTCATGAAGGGCGGAACCTGGGGGCCGCTCCAAAGCGAATTGAAAAACTGCGTTGCGTAGCGGGCCTTTTTCCCCCGCTTTCTTATTTCGTGAAGATCCTCGTCAGGAAGGCGCGAAAGAGGCCTCGTATCCTCGAGAAAATAGCGCCACGTTCTTCTGAGCACGCTTTTCGCAAACGGTTTTACCGGCTGACTGAAAGCCTTGGAACCGGCTTCCTTCTCTACAGACGCGATCCATCGCTCGAACTGGAGCAGCAGGCGGGCGTAGCGGCGGCTCTCAAGATAGGAGGCCGCGTCCCCGACGGCGCGGCGCCGCTCGGCGCGAGCGATGCGTCTAAGACGCTCTATCGCAAGATCCTGCCCGGGAGCCGCGGAGGCTATCCTGGGAAGGGTCTCGCTTAAAAACACCTGCCAGTCCCGGGCCGGGGCCAGACGCTGCTGGAACCAGCGGAACTCTCCGTTAAAGGCCTTCCGCTTGTCATAGGGGAGTATTTTTTTGAAAGCCCGAAGCGCCGCGCGCACGCGTCTCATCGCCACCCTCGTCTGGTGCACCCCTTCCGCCCTTCCCTCGATGGTCGGAATCTCGTTTGCGAACATGTGTTCAAGCGCGCCCGCGATGATGAAATTAAACGCCTCCCCGACGCTCATCTCCTCCGTGAGCAGAACCTTCGGGGCCTTAAGCGGTCTTGGCCGAAGGGCCGGCCTCGCAAGAGCGTAGCCCCTCTGCGCCTTGGTAAGGTGGCCGAGACGTATGTCGTAAGCCTCGCAGATCTCAAGGGCCACGTCGAACATCCGCGCCGGGTCCCCCGAGAGCAGTTCGAACTCCGCCTCGCAGATAGGCTCCTCAACGCGTCCCCCGGGTGTTTCGGCGTGAATCACTCCCTGATCCACCGCCAGTTCGAATTCGGCGCCCTTGGTCCTGATGCGAACCGCCTCGCGAAAAAAGTCCGTGGTGAACACGGGGCCGAGGCGCTTTTCGTAGCGCCGGCGGGAGAGCCTGCGGGCAAGCGCAGGATCGTCCACGGCGCTAAGATTCGGGGAATCGCCATTCACCGGAACGGTCCATTCGCAGAAATTCTGAAGGCCCGCGGGGCCTCGAAACGGCGCCTTTATGGTCTGCTCCCTTCCATTCCCGTTATCACGCACCCGAAGCACTATGTCGGATTTTCTGAGCGCATGGCGCGGGGTATCGAAATAGGTGCTTACGAGATGGCGCTTTGAGCGGCGGCCCTTGCGAAGGGGCTTAAGTCCCTTGTAGCGCAGAATCCGATTCGCCACGGCGGGCGAAAGGGACAGCTTGAACTCCGTTTCCTCGTACACGACGTAAAGATTTAACCACCCGTTTTGTCCGCAATAGGACACTTTAGTTTACTTGATTAAAACCCGGCTGTCATTTTCTCGAGTTACTGGATGAAACCGAAAGAAAATGTATAATTCAATGTCGTAACCCGCAATGGCAGATTCCTTCGTTCACCTACATTTACATTCGCAGTACTCGCTTCTTGACGGCTCGATAAAGTTCGACGAACTGATCGAAAGGGCCGAGTCCCACTCCATGCCCGCCGTCGCCGTAACCGACCACGGAAACCTCTTCGGAGCGTACGAGTTTTTCGAAAAGGCAAAGGCCCGGGGCGTAAAGCCCATAATAGGCTGCGAACTCTACGTGACCCCGACGCTTAAACTCGAAAAGCCTTCCGACGGAAAGAACTACCACCTCACGGTGCTCTGCATGAACGAGCAGGGATACAGGAACCTCTCGAGGCTCGTCACGAGAGGGTACTTCGAGGGTTTTTACCGCCGTCCGCGCGTTGATCACCAGATGCTGTCCGAGCACAACGAGGGGCTCATAGTCCTCTCCGGGTGCATGAGCAGCGAACTCTCCCAGGCCATTTTCAAAAAAGACCTTAAGGAGCAGGCAAGGATCGCGTCGATATACAAGGAGATATTCGGGGACCGCTACTATCTTGAAGTGCAGGCAATCGGCCTTGAGGAGCAGCGGAGGGTGAACAGGGGGCTCAGGAGAATAGGCGAGCGCCTGGACATACCGCTCGCGGCGACCAACGACTGCCATTTTCTCACCAGGGAGGACCACAAGTCGCACGACGCGCTTTTGTGCATCCAGACCGGAAGCATGGTAGCCGACCAGAAAAGAATGAGGTTTCCAAGCGACGACTTCTACGTGAAGACCAGGGAGGAGATGGCCAAGGACATGGAGGGTTTCGAGGACGCGCTTGAGGAGGCGGTGAAAATCTCCGAGCGCTGCGATTTCGAGTTCGAAAACGTGGGATACAGGTTCCCGGAATACGTCCCTCCCGAGGGAAAATCGCTTGATGAGTTCATGCGCGAGATCTCGAGCATGAATCTCGAGAAAATGCTCCGGGAAAACGAAGTGCCCGAAGAGGCTCACGATACCTATCGCGAGCGGCTTCGCTCGGAGCTTGACACCATCTGCAAGATGGGATTTTCCGCGTACTTCCTCGTGGTGTCCGACTTCATATTCCACGCCAAGAAAAACGATATCCCGGTGGGACCGGGGCGAGGAAGCGCCGCCGGGAGCCTGGTCGCCTACGCCCTCGGCATAACGGCCATCGACCCCATAAGGCACAACCTTATTTTCGAGAGGTTCCTTAACCCCGAGAGGGTGAGCATGCCCGACATAGATGTCGATTTCTGCGGGGAGCACCGCGACGAGATAATAAGGTACGTCACGGAGAAATACGGGGCGGACAAGGTGGCCCAGATCGGCACCTTCGGAACCATGTCCTCGAAAGCCGTGATAAAGGACGTGGGAAGGGTTCTGGGGCTTCCCTACTCGGAAGTTGACCGGCTCTCGAAAATGGTCCCCTCTTTCCGGGGGAAGGTATTCAGCATAGAGGAGGCCGTAAACAAGGTAAAGGAGATAAGGGAGCGGCTTTCCGAGAACAAGGAGCTCGCCGAAGCTGTGGAGCTCGCGAGGTCGCTTGAGAACATGGTGCGCCATTCCTCAACCCACGCGGCGGGCGTGGTGATATCGAACGAGCCGCTTGCCGACTACATACCGCTTTACAGGGGAAGCAAAAACGAGATCGTGACCCAGTTCGACATGAACTCCATAGAGAAGCTCGGCTACGTGAAATTCGACTTCCTCGGCCTAAAGACCCTTACCATACTGGACAAGGCGGTTAAGTACGTAAGGGAAACCCAGGGGGAAAATGAAAAGGAATTCGACCTTGACAGGGTCCCCCTTGACGACCCGAAGGTCTACGCCCTGCTTAGCGAAGGCGCGACCATGGGGATATTCCAGGTTGAATCCCAAGGAATGAAGGATCTTCTGGCCAAGCTGCGGCCCGCGGAATTCGAGGACATAACGGCCGCCCTGGCGCTTTACCGCCCCGGCCCTCTTGACAGCGGCATGGCGGAGGAGTTCACCCGGAGAAAAAACGGGGATGCGGTCGATTTCCCGCATCCCGCGCTTCGAGAGATACTGGGAGGGACATACGGCCTCTTTGTTTACCAGGAGCAGATAATGCAGACCGCGAGCGAGCTTGCGGGCTTCACCATGGGGGAGGCGGATCTTCTCCGCAGAGCCATGGGCAAAAAGAAATCAAGCGAAATGAGGGCCCAGCGCAAGAGGTTTCTTACGGGAGCGGAGAAAAAAGGAATCGAGAGCAAAAAAGCCGCCGAGCTTTTCGACACCCTCGAGAAGTTCGCCGAATACTCCTTTAACAAGAGCCACAGCGCGGCCTACGCCATGATCACCTACCAGACGGCCTACCTCAAGGCGCACTACCCGGCTGAATTCATGGCAGCCTTCTTGTCCGTCGAGGCCCACAACGTGGGCAAGGTGATCTCCGGCATAACCGAGTGCAAAAAACTCGGAATCGACGTTCTGCAGCCCGACATAAACCGAAGCTGCTCCGGGTTCACGGTGTCGGAAGGAAAGGTGCTGTTCGGATTCACCGCAATCAAATACGTCGGGGACGGCCTGACCGAGGAAATAGTCAGAAGCAGGGAAAAAGACGGGGTATTCGAATCCGTCTTCGACTTCTGCGCCAGGGTGGATTCAAGAAAACTAAACAAAAAGGCGCTTGAAAGCCTGATAAAGGGAGGCGTTTTCGATTCTCTGGAGCCGAACAGGGCACGGCTGCTTGCTTCCTGCGAGTCCCTGCTCGGGTACAACTCCATGAAACAGCACACGCCGGTTAACGGACAGGGAATGCTGTTTGACCTTCCGGATTCCGTGACCGCTCCCGAGCTTGCAGAAACCGAGCGGTGGGATGACCGCACGAGGCTTGAGAACGAGCTTGACGTGCTCGGGTTTTTCATATCGTCCCACCCGCTTCAAAAGTACTCTTCCGAGCTTGAAAAACACAGCCGCCTTCGCGACACCGAATCCATAAAGCTCGTGAAGGACGGTTCCGAGGTGAGAATAGCCGGGGTGGTGAGATCGTTCGAAACCAAAAACACCCGCAGGGGAACCGGCCTCATCGGCTACTTCACCCTGGAGGATCTGAACGGCTTCGTGGAGGCCATAGTGTTCAACGACACCCTGCGCACGTCCAGCTCCCTTCTGGAACAGAAGGTGGAACCGGTGATAGTGAAGGGGAAGGTCGAGGTCTCAGACGACAAGATACGCCTTCTCGCAAGCAGCATCTCCTCGCTCAGGGAGACCAGGACGAACTCCGCGGTCTGCATAAGCATCGCCCGTAAATCGGTAAACGAGCAGAACATACTCAGCCTGAGGGAAATCCTTGAGAAGTTCCCGGGAGACTCGACCGTTATAATCGACATGAAGACCGATCGCTCAGAGGCCACGCTGAGGGTCGGAAACTGCAAGGTCGACTTCGGGAACGAGCTAATAGAAAACATCGAGGGGCTGCTCGGGGAAGGCGCGGTGACCCTCAGGGAAAGCTCATTCGCCTAGAAGCTCTATAACGGCTCTTAGCCCCTCGGGGTCCTTCGTGATGACAAACACCTCCTGCACAGAAGTGCCGCTTCTCGCTATGAGCTTGGCCCCGCTCAGGGTGCTGTACTTGTAGCTCACCGCGAGATTCTCCCCCGTGGCGCGACCGACCTTTATCTCGCCGGGAATGATTCCCGTCACGTGGTCAAGGTCCGAGATGTTGTCCTCAAGAAAACGCCTTAGTCCCTTTATTATCGAATGTTCGGTTTTTATCTTGTTTTTTCTGTATTTCATGATTTCCTAGGGGAATATTATACTTCCTTACAGGGTCGAGGTGTAGCGGGCACCCGGGCGCGGGGATTTCTCCCGGCCGCCCGGTCCTCCGCCGGCATAACGCGCAACGAGGCGCAGAGGGCGCCGTGAGATGAAAAAAATAACGGATCTTCGCTTTGAGAATTCCTACGCGGAACTGCCGTCCGGGTTCTACCAGAAAAAAGATCCCGTTCCGTTCAAGAGCCCTCATATGGTGGCGTTTAACGAAACCCTGGCGGCGGAACTCGGCATAGACCCGGATGAGAAACGAAATCCCCTTCTCGCCGAGTATCTCTGCGGGAAAAAGCCACTTCCGGGCACAGACCCCCTCGCGATGTACTACGCCGGGTGGCAGTTCGGAGTCTACAATCCGCACCTTGGAGACGGAAGGGCGCTTCTGCTCGGCCAGATAGTCGACGAGCGCGGCCGCGGATGGGACCTTCACCTAAAGGGTTGCGGAGCGACCAGATTCTCAAGGGGCTTTGACGGAAGGGCCACGCTCAGGTCCTCCATAAGGGAGTATCTAGGAAGCGAGGCTCTCCATCATCTGGGCATTCCGTCCACGAGAGCGTTCTGCGTGGTGGGGAGCACGGAGAAAATCGAGAGAGAAACCCGAGAACCCGCCGCGATGATGCTCCGGGTCGCGGAAACCCACGTGCGCTTCGGTTCGTTCGAAGGTTTTTACTACCGCGGCGAGGAGGCAAGCGTCCGGACGCTTGCCGATTACGTGATCGCCAGCCACTACCCAGATATTCCGAGCGGAACAAAGGAAGGCTACGGGTTCTTTCTTATAGCGGCTGCGGAGAAAACGGCGGTCACCGCCGCCAAGTGGCAGGCTTTCGGCTTCACCCACGGAGTGATGAACACCGACAACATGTCCGTAACGGGTCTCACCCTTGACTACGGACCGTACGGATTCCTGGAAACCTTCGACAGGGATTACGTCTCTAACCACTCGGATCATTTCGGCAGGTACAGCTACGGAAACCAGCCCGCGATCGCGCGCTGGAACCTTGAGAAATTCGCAAAATCCCTGGAAAGTCTCGTGGACGAAAAACAGGCCGCCCGCGCGATTGAGGCCTACAACAAGACATTCTCTCGGACTTACAGAGAACTCATGCTGCGCAAGTTCGGCTTTGAGAAGGAAAAAAAGGAGTCCCTCCGGTTTGTTGAAAAAACCCTCGGGACGCTTGCCGAATCCGGGACGGACTACCATATCTTTCTAAGAAGCCTCTCCGACGTAAGCCGCGACGGCTCTTTCGGAGAAAACCCCCGGCTCGCGGAACTCTGCGCGGCCTCGGAAAAGTGGCGGCAGTGGATCTCGGAGTACGCCGGTGAGCTTAGGGGAAATTCGCTTCCCGACCCAGAGAGAAAGAAGCTCATGGATTCCGTAAATCCCAGGTACGTTTTGAGAAACCACATAATGGAAACCGCCATAAGGGAGGCCCTTGAGCGTGGGAACTACTCGGAGATAGAAAAAGTAAGAAAAATATTCGAGAATCCCTTCTCGGAGCAGCCGGAGCATGAAAGCTACGCGGGGGTCTCTCCCGAGTGGGCCAAAGACCTCGTCGTTAGCTGCCTTTCCTAGTCGGCGAGAAAGCTCGCGAGGATCTTTTTCACGCCGGAGCCGAAAAAATCAACCGTGGCAGCCGCTTTATCTCCCTTTCCGTCAATCCGTTTAACGACCCCGGGACCGAAAACGCTGTGGGTAACCCTCTGTCCGGGCCTCAAGCTCCGACCGGTGTTTTCCGGTTCATACGCCTTCTCGCTTGAAGCCGAATCGGAATAACCGCGGGAATCCCGGCCGGAGAGTTCTCGCTTGCGGGATTCGTAGATGACATGCTCGGACGGGAGATCATCCAGAAAAACTGACCTATGGGTGCTGTATACGCTACCCGAGGCGGTTCTTGAAGAAGTGTAGCTAATGTGGAGAAGTCTCTCGGCGCGAGTAACCGCAACGTAGAGAAGTCTTCTCTCTTCCTCAAACCCCTCCGGAGTTATCATGGATTTTTGATGCGGAAGCAAGCCGTCGTTTACCCCGATCACGAACACCGCCGGGAACTCAAGCCCCTTGGCCGCGTGAATCGTCATGAGGGAGACTTTTTCCTCTCCGGAATCCCCCCTGTCCTCATCCGTCGCAAGCAGAACGAGGTCAAGAAAATCAGAAAGAGTGATATCACTCCAGTCCTCGGCCGCGTTTAAAAATTCCTCGATATTCTCACTCCTCTGGAGATCCTCTCCCAAATAATCCATATAGCCAATACGCTCAAGAAGAGACTTAATCACGCGCGCCACCGGCTGACTCTCCGCCATCGAACCAAGCTCCTTTATGATCTCAAGAAAACGGGATAGGGCGCGCAGAGCCTGCGCAGGCAGAAGATCATGCTCCCGGCAGTATTCGGCCGCTTCGAAAAGGGCGAATCCACCGCCTTGAGATACCTCGCGAAGCTTCCGAAGCGTGACTCCCCCTATCTTTCTCGGCGGAACGTTCACTATTCTAAGGAAGCTGACGTCATCCCTCGGGTTCTGAACCAATCGCAGGTAGGCAACTATGTCCTTTATCTCCGCTCTCTGGTAAAAGCCGACTCCCGACACTATCCTGTAGGGAATTCCTCCAGCCCTCAGTGCCTCCTCAACCACTCTAGACTGAAAGTTGGCCCTGTAGAAAACCGCCACGTCGCTCCACTTGAAATCTCCGGATTCGACCAGACCTGAAATCCGCTCCACGACAAACCGCGCCTCGTCGGCATTGTCGAGAGCCTTGAACACCACCGCTTTCTCCCCCTCGGGATTCTCAGTCCAGAGGGTTTTTTCCTTCCTCCTCTGGTTTTTCTCTATTACCGAGTTTGCAATTCCAAGTATAGTGGACGTTGAGCGGTAATTACGTTCAAGCTTCGTAATCTTCGTCCCGGAAAAGCTCTCCTCGAAATTCAGGATATTGTTTATGTCGGCTCCCCTCCACCCGTAAATCGACTGGCTGTCGTCGCCCACGACGAAAAGGTTGCGGTGGTGCTGCGAGAGAGTCTTTGCAAAACGATACTGAGGAACGTTGCTATCCTGATACTCATCAATGAGTACGTGAAAAAATCTGTCCTGACAGCGGGTGCAAACATTTTCGTTCTCAGAAAGAAGCTTATTTGTCTGGAGAAGTAAGTCATTAAACGTCATGGCGTTTCGCTTCACAAGCTCGTTTTTGTATAAACCATAAAGCTCGCTGAGCCTGTGACCGTAAAAATCGTCCTTGAAAAACACGTCTCCTCGGTTCTCAACAGCGTCAAATTCGAAAAGCACTCCCTTGGGCGAAAAAAGGCTTTCCCCGTAGTCAAGTTCCTTCAGGCAGCTTTTTAAAAGGCTGAGTTGATCACCTTGGTCATAGATGACAAAATCCTTTGTGTAGCCCTCGAGAAAATCTGCCTCTATCTTGAGAATCCGAAGGCAGATCGAGTGGAAAGTGCCGATCCAAGTACCGTTTATCCGATCGCCTACCAACTCCGTTGCTCTTTTTTTCATCTCCGCTGCTGCCTTGTTGGTAAAGGTTACGGCCAGAATGTTCCAAGGAGGAATCAAAAGATCGGTTATGAGGTAGGCAATCCGGTGGGCTATGACCCTGGTTTTCCCGGAACCTGGACCCGCAAACACAAGCAAGGGACCTTCTCCGTGGCTTACGGCTTCGATCTGGGAAGGGTTAAGTCCTTTAAGAGAATTTTTCGGCACGGGCTCTTGAACCGTTTTTTCTGGCTGGGGCGGGAGGACTCGAACCCCCACTACCGAGACCAAAACCCGGTGTCCTGCCGTTAGACGACGCCCCAGTCGGCAAGAATTCTTATGTTACCACATTCGTGCGACTGTTAAAGAAAAAACCAAAACTGCGAGCATGGGTTAAGATCAGATAGGTCAAACCGCTGATATTCAACACGGATCAGGCAAGGAATGGACCGTTAAATACCAACTTGGCAATAGCCCGACCGCTACTGACGGAGAGAAAAATTACCGGGAGCCCGAAGCGGTCTCGCAAGTGACGCCGGCGTATTCCCAGGAAGTGCAGTCATGCACTCCGGGTTCTGAATACGCACACTCAAGCAGGGCTTCTTCCGTACCGTCGCACTCCACATCGTCAAGCAGGAAAAGCAGCGAGGGCTGCCCTATCCAGATTACGCCTGTTACGGCGGTGCCTCCGGATAAACCCAACTGGCTGCACGCAACAGTCGCGTCGTCGTCATCCCAGAGGTCATCGCATATCCCCTTCCATTGCTTGGTATGATCATCGAATATCTGAAGAAGACCCGAGCTGGAATCCGACACCTCGCCGGTCTCAAGGCTGGTAGTGGAAATCAGTCGAAGGCTGCCGTCGGGAAGGTCGGGATAAACCGGCCCCACGTCGAAACTTTCGACCTGCTCCGAATTGCCCGCGTCATCGGTGAATCTGATTCTTACCTTTACCCAGTTCTCCTCGTCCCCGGACTGAAAAACGTAGACGGAATTCGTCGCGTCCGGAATTTCGGTCTCGTTGTAGGCTAGATCGGACCTGATCCATTGGTAGGAAAACGAACTCTCCTCCGCAGGCTTGCCGTCTGCGTCAGTGATCCCGGAGTGGTCTGCGGTCACAGAAACTCCCGTTTTGGTCTCCGTGCCCCTGATCGCGATATGGCCGACGGCGTCGTTGTTCGAGGTTTTGGCTTCGCAGCTGACGCCGAAAGCCTCGTTGTCGCCGCAGTTGTTCTCCCCGTGCACCGAATGCTTGCACTTGTCCTCTCCAAGAATCCTGGCCTCAGAACCCGAGCATTCAAGATCGTCGAGCAGGTAATACACCGACGGGTCCTCCGCGGCGCTTGCGGGCACCGCGAGCCCGGTAAGCGGAGTTCCTCCCGAGAGACCCAGCTGGCGACAGGCGACCTCCGCCTCCTGCCTGCCGATCACCCGAATATTGTTGTCCTCTTGCGTTCCCAGCGTCCCGAGTCCGTCATCGCATATCCCCTTCCATTCGCCGGTGCCGTCACCATCGGGGTCATCGAATATTTCAAGCCTGCCCGATGGGGCGGGAACAATAACAAGGCTCACTACCGTGTCCGTAGTCGTATCCACCAATCTGAGATCGCCGTCCACACTGGTCTCCTGGGTGTTGACCTCAGCAGGCCCTCCCATAAGCAGAAGCCCTAGCAGAAGCCCGGCGGCCACAACGAAAACGCGCGATACACTCAAGGCCTTAGTGACTCCTCCTCCAACGCGTACCGCGGAACGCCTCCGCATCCGAGGAGATTTCTCGATTGTCCCAAAAGTGTTGTCCTCATCTTAAAGACTGTCTTAAATCAGGCAAGCTTTCCGGTTCCGATCGGCTTTTCGCCGCTCTTAGGCATTTTACTTTCACTACCCGGTTTTTGCAAGCAAAACAGATATTTAGAAAATGCAGAACTGCCGGGCATAAGAAAGGTCTGCAACCGGGAACACGGGTTGTCAGTGACCAGATCAGTCCGCAAGAAAATGCCAGCCGCTTATCCCCCGGGCCAGGAAAACGTCAAATTCGGAAGAGGTTCCCAGGTACCCGTAGACTTCCTCCGCCTCACGCTGTTCCCCGAAAACGGAAAAAACCGACGACCCGCTTCCCGAGACGAGCACGAAGCGCGCCCCGAGCGAGCGGAAAATCTCTCCCAAGGAAAGAATCTCGGGAAACATCCCGAACACCGCCGCCTCAAGACCGTTTTCAAGGGGGAAATCCCCCCTGCGGAACCGCTCCGCAAGAGAAACGGGATCGACTTTTTCGGGCGGGCGCTCCGGGCGCTCCCAGTTTTCGTAGACTTCCCGGGTCGAGAGGCTTTTTCCGGGGAAAAGGATAACGTAGTGAAAAAGCGGGAAATCAGAAAGCACCCTCACCCTCTCCCCCGCTCCCTCGACAAACGAAGAGGTGGATCTTACGAAGAACGGGACGTCGGATCCGAGAGATGCGGCCATCCGGAGCAGGTCCCGGTCGGCAAATTTCCCGAGGACCCTGTTAAGGCCCACCAAAACCGCCGCGGCGTTTGAGCTTCCTCCGCCTAGGCCGGCGCCTAGGGGAATATTCTTTTTTATCCCTATGGAGACCTTTCTCTGAATCCCGGCTTCCTCAAGATAAATGTGGGAGGCGGCCACGGCGAGATTGTCTTTTCCGGAAGGCATTTCCCTCCCCGAGCATGAAAGACTTGACCCTCTCCCCGGTTCTACCGAAATGCTTACTTCGTCAAAAAGGCTTACCGGCTGCAGGACGGACTGGAGTTCGTGATAACCGTCGGAGCGCTTTCGGAGGATCCTGAGAAACAGGTTCACCTTCGCGGGGGAGAGAAGCTTCACGAAACTCATTTTCGCGCCACATCCGGCTCGAAATTCATCGCGAGCCTCACGCTTCTAAGCGGAAGCACCAGTCTTTTCAGCTTCCCGGTTTCTTCATTGAAGCTTAGAAGAAGCTTGAACACTATGTATTTCCCCTCCGGGTTTTTCTCCCGAAGCCTGTACCTGTAGACGAAAACGCGGCCTTCCTCCTCGTTTAACTTTGCGTACGGGCGGCCGAGAATCTCTATCACTTCCGAGAAGTTCGGGATTTCCTTGGGTTCAAGTGATTTTACGGCCGCGGTGCTTGTTTTCGCGAGTTTTTTCACTTCGGCCCCGCCCACCGAGCCCATCACTTTCCCGAGAACTTCCTTGTTTATATACTTGGTGAAGCGCTCGGGAAAGACAATCTCGCAGAGCTTTGCCCGACAAAGCTTCATCCCCATCGCCAGATCGAAATTCCCCCTTTCGCTCTTTCTACCCGGGTACTTCTTCACCAGGGGATAGGTCCAGAGCTCAGTGTCCGCGGCAACATGGGTTTTTACGGGCGGCGAGTAGACCATGAGCCACTCCACATCTCCCGCGAGCAGCACGGGTTTCTTGAAGATGAGGCGGAGACCGTCGTGGTCGCTCACGCTGAAATTCTCGCTGAAATCCCCGAGATGGCTTTTTACCTCAAGGAACCTGAAGAGCCGGCATCCCCCCACTCCCAGACACAAGACAAGCAGAAAGGATATGAGAATTTTTCTTTGCGAAGGCGACTTTCCCATCGGCGATTTGGCATTTTCCTCCAGATACATTAGAGAATTATCCTTTTTAGTTAACAAAGGTTTCTGAGTCTCTTATGAGTTAGGTATAATATAGTAATGATAAGGACTTACAAGTGCAGGGTGAGATTATCCAAGCCGGGGCATGAGAGGCTTGGGGAGATATTCGCAATGTCTGCGGAACTGTACAATGCCTGCCTTGAGGAGCGTATTGACTGCTACAGGAAGACGGGTGAATCCCGTTCGTACTATGACCAGTGCAAGGCGTTGACCGAGGTGAGGGCGGAATTGCCGGAGTTCGCAGATATAAACCTTCAGGTGTTCCGTGGTGTTCTCGGTCGTATAGACAAGGCGTACAAGTCATTCTTTCGCAGGGTGAGAACCAAGGAGAAAGCCGGTTTCCCCCGCTTCAAGAGTGGTCGGAGATGGCGAACCATCGAGATTAACGACCAAGCTTGGCATATGCTCAAGCGTGAGGGAAGCAAGTTCGTCCTCAAGGTAAAGGGGCTTCCCCGCATAGAAGTGAAGCCTTCCCGGGAACTCCCGCCTAATAATCTGCTTAAGGCAATACGAATTACCAGAAAGCCTTTGCGTACTGAAGTGGCCCTGTCTTACGACCTGCAGGCTCCCGAGGCAAAACCAGTCAGCAATCCCGTCGGGATAGACATGGGGGTATCGAAGCGTCTTACCTTAAGTAACGGGGAAACCGTGGAGAAGAGGGAGATAGACAGAAAGAGGCTGATACGCCTGCAACGCTCCGTCTCACGAAAGAAGAAAGGTTCTAACAACCGGAGAAAGGCCGTATCCCTGCTCGCAAAGGAATGGCAAAGGCTTACGGATAAGGAAAGAGACTATCTTCACCGTCTGAGTGCGGAAATAGTAAAGATGTACGGATTCATAGCGGTAGAGAAACTAAGAACAAAGAGCATGCTCCGCAACAGGAATTTAGCAAAGAGCATCCAAGAGCAGGCTTGGGGCAGGTTCATTACGCTACTTAACGAGAAGGCTGAAAGCGCTGGCGTTAAGATGGTGGAAGTGGACCCCAAGGGAACCTCGCAGGAATGCTCAAGTTGCGGAGCAACGGTGCAGAAGAATCTGTCCGTCCGGACGCATAAATGTTCATGCGGATATGAAGCGGACAGGGACGTGAACGCTGCGATAAACATCCTTCATCGAGGTATCTCGATTGCGGGCGGGAATCTTACCCGCATGGCCGGAAGGATGAGAGAGAAGCGGGGGGTTGCCCTCGCTCGGCCAAGAACAGTCCTTGAAAGTGTCAACTAAAAAGGATAATTCCCATGTATTATTATACCGTACAGACAACCGGGATTTACCTCTAAAAGACTTCAAATGTTCGCAAGACTGATAATTCTGTTCACCGTGGTTCCGCTCATTGAGCTCGCGCTGCTCATAAAGCTCGGGAACGTGATAGGACTCTGGCCGACCATACTCATAGTCATAGGGACGGGGGTGCTGGGAGCGGCGCTTGCCAGAAGCCAGGGAACGCAGGTCGTAAGCGCGATAAGGGCTGAGCTCGCCGAAGGCAGGCCGCCCACCGAAAGCCTCTTAAATGGTCTTTTAGTACTCGTGGGAGGGGTCGTGCTTATCACCCCCGGGCTACTCACCGATCTTCTCGGCTTCTCCCTTCTTGTTCCCTCCACCAGAAACTGGTTCAAGAGAAAACTTCAAGGCAGGCTGAAGAAATACGCGCAGAGAAGCTCAGGCTCCGCGACCATAATAATACGCTGAAGGTCCGAGACGGCGCCCGCTCACGGCTGAAACGGCTCGTGGCTTATCTTGTGTATTATCGGCATGGAGAAACTCACCGACTCCATGAGCTTCTGTCCGTACTCAATCACCCACTGCTCGGGAGCCAGGGAATAGAAGTCCGCAAGCGTCATCCACTCCCCTCCCCTCACTATCTCCCCGTGGTCCGCGCTTACCAGAAAAGCGGTCATGTCTCCGCCGTCCATGGCGTTTAGCACCGAGCACTCTGCGTAGGAATGTATTCCCTCTAGGACGGGACAGCCGTTTTTGCCCTCGAAATGGTCTATGCCGGTAAACTTTTGTTTTTCCCTGCCCGAATAAAAGCCGAAGTTCCGCACAAGGGCGATCTGATCCCTTTTGAGGAGATGAACCACGAGATTTCTGCTTTCCATTATGAACCCGTGGGTGTGGTTTCCCTTCCATATCCCCACAAGAAGCCTGGGCACCGTGTGGACTATGGAGGAGGTGACAAGCGTCACCGCCACCTGGCCGTTTATCTCATCCTCCCGCCTGCTGGTTATGACCACCACCGGGCAGTTGTGCCAGAAAATTCCGGAAACTGAAGGCGCGTCGTTCACTGAAAAACTCCTTGTTTTTATCCCGGGCGGAAAATGCCGCGGGAAAATTGAAAAAACATCCCCCGTGTGCTATAGTAACCCCGTCTTTTAAGTTTACCCGCTACACTGCGGGAACGCCTTTTAAACGGACTGAAATCCTGATCATGAAAAAAATAATCCCGGCGGTCGCTTTTCTTTTTCTGCTAGTGGGTGTTCTGCACATCTCGGGGTGCTCGAAGAAGGTTCCCCCGCCCACTCCCTCGGCAGACACTCAGGAAAGAGTCTTGGCCCTATCGGAGAGGCTTGAAGAGGCCCGGGCGGAGGGTGCCGAAGACACTTGGGAGTATGAAGAGGCGCAAAAGCTTTTCGAGAGGGCCCAGACCCTCATAAGCGAAGGGGAACTTGAGGAAGCCGAGAAAGTCCTTGCACAGGCGGAACTAAAGGCCACGCAGGCAATCGGCGCCGCCAGGGAAGGCGCCTACATGGAGGGCTTTGACGAAGAAGCCCAGGAAATGCGGAAATCCCTGCTAAGCGACGCCTTCTCCAGGGAAAACCTGATAGACCTTCCCACCTCGGACGTGTTCTTTGAATTTGACAGTGCGGAGATATCGGAAGAGGGAATGGAGATAATCGACGGCAACATAAGCATCTTCGAAAAAAACAAAGACAAAATCAAATTCATTCTCGTCTTCGGTTTCTGCGACATCCGCGGGACGGAGGAATACAACCTCTCCCTTGGAAAGAAAAGAGCGGATGAAGTCAAGAAATACATGATCGGAAAAGGGATGTCTCCCGACATGCTGCACTCCATCAGCAAGGGAGAGACGGAAATATGGCAGGAGGGAACATCGGAGGAGGCTTACAGCCGCAACAGGCGAGGACACTTCATGGCCCTCTCCGACAATAATCCCCCACCCCCAGAAAACTAATGAGAAAAAAATATCTGGCCGTCGCCGTAGTGTCGTTTTGCTCCATGCTCATGTACGGGTGCGTAGCATCGGAAGGAGACCTGGATTTTCTTTACTCGAGGCAGAGGGAAATTCAAACGAGTCTCAAAAAGATGCAGAAGGATATCGACCAGCTGAATGCGGAGGTAAAAAAAGAAGAGAATATCACTGATCTTAGGGAAAAGACTTTCGAACTCGAAAACAAGCTTCTGGAACTCGAGCAGATAATAGGCGAAATGCATACGCGGTTCAAAAAAATAGAAACCGGACTGCCAGCAGTTGCAGATGCCAAACCCCAGGCCGCGGTTCCCAAGCCGAAAACGCCTTCCGCCGCCCCCAAGCAGGCCTCTGAAAGCCCGGGCGGGAAACCCGGAACGGAACCGTCCACCGCGGAAAAGAATTCCAAGAAGAACTACAACCTGGGCCTGAAGGAGTTTTCCAACGGCAACTATGAGGGCGCAAGGGCGCTGCTTCGAGAGTATCTCGCCACCGCCCCCAGAAGCGATGAGGCCGCAGACGCGATGTTCCTCATAGCAGATTCACACTTCAAGGAAAAATCCTACGAGGAAGCCATACTCGAATACCAGAACACAATCGAAACCTGGCCCACCAGCCCCAAAGTCCCGCTTTGCCAGCTCAATCAGGGAATCGCGCTCCTGGAAATAGGGAAACCGAACGAGGCGAGTCTCTTTTTTGAATCGCTGATCGAGGCGTACCCGGACTCACCCGAAGCCGCGACGGCGAAAAAACACCTTGAGGCCTTGTCTGCGCCGGGAGAATAGAAGCTCCGGCCGTGGCCGGCACCGAACCGTTTTCATGAAAACCACCAATTCAGAGAAGCTTTTTCGCAGAGCGAGAAACGTTCTTGTGGGCGGGGTGAACAGTCCCGTGAGATCTTTTGCGGCCGTGGGAGGTTCGCCGCTTTTCGTATCAAGGGCCGAAGGTTCCTACGTATACGACGCCGACGGCAACAGGTTCATCGACTACGTGGCCTCTTGGGGTCCGCTGATTCTGGGACACTCGCACCCCTCGGTGGTAAGCGCCGTCGGGGAAAGACTTCCGCTGGGAACGAGCTTCGGCGCTCCCTGCGAGCTGGAAACGGACCTAGCGGCGCTTATAGCAAGGCACTTCCCCTCGATTGAGAAGGTTCGTCTTACCAATTCCGGAACCGAGGCCACCATGAGCGCCATAAGGCTTGCAAGAGCGGTCACCGGAAGGGAGTACATAATCAAGTTCGAGGGATGCTACCACGGACACTCGGATTTTCTGCTAGTGAAATCCGGTTCGGGGGCCACGACTTTCGGGAATCCAAGCAGCGCTGGGGTCCCGAAATCGTTTGTAAACAGAACGCTGCTAGCTCGGTACAACGACATAGATTCCGTCAAAAGGCTTTTCGAGAAGCATCCCCGGAAAATTGCCGGAGTGATAATCGAACCCGTGGCGGGAAACATGGGAGTGGTGACCCCGGAGAAGAACTTTCTGAAGAGACTACGCTCCACATGCAGAAAACACGGAGCGGTTCTCATCTTCGACGAGGTGATAACCGGGTTTCGCCTCGCCAGAGGAGGCGCGCAGGAGCTGTTCGGCATAACACCGGACATAACCTGTCTCGGGAAAATAATAGGAGGAGGTCTTCCAGTGGGAGCATACGGAGCCAGCGCGGAAATAATGCGGATGGTTTCCCCCGAAGGCCCCATGTACCAAGCGGGCACCCTCTCGGGGAACCCGCTCGCCATGGCGGCGGGGATTGCGACAGTAAAAGAACTTAACCCCAGAACCTACAGGCGCCTTGAGAGCCTGACTGCCTCTTTGGTATCCGGAACAAGGGAGATAATAGCGGAACTCGGCGTTGCCGCCACCGTAAACTCCGTCGGCTCCATGTTCACCGTGTTCTTCACCGACCAGAGAGTAACGGACTACGCCGGGGCGCTCGGATGCGATACCTCGAAATACGCGAGATTCTTCAGAAACCTTCTCGAGAACGGAGTCATGTTCCCGCCGTCTCAGTTCGAAAGCGTATTCGTTTCGACAGCGCATACGAAAAAGCAGGTAGGCCAGACCCTTAAGGCTGTCTACGCGTCACTTAGGGAAATTTCCCAGGGAGAGTGAAATCGGAAATCCCAACTGGCCTTTTTTCATCGTAATCGGAATTGAGTTCGCTTTTTCCGTCATAGCGGGGCTCTTCCTCGGGGACTACATCGACGGGAAACTTGACACCGCTTTCCCTTTCTTTACCCTGCTAGGTCTTGTGTGCGGAGTGATAGCGGGACTGACCCTGCTTTTGCGTACACTTAAACTGAGGCAGAAAAGAAAAGACGGGAACGATGAAAAACCTTAACCTCGGCGTCGAGAAATTCTCCCTGGCCGTAACGGCGCTTCTTTTCGCCGTGAATATCGCCATCGGGCAAAGGGAAATTGCGGTGGGCATAGCGGTTGCCGGGGTCCTTTTTCTGCTCGACTACGTGGCCATAAGATTCATCGTAAAGGCGCTTGCGGAAAGAAGGTATTCACTCGCATTTTCCATATTCATACTGGTCATGAAAATGCTCGCGCTGCTTGCGATAGTGGCGGTTTTGCTCGTATTTGCAAAACTGAATATTTATGGTTTAATGATAGGCTTAACTTCGGTGGTGATAGTAATAATAGGTAAAGGTTTGAAGGGCTAGACATGGAACATTTCAGCTGGTTTTCCCTCGCCGGTCTCATAGAATACGACCATATTCTGGGCGGAGTGCTGGTACTTCTGTTCATACTGTTTATCGGCCTGAGGGTGACAAAACATTACTCCAGAGAAGAATCCGTAATCCCCGAAGAGAAGCCGTCGATGAACATCTTCTTCGAACTCGTGGGGCTCGAGTTCCTTTTCAACACGATTGAAAACGTTTTCGGATCCCGGGAGAAGGCGAAGAAATACTTCCCGCTTCTGGCCGGGTCGTTTTTCTTCGTACTGTTTGCTAACCTGCTGGGAATGGTCCCGGGCTTTCTTCCGCCGACCGGAAATCTGAACACCACCGTGGCGTGCTCGCTTCTCATATTCGTCATGTACAACTACTACGGAATAAGGGAGCACGGATTCGGGTACATCAAGCATTTTCTGGGCCCGGTAATCTTCCTCGCGCCGCTTATGCTCATCATCGAGATAATAAGCCATCTCGTAAGGCCCCTGTCATTATCTCTCAGGCTTTTCATGAACATAACCGGCGACCACATGGTGCTCGGGGTGTTTACCAACCTCACGCATATACTGATTCCCATGGCGTTCGTGGGACTCGGTATTTTCGTGTCTTTTCTGCAGGCTTTTATATTCACCATACTTTCGACCATATATATCGCGCTTGCCGAAGCGCATGAACACTGACACAAATCTAGGAGGTAAGAAATGAAAAGGTTGTTTTCTTTTATAGGTCTTGCGGCGCTGGCTTCGTTCGGCGTTTTCGTTCCCGACGCGTTTGCCGCGACTGAGGGGGGCTTAGGAGAACTGGCGAAAATGGGGCTTGGAATCGGCGCCGGAGTAGGCATAGGCATAGCCGCAGGCGTCGCTGGAGTAGGTCAGGGACTCGCCACGGCTTCCGCTGTTGACGGCATAGCCAGAAATCCGGGCGCTTCCGCGAAGATCCAGACGCCCATGATTATCGGTCTCGCCCTGATCGAGTCTCTGGTAATCTACGCCCTGCTGATAGCGTTTCTGCTTCAGGGAAAAATCTGACGCACATAAGATAAAGACGGGGAATGCCACAGCAAAAAGGTTATTCCCCGTCTTATTATCTGCCGTTGCGCAGTACGGTTCCGTGCAACGAGTTGTAACCGGAACCCAAACGATAATCTCTAACCGCGGTTATCGGGATAATTCTTCAGCACAAAATCTATGGCTTCCTCTTTCGAGGCAAGCCCGTTTTCAAGCTGGAGTTCCTCCACCCTTCCCAGTATTTCCGAAAAAACGGGGCCGGGAGAATATCCGAGATCTATAAGATCCCGTCCGCTTAGAAGCGGCGGGGGCTTTATTTCCTCCCTCCCATACTCTTCCATCTTTTCCCTGATGAAATCGTAGGCGTCGGTTTGTCCGTGACTTGCCATGCAGTCAGCGAGATGCATCTGCATGTGCTCCTCAAAATACGGAAGGGAAAGAAACCTCTTCAGGGTGCTTTCTCTCATGTTGAAAACATCCTTGAACTTAAGATGCTCGAGGATAAGCTCGGAAATTCTCTTTATCTGCTTTTTGGAAAATCTGAGCCTCCTGCAGATATCCTCAGACATCTTGGCCCCTACCCTGTCGTGCCCGTTGAACCTTATCCTGTCAGACTCGCTGTAAGTAGGCGGCTTGCCCACGTCATGGAGAAGCGCGGCGACGGCAAGCTCCTCAGAGTAACTGCCGCCTGTGTTACCGTAGAGCATGTCCATAACAAGGCAGGTATGCTCAAACACGTCTCCTTCGGGATGAAACTGGGGAGGCTGTTGCACCCCGTGCATGCATTCGACTTCCGGGAGGAAATGTTCGAGAAGACCGCTAGAGCTAAGAAGCCTGAGCCCGTCCCCAGGATTTTGGCGGGTGAGTATCTTGACGAGCTCTTCGCGTATCCTCTCCCCGCTCACGACGGATATAGCGGCGGCCTCGTCGCGTATAGCCGAAAGGGCCGCTCCGTCGAGCCGAAAATCGAGACATGACGCAAAGCGCACCGCCCTCATCATTCTCAGCCTGTCCTCGCCGAACCTTTCCTCGGGATCCCCTATGGTCCTGACAAGCCCCCGCTCAAGGTCCCCGAGACCCTCCACGTAATCGTAAAGCTCTCCGGAAACCGGATCGTAAAGCATTCCGTTTATCGTAAAATCCCTTCTGCGGACGTCTTCTTCCGGGCTTTTCGTGTAGTCGACGCGTTCCGGGTGCCTTCCGTCGCCGTAACTCGATTCCCTCCTGAAGGTGGCAACCTCGAATTTTATGTCTCCTTTTATCACCAGCACCACGCCGAAGCTCTCCCCCACGGCCACGGTCTTCGCAAACGCCCCCTGAACCTGCTCCGGAGTCGCGCTTGTCGCTATATCGATCTCGTCGCACTCAACGCCGAGCAGGGCGTCACGCACGCAGCCGCCCACGAAAAAAGCCTCGTGTCCCTTCTCCCCGAGGGTCTTTACGATCTCAAGCGCCCCCGCGAAATTTTTCTTCTCGAAATCAAGTTCCCTTTTCATAAATTCGCCACCATGGCGTGCAAACCGGTTAAGTTATAATTTTAAATTCTACCCGAATCATAATCCGCAAAGGCGGTCCGAACAAGAATGAACGAAAGGAACTTCCGCAATTTTCTGGTGCGAAGAACAAAGGAAAACGGCTCAAGGCTGCTGTTTCAGAAAAAAGACGGATGGAGCTGGAAACAGATCACCTGGCCCGACCTTGTCACTGAGGTTGAAAGCATAGCCTGCTTTCTTCTGAATTCGGGGTTCTCAACGGGAAGCAAAATCGTTGTTCTCTCGCCCAACACGCTGGCGTGTCTTTTCTTCGAACTGGCGGTATTCGCGCTTGGGGGGATCTGCCTGCCCGCAAGAAACATGAAGGAAGCAAGGGAAATCCTCATGAGTTCGTCCGGAAACTGCTTTTTTCTTTGCACAAGCGCGGATGAGGCGCGAGAACTCGTCGAGACCCCAGTGCTCGGAGAAAAAATAAAAAAGGCTTTTCTAAGCGTAAACGAGAAGATTCCCGTGGAGGAAAAAACGGTCAGTTACTCTAACGTCGTAAAATTCGGCTTTCTCGGCAGAAAAAAGCTCAAGGACGAAATAAGCGCGATTGGAAGCTCGGTGAAAGAGGACTCCCCGGCCGTAATATTTGATGCGGGAGCCGCCGCGGCCGAGAGCAAAAGCTTTTCCCAAGGAGACATACTCGATCTCCTGCGCCTCTCAGAACAGGAACTGGGGGAAATCTCTGTTGAGGATCAGACATTCTCCTACCTTCCCGGCTGCGGTTCTTTTTCCAAATTCGCCAACCTGCTTAACCTGCAGACCGCGGCCAGGGGAGCCATCGCGGAAGGCACGGAAGACTTTTTCGCCGATGTCCCCGAGATAATGCCGGTCATGCTTTTTCTTCCGGGTGCCGAGATCGAAAACGTCGTTAACGGTCTCCGGGGCGAAAACGGTTCGGCAAAGAATCTCAGAAGCGATCTCGGGGGAAGAATAAGGCTTCTGCTTACGGATGTCCTGCCGCCCGAGAGAACAAGGGATCTGCTGGCTGCGCAGAACATATTGGTCGTCGAGCTTAAAAGTCTTTCGGTCGTTCCCTGAAGATCAGACCTAGGATTCGTTCTCCGTTCCCTCAACGCTGCAAAACGCCCTGCCCCTGCTTAGCCTCAAAACGAGTTTCTCCTCGCGCTCAAGCGTCCGGGAATCCCGCACTATCTCCCCGCTTTCTTCCTTCGAGACTATGGCGTATCCCCTCTCAAGGACGCCGAAAGGGTTCAGCGAGGTAAGTTTTCCCGAATAATTCTCGATGCGCCGTTCAAGGTTCTCGATCCGCGAGGTCATATGATGCCTGAAACTGGCTGCGAGCCCGTCAAGCTGCATGGAGAACATGTCCATGCGGCTTGTGAGGGAAAAATCGAGGCGGCGGCGAAACTGCGCAAGATCTTCTAGGACTTCCCTTTTTTCCCTTACCGCAAGCTCGGCGGCCATTGAGGGGGTGGCCGCCCTCACGTCGGATACCAGGTCGGCTATCGTCACGTCCACTTCGTGTCCCACGGCCGAGATCACGGGAAAGGGGGAAACGGCGATTTTTCTTGCGACCCCCTCGTCGTTAAAAGCCCTGAGATCTTCTTTCGATCCCCCTCCCCTGGTCACGATCACGAGATCAAGTCCCTCCATGCCGTAGAGCCTGTCAAGGGCTCTCGTTATCTCGGCCGGGGCGCTGTCCCCCTGAACGCTCGCGGGAGAAATAACAACCTCTACATTGGGAGACCTCCTGTATACGACTTTTATGACGTCCCTCACGGCAGCTCCCGAAGGGGAGGTAACCACCCCTATTCTGCGGGAGAGAAAAGGAAGGGGGCGTTTTTTCGAGACGTCAAAAAGTCCTTCTTCTGAAAGATTCTGCTTGAGTTTTTCAAGCGCGAGCGCGTCGGCCCCCACTCCCTTCGGCTCCATCGCGCTTACGTACAGCTGGTACTTGCCGTCTTTCTCGTAAACCCCGACGCGCGCGGAACAGATGACGTCCATTCCGTTCTCCGGCGTGAATTTTATCTGCTGATTACTGCCCCTGAAGCAGACCGCGGAGATCTGGCTCTGCTTGTCCTTCAGGGAGAAATACCAGTGGCCGCTTGCGTAATGCCCCTTGAAACCGGAAATTTCCCCCGCGACCCATATTGTCTCTCCGCCGAACTCAAGCTCAATCGCATCCTTTATCGAGGAATTGAGTTCCGATACGCTGTAGATTTTCCTGTCCATTCTTAAAAGCACCTTCCCGGGCGGAGGACTCACTCAAACAGATGCGGAGATTTAGTTTTCACCTTTTCGAGGATTTCGTCTGAAACCTTGAGATTTTCAAGATCCTTGAGATGAAACAGCTGGGAAGCCCGCAATTTCCTCACTCCCGCAAGATCGGCATCCCTGAGAATCGCCCCGTCGAAATTCGCGAGCTTGAGGTTAGCTCCGGCGAAATCGGCGCCCGTAAGATCAGCGCCCAGCATGTGGGCCCCTTCAAGGTTGGCGCCTCTGAATACCGCGCCGCGAAGATCGGAGCCCTCAAGGTTCACTCCGCGCATGTTCGCCTCGGAAAAATCCGCGCCCACCATGCTGCACCCCCTGCAGAAGGCAAGCTTGAGAACCGACTTCGTAAACACTGCGCCGTCAAGATTAACCCCGTTAAGATTCGCCCAGCCGAGATCCGGGATAACGTCGGGCTCCTCCTCCCGCCACCGGTTCCACGCGGCCGCACCCTCTTTTACCCTAGAGACATGCTCCGAATCAGCCACAGCAGCCCACCGCCAGTGACAGTCCGAAAACCTTAAACGCGGACAGAAGTATGTAAATCGCGACCGCTATAAGTATCACGCTCCGAAGAAGTCCCCTGACTCCACTTTTCGCCCTGCGCCGCATACTCTCTCCGCAGGAAAGGCATATGTCCGTTTTCGCCGTGGTCTCGTAACCGCATTCTTCACATCTTCTGACAGGCTGAAGCGACATCAAGCTATCCCTTTTTCTTCCCTAACCAACCCTTTTCAAAGCGGAACTAACAAAACCCGGATGCACCTTGCCAATTTCCTGCGCAAGCTGCCCAATGACGTTCTTTATATCCCATTGCGCCCCCTCCGACATCCGCAGGTTCGTCAGGTGGTATAGCTCCCAGAGATCGAAGCTGCCGCAGACTCTCCTGTTGTGGGCGTTTGTGACAACGTAGCTCGCCACATCGCGAAGACCGGCATCGACGAGTTTTTCATAGAACCGCTCGCTTCGCCCGACGGCCTCGAGCAGAAGCTCCTCTGTTCCCGATTCCGTAACGTGCGGTGGAATCGTCACGCCCTCTCCCACGGAAGGCTCCTTTATGGTCCAGCTGACTTTCCTGTGCCTAAGCAGCTGATGCCACGCCGCCTCGCTCAGGACAAACTCCGCGCTGTAGTTAACCGATCTGAATATGCCCGCCGGGTTGTCGTGCTTCCCGAGTTCCCGAACGGCAATTGAAAAAATTCTCTCAAGCTCAGGGGTGTTTTCGGAAAGGTGTTTTTCTATGTCTGCAACTGAAAGTCCCGAGAACTCGAAAAGAAGGCCTCTTGCGATCTCCCTTAGGGCCTCGACCTCGGGCTTTTCCTTTCCCCGCCCCGTGTACTCAAAAAGGGTGACCGAAGATCCGTTGCCGGGCACGCTCCCTCCGGCGTCGCCGAGACCGTGTGAGATCTCCTCGAGCGTCTCCCGCATTCCAACAATGTAGGGGTTCTCGTTTGCGTACTTAACAAGCGTCGGAACCGAAAACCTGACCTCGCTTTTTATCTCCTCGGCCCTGTTTCTCGCTTCAAGGTAGCGGCTCGAGAGAAGCGCGGAGATGGTCTGCTCCATGGCCCTTGCGTTCGCCGTCATGCCGAGATTCGTAAGCGTGGAGAGATTAAGGGCGTACCTCGCGTCCTCAAACGCTATTTTCTCAAGCGCCCTGAAGTGGGCTTTTTCCTCCTTGCCTTCGGGAACGGGAAACTTCTTTTTCAGAAAATCAAAGAGCTCGGTGTTGAGCTGCGAGTAAACCTCGTACTGAAAATCGCAAAGCTCCTCGAACTCCTTTTTAAAGGCGGGGTGCGGGTCAAGCTCCTGGGGAATATAGTTATCGCCCTTGCGCGGTCTCTGGTATCTCTGCGAGTACTCGGTAAACGAGAGGAATTCGTTTACGCACTCAAGCAGGGATGAGAAAAGCCTCGAAACCCTCTCAACGCCTATGTGCACGGTCGCGTGCTCGGCAACAGAAGCGTGACCGTAGTTAAGAACCCACTTCTCGTGGAACTTCTCCGCCCTGTCCCTCCCCATCTCCTGCTCCCTTATCACGGTGTCTATGTTTTCCCTGAAACTTTTGGGGCTTCTGCTTACGTAGGCGAAGATGACGGCGACGACTTCCTCGGGAATATTGCTTATGGTGTAGATGTCCCTGTCGAGATTCGAAACGTAGCGTTCCATCTCCCGGGCGACATCTTTATCATCCATTTCTATCTCTGCGGACAAAACTGCTCTCCCGTTCCCCTCCCATGGCTCCCGCAGTTCAGGAGACCGTATGGGTTTCCTTGAGTTTATTGACTATGTAAGGCATGACCTGGCTCGGGCTTCCGTATATGACGGCGCTTACGTATTCATCGGCCGGAGTGTTCCTCTCGCCGATAATAACGACCTTGTTCCCCTTGTTCATGACCTGGAAGGGAAAAGACGCCACGGGCTCGATTTCCAGATTCGCCCCGACGATTATGAAAAGATCGCAGTGCTGGAGCCTCATCCAGGACTCCCTTATCTCCCAGTGAGGAAGCGGCTGTCCGGGGAAGGACAGCGGAGGCTTCATCTGATCGCTCTGGCATTCCTTGCATTTCGGAATGCCGGTCTTGCTGTCCTCAAGGGAAAGCAGAATGCCATCGGTGCGGTAATCGTTTCCGCATTCATGGCAGTGGATCCAGTTTATCGTCGAGTATATCTCTATTATCTTCTCGCTGCCGGTTTTGCTGTGCAGGCCGTCGGCCGCCTGGGTCAAAACGCAGTCGACGTTGCAGAGAAACTCCATCTCGTAAATGGCTTCGTGGGCGGGAGAGGGCCGAGCCTCCGAGATCCTGGGATAAAAATCCTTTATCTTTTCCCAGTACTCCTTTCTTACCTCCGGGCGATTCTTGAATTTTCCTATGTCGGGATTGAAGCTCAGATCAGAAACGTCGGGCAACCCGACTTCAAGAGAGAGTTCAACTCCCGTCAGAAAAACTATCTGAGAGGCTTCCTGAATCCATTTGACTGTCGCCGAGAGCGCATCCTGTTCCTGCTCGCTCATTTCAGGTTTTGATTATAACCGCTCGCGTTAACTGTCCGCAAATTGATCGCAGCCCGCCGATGCCGGGTGAATTCAGGACGCGAAAAACCCCGCCACAGCGCAATTAAACGGGTTTAAATCGATTGCGGCGGAGCGGGCGGGTAGAATATCGTTTGTGGACGCAAAACCTAAGGAAATAAACGAATTTACCGAAAAAGCCCTTCAGATCGTCTGGGACAACGGTGAAGAAAGCATATTCTTTTACGAAGAACTCAGGGAGATCTGTCCCTGCGCCACCTGCAGGAGACTCAGGAAAAAAAGCAGAACCGGGAAACTTCCGTTTAAAAAACGTATACCCCTCGGAAAAAGCAGCTTGGCACCGGAGAGAATAGAGTACGTCGGGAATTACGCCATAAGGTTCATAGGCGAGAACTGGTGCGAAACCGGGTTCTACACATTCGATTTTTTAAGGAAAACCAGCGTTCCGGGCGGATAAGGTCCCCGCGGCGGAAAATCACGCGCGCGCGCTTATGGAAAGCCACTTCCTGGTAACAAAGCGATTGCCGTCCTCGTCCACTTCCCCGTGGAGAAGAATTGCCGGCTCAACAGCGTTTTTCATGGCGTCGGAAACGGCCTCATCCGGATAGCCGTGAAGGGCGCCGGCGGCATACTGCTGGAAGGAACTTATGTACTCCCACGCTTCTTTCGTAAGGTCGGCGGCGAACTCCTGAGCGTCGATAAGGTCAAACCCTACCTTGCCTACTAGCTCTTCGTAGTAGGAGCGCGGATGAAACTTCGCGGCTTCGGCCTTTTTCTCAACCTTTACTCTTCTCACTCCCTGTTTTCTCAGGACCTGGACGGCGTTTCTCACCTGGGTCCTGTAGAAAGGTATGGTCTCCTCGGGTCTTGCCCCCTCGTAAAAGGAGGTGTTGAAAAAGAACCAGCCTCCAGGCTTAAGCGCTTTTTTGATCGCCTTTAGGCTCTTCAGCTGCTCTTCCTCGTCAAGGTAGTGGATGCCGTTACCCCATACAGCCACGTCGAGGCTTTTCGGAGGGAGATCAAGCTCCTGTATGGATGAATTGATAAGAGTCAGCTTGTCAATCTCTTTTTCAAGCCTGCTTTTGGCAAGCTTGAGCGCGCCAGCCGACTGGTCAAGACAGAACACCGCGGACTCCTTCAGATTTGCGGGGAGCATATCAAAGAAAAGCTGCGCCATGGTTCCCGCGCCGGTAGCGACATCAAGGAACCTGTCGAGACTCTCGACCCCTCTGTCAACCATTATCTGGATCCAGTTTCTGGTCATATCGCCGTTTACCTTTCTGTACTCCTCGGTATCGGCAAAAGGCTCATAGTTGTAATCTTCGGTATGCTTTTCCATCGTTTCTCTCCTCGGCTCTTGACCGGCCCGCACAACCTATTTCTTATACCCTGAATTCTAACATAATAGCAACAAGAACATTAAAAAAAATTAAAAACTGAGCCAAGAAAGTTTTAAGGCAATGAAAGAAATCAGACTCCCCTTTTCTCTCCCCAGAATATCTTGTGAAGCTGCGGAAGCACTCTTACGTTTTCCATTCCGTCGCTCAGGACCCTCTCTGCTATCCAGTCCGCTTTTGTGCCGTAAACGGGCTGGAATATGATTGAAGCCCTTATGCGGCACTTCGCCATAACACTCCTTGCGTACTCGTAGTCCGCACTGTCCGCTATCACGAACTTGAGCTGATCCTTTTCCCCCAGGGCGTCATAAAGCGAGAAATCCATTCTGGAGGCCATGCCCGAACCGGGACACTTGCAGTCCATGCTCACAATTGAGTTGGGATGGGAGAAAATTCCGGGCGGCTTCTTGTTCCCGCTTGTTTCAAGCACGACCACGAAATCCCGCTCGAGGAGAGATCCCGCTATCTCCTCCACTTCATCCCGCTGGATAAGCGGCTCCCCGCCGGTTATGCAAACGCGGGAGCATCCGTACTCAAGGATCCTGCCGAGGACCTCTCCGGTTTCCATCTCCCGGAAGTCAGAGCCCTCAACGGCGTACATGGTATCGCACCAGCTGCATCTGAGATCACAGGCGAAAAGCCTGAGAAAGACCGTCGGCAGCCCGATATGGACCCCTTCACCCTGTATTGAAAAGAAAATTTCGCTTACCTTCATCACAGTTACGCCTCGTACTCAGTCGGATCGTCCACGCCCGCTTCGATAAAGGCCCTTTTTCTCTCCCTGCACGAACTGCAGGTGCCGCAGTGCATACGGGAACCCACGTAGCACGACCACGTGTCTTCGAAAGGAACCCCGAGATCCGCGCCGAGCCTTACTATCCCCGACTTGTCCATATCTACAAACGGGGCGACTATTGTGAGGCGTTCGTTATCAGTCGCGAGTCTCTCCGCTTTTTCGAAAGCCGAAACGAATTCCACCCGGCAGTCGGGATACACCCCCCTGTCGGAATGATGCGCTCCGTAGAACACGGTGTCGCAGCCGATGCTCTGTGAATAGGCGACCGCAAGGGAAAGAAAGATGGCGTTTCGGTTCGGAACGACCGTTGCCGAGAGGGTCTCGTAGTTGCCCGCCGTCGCGGAAACCCTAGGGATCTCGACGTCCCGGTCGGTAAGCGCGGAGGAACCGAAAAGAGTCCTTGCGGAGGAAAGATCGATTATGTTGGGAGAAAGCCCCAGACGGCGGCATATATTCTCTGAGGAACGGATCTCCTTTTCGTGTTTCTGTCCGTAGATGAAGGTAAGAGGAAAGACTTCGTATCCTTCCCGAACCGCCTTGTAGCAGAGAGTAGAACTGTCCACGCCTCCAGAGACCATCACAACCGCTTTTCCAGACACTTCCTTAATATTAAAGCCGAAAAAAACAAATAACAATTTTCCAATCGAACCCTTCCCGTGAAGGCAGGCGGGAGAAATTGAAACTTAAACAGTTTCAGTATGTTGGCAGAAGCAAATCGGAATTATATACTTATTTACCCGAGAGTCCGGGAAGGCGCGGAGAATTCTATGAGTGAAACGGAAAAAAAACATGGACAGACCCTTCTTTTCGATGATTTTCCAAGCGTCTCGAAAGAAAGCTGGAAAAAAGAAGCCGAAAAAAGGATTTCCTACGAAGATCTCATATGGCATACCGAAGACGGCATAGAGGTCGAACCCTTCTACACAGAAGAAGAAGCCAAGGGCTTTTTCCCGGGGGAAACCCCGCTTCCGGGAGAATTTCCGTTCGTCCGGGGAACCGGCAAAAAAGATAACAGCTGGCTTCTTACAGAAGAGATAAAGCTCACCACACCGAAAAAGACTGGAGCCGCGGCACTCGCGGCAGTAGAGGGCGGGGCGGATTCTCTTACCTTCATCCCGCAGGCGGGAATGAAACGCAAGGTCCTCGAAACTCTCCTAGAAGACATAGATCCCCTGCGCATCAGCATAAACTTCGCCTTGAGAGAGGATCCGGAAAAGGCCTGCGCCCTTTTCATGTCCTCCTGCGCCAGAAAAAAAATCGACACGCAGGAATTAAGCGGGGCCATGTTCTTCGACCCTCTATCGCATCTGCTTGGACACGGATCCCCCGAAACGCCGCTTGACGAGAATGTGGATAAAATCGCAGAAGCCATCGGATATCTTTCAGACACCGCGCCCGGCTACGGGGCGTTTTCGGTAAAAAGCGCGACGTTTAAAGACTCAGGCGCGACGATAACCCAGGAGCTCGCCTTCACCATCGCCGCGGCAGTCGAATATCTGGTCATGCTTCGCCAAAAAGGCGTTGATACCGACAGCGCCTGCCGCCACTTCGTTTTTTCCTTTTCCACGGGCTCAAGCTACTTCGCGGAAATCGCCAAGCTTCGCGCCGCGAGAGCGCTCTGGGCAAACGTCACGCAGCAGTTCTCCCCCGCCTCTGCCGAATCCGCGAAAATGAGGATCCACTGCCGCACCACAGCCTTCAACAAAACCGTTTACGACCCGCACACAAACATATTGCGGACGGCACTTGAAGCCATGGCGTCTGTAATCGGGGGGACAGACTCCCTGACCGTGGAGCCCTTTGACGCCCATTACAGGGAAGCCGACGGATTCTCAAGGAGAGTGGCGAGGAACATTCAGCTTCTCGCAAGAAACGAATCCCACCTCGACGCGGTGACCGACCCTGGAGCCGGTTCCTACCACATAGAGAAACTGACGCAGTCCATTTCACAGAAATCCCTCGGGCTGTTCCAGGAAATAGAAAGAAAAGGAGGCTACCTTGAGTGCCTTAAAAGCGGTTTCATACAAAACGCGGTCGAGGAAAGCAGGAAGAAAGTCCTGAGCGACATTTCCCGGAGAAAAAAAACGCTTGTCGGAACAAACGAGTTCCCCAACCCCCTGGAAAAAATGGCGGGGGATATCGGGAAAACCCTACCCGCGGGAAAAGGGACAAACGGTTCGGCCCCGACGGTAGCGCCTCTTACGGAATCTAGGGCGGCCCAGATCTTTGAGGAAATAAGGCTTCTAAGCGAACAGTACGCGGAGAAAACGGGCGAGGCGCCCAAAGTTTTTCTGCTTCACCTGAGCGGTTCGCCGCAGACGGTCGCAAGATCGGTTTTCTCGATGAATTTCTTCGGATGCGGGGGGTTCGCTATAGTCGACGGAGCGGAAAATCCGGGCGTTGACGAGGGAGTCGCGGCAGCCTTGCGCGAGAATCCGCTCGCGGTAGCGCTCTGCGGTTCCGACAAAGATTACGAGGAGTTCGCCGAGGAGGCCGCAAGAAAACTCAAGGACAAGGGAGCGGAGATAAAAGTTGTGGTTCCAGGCGGCGGACAAAACGAATGGGGAGAACTCGCTCAGGCGGGTGTGGATGATTTTATCAATTCGGATTCGGACGTCCGTGACATGCTTGAGCGATACCAGCAGCTGGTTTTCTCGGACGAGGTGGGACCATGAGACCTGATTTTTCGAAAATAGATCTCGGCTTCGGTTCAGACGGCAGCGGCAACGCACGCGCTAACGGAGAAATCGTTAGGGAGTCACCGGAGAAAATAGACATAAAAACGTTTTATGTCCGCGACGACCTCAGCGATTCAGAACATCTGGGATTCGTCTCCGGAATTCCGCCCTACCTTCGCGGACCCTACCCGACCATGTACCTAACGAGGCCCTGGACCATCAGGCAGTACGCGGGATTCTCCACCGCGGAGGAATCAAACGCCTTTTACAGGAGAAACCTGGCCGCGGGGCAGAAGGGGCTTTCCATAGCTTTTGATCTTCCTACTCACAGGGGATATGACTCGGACCATCCCAGGGTTTCGGGAGATGTCGGAAAGGCGGGGGTGGCGATAGATTCGGTACTCGACATGGAGATTCTTCTCGATCGAATACCCCTTGACCGAATCTCGGTTTCCATGACCATGAACGGCGCAGTTCTGCCGATCATGGCTTTCTACATAGTCGTTGCGGAGCGGCAGGGAGTGAGGCCGGAAAAACTCAGCGGGACGATCCAGAACGACATACTCAAGGAGTTCATGGTAAGGAACACCTACATTTACCCGCCCGAATTCTCGATGAAGATAGTCTCTGACATTTTCGAATATACATCGAAAAACATGCCGAAGTTCAACTCGATAAGCGTAAGCGGCTACCACATGGAAGAAGCGGGCGCCACGTCGGACATAGAGCTTGCCTACACGCTCGCCGACGGCCTTGAGTATTTAAGGGCGGGCGTCGGGGCGGGACTCAACATCGACGATTTCGCTCCCAGAATTTCCTTTTTCTGGGGAATAGGCATGGACCATTTCATGGAAATCGCGAAAATGAGAGCGGCAAGGATGCTCTGGGCCAAGATCGTCAAGACCTTTGAGCCCAAAAAGCCGGCGTCGCTCATGCTCAGAACCCACTGCCAGACTTCGGGATGGAGCCTCACGGAACAGGACCCTTTTAACAACGTGACCAGAACGTGCGTTGAAGCCCTGAGCGCGGTGCTCGGCGGCACTCAATCGCTCCACACAAACGCCCTGGACGAGGCGATCGCACTTCCCACCGACTTTTCCGCCAGGATAGCGAGAAACACCCAGCTTTATCTTCAGAAAGAAACAGACGTATGCAGGCTGATCGATCCATGGGCGGGATCCTACTATGTCGAGTACCTGACTCACAATCTGGCAAGAAGGGCCTGGGAACTCATAATGGAGATAGAAGAACTGGGAGGGATGTCCAAAGCCATAGAAACCGGTCTGCCGAAAATGAGAATAGAGGAAGCGGCGGCGCGGAAACAGGCGAGAATAGACTCGGGAAAAGACTTGATAGTAGGGGTCAACAGTTATAATTCGGACGCGCAGGAAGAATTCGATATACTGGAAGTGGATAACCGCAAGGTGAGGGAGAACCAGATTAAAAGACTAAGGAAGCTCAAAGAAAAGAGGGACTCTGAGGCGGTTGGGCGCGCGCTTCGCAAAATCACTGAATGCGCAGAAACCGGGCAGGGCAACCTTCTCTCCCTGGCAGTCGATGCCGCAAGGGAAAACGCCTCCCTCGGCGAAATATCGGACGCGTGCGAGGAGGCTTGGGGAAGATACAGGCCTGGATGGCGCACGATCTCGGGAGTATATTCATCGGAAATTTCGAAGGACGCCGGGTTTGCCAGGGCAAGAGAACTTGCCGACCGTTTCGCCACTCTGGAAGGGAGAAGACCCAGGATACTGGTCGCAAAAATGGGGCAGGACGGCCACGACCGCGGGGCGAAGATAATAGCGACGGGCTTTGCCGACCTCGGTTTCGACGTGGACATAGGCCCGCTCTTTCAGACCCCTGAAGAAGCGGCGAGGCAGGCGGTTGAAAACGATGTCCACATAATCGGAATATCAAGCCTTGCCGCCGGCCACAAGACGCTCATTCCCGAACTCATAGAAAAGCTCAGCGAGATGGGAGGCGACGACATAATGGTGGTCGCAGGAGGGGTTATACCCAAACGCGATTACGACTACCTCAGGAACTCCGGAGTCTCGCAGATATTCGGTCCGGGGACCGTGCTGTCCGAAGCGGCTGAAGCCATACTCGCGCCCCTGACAGAAACCCGAACATGACCCCGCGCAGAAAAACGGAGGCGGAAACTTACCGCCAGGGCATAGCCAAGGGAGAAATACCCGCCCTGAGCAGGGCGATAACCCTCGCGGAGAGCACCCTCCCCGAGCACAAAAAGCTCGCGCGGGAGATAATCACGTGGTGTCTGCCGCGGTCCGGAAAATCGATAAGGGTGGGAATTACGGGCATCCCCGGAGTCGGGAAGAGCAGCTTCATAGAATCTCTGGGTCTCTATCTGGCCCGCGAGTGCGGAAGAAAGATAGCGGTGCTCGCAATCGATCCCACGAGCAGCGAAACCGGGGGAAGCGTTTTGGGCGACAAGCTCAGAATGCAGGAGCTTTCCCGGCACGAAAACGTCTATATAAGGCCTTCCCCGTCATCCGGCTCCCTGGGAGGAGTCGCAAAAAAGACAAGCGACGCCGTGGTTCTCTGCGAGGCGGCGGGATTCGACACGATCTTTATAGAAACGGTGGGAGTCGGGCAGTCCGAAATTACCTGCCACTCCATGGTCGATTTTTTCATGCTGCTCATGATTACCGGAGCGGGAGACGACATCCAGGGAATAAAAAAGGGAATAATAGAGCGCGCCGACGCCGTACTGGTAACCAAGGCGGACGGGAGAAACAAGAAAAAGGCGGAGCTTATGAAACAGGAAATGGAAGAGTCGCTTGGATTTCACAGACCGCCCGAATCCGGCTGGGTTCCCAAGGCTTATACCTGCTCCTCCGTTACGGGTTACGGAATAAGGGAAATCTGGCAGTGCGTCATGGACTATGAAGATATCTGCAGAGAGAACGGATACTTTACGGAAAAAAGAAGAAAGCAGGCTAAATACCGCCTGCATGAAGCCCTCCTCCAGAATCTTGAGGACAGCTTTTATGAAAACTCCCTCATCAAAGAAACGCTCGGCAAAGTGGAAAAAGAAGTAATGGAAGGAAAGACGGATCCCTACACGGGAGCAGCGAATCTGCTTGACCTTTATTTTGAAACGATCCGTCCGCCCGAGTAAGCACAGGGAAGATGATCATAAAACACCTCTCACCGAAATATATAAACGAGATCGTGAAGATCGAAAACGAGTCCTTCATCTCCCCATGGCCGAAACAGGTGCTCGCAGATTACATCAAAAAATCCGGGTTCTTCTGCAACGTAGCCGTAAACGGAAGCGACGAAGACGTTGCGGGCTACTCGATATCCACCCTTGTCTACGACGAGATCCACGTATTCAAGATCGCCGTGGCATCCTGCCACAGGAGAAAGGGAATAGCGATTGAACTGCTCTCGGACACGTTTAATTTTTATGAAAAAATGGGGGCTCTATCGGTTATTTTGGAGGTAAGAACAACAAACACCCCGGCGATCACGCTTTACAAAAAGCTCGGGTTTGAAATTCTCAGAACACGCAAGAACTATTACGGCAGGGGAAAAGGAGACGCCTATGTCATGGGTCTTGCGCTTGACAGCTACTATCAGAAGTTTCTCTCAGCCACGTAATCGGCAAGGCAGCCGAGGGATTCCTTGTAATCGCTCTGCGTTATCTCGTCCAGAGATTTTTTCGCTTCAACTACAAACTCTTTTGCCCGCTGTCTGGTCAAATCGACCCCGCGGTAGTGGGCTACTATCTGCGTTATCTCCGCTATCTCGGAGCTATCGAGATCATCTTCCTTATCAAGCGTTTCGATCACTTTGCGTTTCACGTCCCCCGGGGCGTTTTCAATTGAGTAGTAAAGCGGGAGGGTCATCTTCCGCTCAGCCAGGTCCTGTCCGGTCTTTTTCCCGAACTTGTTTTCCTCGGAACAGTAATCAAGCGCGTCGTCTATAAGCTGAAACGCTATTCCTATGTTGCGTCCGTAGTGTGAAAGAGCCTTGACCGCTCCGTTTGAAGTATTAGCCAGAAGCGCTCCGGTCTCGGTCGAGCACTCAATGAGCGCGGCCGTTTTGTGGTCAATCACGGAAAAACAGAAATCCTCCGAGATCTCAACCATTTTTCTTTCGCTCATGATCTCAAGCACATGGCCCTCGGCAAGGCGCGACGAGGCCCTGGAAACCACCCTCAGGAGTTCGAGACTGCCGCAGCTGTATATAAGCTCAAGACCCCGGGCCAGCATAAAATCTCCCACGAGCACGGTGGGTTTGTTTCCCCAGACCATATTGGAAGAGGCGTTTCCCCTTCTGAACTCCGCCTGGTCAACCACATCGTCGTGAAAAAGGGTGCCGGCGTGGAAAAGTTCAATCCCGGCGGCGGCCGCGATCCGGTCTTCCCCATCGGCAAGCCCGCAGGCGGCGCTTGAGAGAAGAACGAGGGAAGGCCTGATTCTCTTTCCTCCCCCGCCAAGCAGATACTTGGCTATTTCGTAAACCAGAGGAACATCGGATTTTATAAATTCATCGATTTTCCTCTCCGTTTCCGCTAGGCTCGGGTGAATTATCTCAATTATGTCTGAGAACTCCATCGGACGGTTAGACTATATGAACCGACCCGACAAGTCAAAGACTGGACACCACCGTTAACCTGATGTAAGTTTCCTTTTTCAAAGGGAATTTTTCGTAAAACAGCCCACAAGAGCGTAACGGTAAACCGTTTTGAACCTGTTTGATATCTTACTCTTATTCATGATCTTGGTCTGCTTCGGGGCAGGACTCAGGTCAGGCCTTATAAAGCAGATTTTCTCCCTGACCGCCATAATAGGGGGAGTAGCGCTGGGCTTTTTCTTCTATGAGCCGCTGGGGACCATCCTGCTCGAAAAAAACATTATCGCCGAACCGAGAATCGCCGATATTCTGGGATTCGTGATCGTAGCCTGCCTTGCGTACATGCTCATACATTATCTTTCCCATTTCCTTACAGACCTGCTGGAAAAGATCAGGATGGGATGGATTAACCACCTCCTCGGCGGAGCGATAGGCTTTATAGTCGGCCTGCTGCTCTGCTACCTGGCGGTAACCGGGGTCAAGCAGTTTGTGGATGAGGATGCTCCTTTCCTCAGAAACTCCGTTCTGGCCCCAAAAATCATCACCGGATATCACATTATCAGGGAACAGGCGCCGGGGGATCTTGACGAGGGCCTGGAAAAACTGCGGGAACTGCGGGAAGAAAAACTGGAGCCAGGCTTCGAGTGAGCGAGGATGAACCGCGGAATCCTGATAGCAGTTTCTCCGCGGCACCGCCCAGAAATCCCGCCCCTCTGGGCACCTTTTGAGGCCGAAGCATTTTTCTTCAGTCACCGTTAATCAACACTCCCTTAATTAACTGCGCCGATTCAGTTAGACTCTTACGGGAAGAGCGTTTTGTCCATGGCCTTTCTCTAGAACAACTCGCGACATGGTTTCGATAACTACTCTTGACGAATTCATCATAAGAAATCAGTATGAATTTCCCTATTCCACCGGGGAGCTCTCAAGACTGCTTCGGGATATAGGGTTCGCGGCGAAAATAGTTCACAGGGAAGTAAACAAAGCCGGTCTGGTCGCGGATATTCTGGGCAAAACAGGCCAGGTAAATATCCAGGGAGAAGAGGTAAGAAAACTCGATTCCTACGCGAACGAAAAGTTCCTGACCGCGCTTGAACATGGCGGAGAATGCGCGGGGGTGGCGTCCGAGGAAAACGAGGATTTCATAGCATTTTCCGACGAGAACTCGAGAAACTCGAAATACGTCATAGCGATCGATCCTCTCGACGGGTCCTCCAACATAGACGTTAACGTGTCGGTGGGAACCATATTCTCCATATACAGGAGAACGTCCAAGATGTTCTCCCCGTGCCTCAAGGAGGATTTCCTGCAGCCGGGCAAGGCCCAGACAGCCGCCGGATACATAATATACGGTTCTTCTACCATGCTGGTGTACACTACCGGCCACGGAGTGAACGGGTTTACCCTTGACCCGTCGATAGGAGAATTCTGTCTCTCCCATCCGAACATAAAGATCCCGAGCCACGGCAGTATCTTCTCGGTCAACTACTATAACTACTCGAAATTCCCGGACAGAGTAAGGGAGTATCTCGATCACTGCAGGGACGGGGAAGGCAGTTCCAGCCTATCGCTTCGCTATGTCGGGTCCATGGTCGCCGATATACACAGGAACCTGCTCAAGGGAGGAATATTCCTCTATCCACGGACTTCGGACTCTCCGGACGGAAAACTCAGGCTTCTCTACGAGTGCAATCCGATGGCCTTCATCGTGGAGCAGGCAGGAGGAGCGTCGTCAAGCGGAACGGAAAGAACTCTTGACATTCAGCCGACGGAACTTCACCAGAGAACCCCCATATATATCGGTTCCTACAATATGGTAAGCAAGTTTGTAAACTTCTTAAAAGACGCCAAAGAACCCGAGGAGGAGTGAAAAATGGATGAAAAAATAAGCTTCGGGCTTACAGCCCCCCTTCCGGGCAAGCCGGTTACGGAACTCGTGGACTTCGCCGTCAGCTGCGAGGCGGCCGGTTTCGACGCCGTATGGTATCCAGACCACATACTGTTTATGGCGAAAAAACTGACCCCCGAAGTGTGGTCGGTAATCACGGCCGCGGCGGTAAAGACGGGCAGAATACGCCTTGGGGCCATAGGGGACCCCCACAGGTCTCATCCCGCGATGTTCGCCCACAGGCTCGCGACCATAGACAATCTCTCGGGGGGAAGAGCGTTCAGCTGCCTTGGGTACGGGGAGAAGATGAACCTTGACTACTACGGCATAAACTGGAACAGGCCTCTTGCGCGTTTGCGGGAGTCCGTGCCGCTTATGAGGCGGCTTTGGGCCGGGGAAGCGGTAACCTTCAAGGGGGAATTTTTCTCTCTAAGCGAAGCCGAAGTAAGAGTAAGCCCCGTCAACGGAGAAGTTCCGGTATACATAGCCGCGACCGGCCCGAAGGCTCTAGGGGTCGCTGGCACGCTCGGAAACGGCTGGGTAACAAACGCGATGCCCACATGGGTTTTTTCGAGCAAGCTCGGCGAAGTGGAAAAAGCCATGGGCGAGAATTCCGTTGCCCCGGAGAACTTTGAGAAGTGCATATACATTTTCGTGTCCATCGCCAGAGACAAGGACACGGCCTACGAGACTCTTGACAGAATAAAGCACGCGATAATCTGGCCAGACGTCATAGAGGAAGCCGGGTACGACCTCAAAATAGATCCCAAGTACAAGGGGCTTTCCTACACAAGCATAATGCCCAACGATCCGGACATGCTGACCAGATTCCGGCAGATGGGAGAAACATACTACACCCGGGAGATACTGTCTGATTTCGTGATTTACGGAACGGCCGGCGACGCGATAAAAAGGTTCGAGGAATACATAGAGGCCGGAGTCACTCACTTCATAATCAGGGATTTCAGCCCCGATCTCGAGTACTCATTCAATACGCTCGCGGGGGAAGTGATAAGTCACTTCAAGTGAGCCAAAAGCGCTCAGGCAATCGTGATTTCCCGCTCCAGGTAGACATTCTGAATGCTTTTCAGAAGCGCGACGCCTTCCTTCATCGGTTTCTGGAAGGATTTTCTTCCGCTTATGAGCCCCATCCCTCCTGCCCTCTTGTTTATAATGGCGGTTCTCACCGCGTCCCCTAGATCGTCCGAGCCTGAAGCGCCTCCCGAATTTATAAGCCCCACCCTCCCCATGTAGCAGTTTGCGAGCTGGTAGCGGGTAAGGTCTATCGGGTGATCGGAAGTCAGCTTCGAATAAACGCGCTCGTGGGTCTTCCCGAAGGAAAGAGCCGTGAAGCCGCCGTTGTTCTCCGGGAGCTTCTGCTTGACTATATCGGCTCCCACGCTCACCGAGAGGTGGTTTGCCTGCCCCGTGAGGTCGGCAGAAACATGATAATCAGCCTCGTCCTGCTTGAAGGCCGGGTTCCTCAGGTAAGCCCAGAGTATGGTCGCAAGCCCCAGGGAATGGGCGTGGCTGAAAACCTCTGATATTTCCTGAATCTGGCGGGAACTTTCCTCTGAACCGAAGTATATCGTCGCTCCGACCGCCACTGCTCCCATCTGAAAAGCCTGATCCACGTTTCCGAAAAGAATCTGATCGAAAGTATTGGGATAGCTCAGCAACTCATTGTGGTTGACTTTAGCTATGAAAGGAATTTTATGGGCGTATTTTCTTGAAACCGAACCCAGCACCCCTACGGTCGAGGCCACGGCGTTACAGCCCCCCTCCATGGCAAGCTTAACTATGTTCTCGGGATCGAAATAAAGCGGATTGACCGCGAAAGAGGCTCCAGCCGAGTGCTCAATCCCCTGGTCCACCGGAAGAATTGATACGTATCCGGTTCCTCCGAGACGGCCGTGGTCAAGGATGGTCTGCAGGTTCCTTATCACCGCGGGCGAGCGGTCGTTCTGGACGAATACCTCGTCTATGTAACCCGGCCCCGGAAGATAAAGATTTTTTTTGCTTATGGTCGTGCACTTGTGGCCGAGCAGGTATTCCGAGTCCTCTCCCAGAAACGCCTGTACCTTATCGATTCCCCTAAGTTCTTTTATGGCCATGTGTTCACCCCTGAAAATTTCAGATTCTACTGAAATAGATACCTGATAGGGCCCTAGCTGTCACTGAGAATCGATATTCCGGGGAGGTCTGACCCTCCGAGGAACTCAAAGCAGGCGCCGCCCCCGGTCGAAACGTGGGTCGCTTCTGAGAACTTGACCCCGGACTTTTTAAGCGACGCCACGCTGTCCCCTCCTCCGAGAACCGTGACGGCTCCCCTCCACGTGGCAAGCGCGAACGACCTGGCGATAGCGCTTGTGCCGTTTGAAAAATCGTCCACCTCGAAAAATCCCATGGGACCGTTCCAGAAAACCGTACCTTCCCCCTTTATATGAGAGGTGAATTTCTCCACGGTCTTCGGCCCTATGTCAAAAGCCGTCATGTCGTCGGGAATCTCCGAGGCCGTAACCGCAAGCGTTTTCTTCCCCCCGGCGGCCTCGGCCATCACGTGATCAACAGGAAGGAGGATTTTTTCCTTGTAGGTTTCCAGGGCTTCCCGAGCCCAGTAAAGCATCTCCTTCTCCACGGAACATTTCCCTACGCTCACCCCGCGCGCCGCCAGGAAGGTATAAGCCACCCCGCCGCCTATAAGAACCCTGTCCGCCTTTTTTATTATGTTCTTGAGGGCCCCTATCTTGTCCTTTATCTTCATTCCCCCGACAATGACCACGTAGGGCTTCTTGGGTCTTCTTATCAGACGACTGAGAAACTTCATTTCGTTTCCCACCATGAGGCCCGCGAGTTTCTTGTCGAAGTGAACGGTCATTCCGTAAGTGGAGGCGTGGGCCCTGTGCGAGGTGCCGAAAGCCTCGTTCACGTAGATATCGGCCAAGGACGCGAGTTTCTTCGAGAAATCCGCATCGTTCTCCTGTTCCTCGTTGTGGTACCTCAGGTTTTCAAGGAGCATCACTTCGCCGTCTTTGAGTTTTTTCGAGGCGTTTTCAACCTTCCTGCCGACAACCGCGCCCGGAAAACGGACTTTGATCCCAAGGAATTCGTTAAGCCTTTCCGCCACGGGAGCCATGGAAAGACGTTCTATCCTGCGTCCCTTGGGTCTCCCCATGTGGGAAGCGAGTATTACCCTGGCCCCGCATCTTGTAAGGTAGTCGATCGTGGGGATAGTGCGCCTTATCCTGTAGTCCTCGGTTACTTTCCTGCCGTTCACGGGAACGTTGAAATCAACCCTCACGAAGACTCTTTTCCCCTCGTACTGCGAGCAGGGAAGGTCGGTCACAAGAAGCTTTTTCTTCAAAGCGCTCTCCCGATAAGTTCCATAAGATCAACCACCCTGGAAGTGTATCCGTACTCGTTGTCGTACCAAGCGACAACCTTGACCAGGCTATCCTCCACCACTGAAGTCAGCATGGAATCAAAAGAGCAGGAATGAGTGTCTCCCACAAGATCGGAAGAAACGATCTCGTCCTCGACGTAAGCGAGGTAACCGTTAAGTGTTCCCTCAGCCGCTTCCCTGAACCTGGCGTTCACCTCATCTGCAGAAGTTCCTTTTTCCACCTCGCAGGTAAAATCCACAAGCGATACGTTGGGCGTGGGCACCCTTACGGCTACCGCGGAGAGTTTCCCCTTGAGTTCGGGGAAAACGATCTGTATGGCGTTTGCGGCCCCTGTACTTGTGGGGATAATGGAGAGGGCGGCCGCCCTCGCCCTTCTTTTATCCTTATGCGGAGTGTCGAGTATTCTCTGATCGTTCGTGTAGGAGTGTATCGTGGTCATCTCTCCACGCCTGATCGCGAAATTTTCGTGGAGAACCTTGACCAGCATCCCGAAGCAGTTGGTGGTGCAAGACGCGTTTGAAATCACGTCGTGGCTTCCGGGCTCGTAGTCATCATCGTTTATGCCCATTACCGTGGTGAAATCCACCTTGCCGCTCGCAGGCGCGGTAATTACCACCTTTTTCACGGTCTCGCCCATGTGCGCCGCAGCGGCCTCGCGAGTTCTGAAAATGCCGCTTGCCTCCGCCACGATCTGCGCTCCCGTGTCGGCCCAGGGAATATCTGCGGGGTCTCTCTCTGAGAACACCCTTATCGACTTTCCATCTACGGTTATTCCCTCGCCGTCACACTCGACCTCTCCCGGGTAGCGGCCGAACACCGAATCGTACTTGAAAAGATGAGCCAGGGTTTCGGTGTCCGTAATGTCGTTTATGCCCACGAACTCAAGGTCTTCTCTGCCGAGACCGATTCTGAGTATGTGTCTTCCTATTCTTCCAAACCCGTTTATTCCAACCCTGATGGACATCGCAAAACCTCCGAAACTTGACTTTGAACTTCGCAAAAACTATACACTTGCCCGCCGTTAGTCAATAGAGAAATACCGCAGTAACTGAACCACCCCGGCGGACGCACGAATACCAAGCGCAACCGTTCTTAATTCTACCAGCAATTAACCAATTTGCAGGGAATCTCTTCCACCCGGCCCCAATGTTCTCAGGCGGGTGAAATATCGTAGCCGCTTGGTAATATCGTCAAGGGCCAGATAAAGACAGGGCACGAGGTAAAGTATGACGAAAGTCGAAAAAACAAGCCCGAATCCCAGGGAAGCCGCCATCGGAGCGAGAATGCCTGCCTCGCCCTTGAAGGCGAACATAAGGGAAAAAAGCCCCGAGAAGGTCGTAAGCGTGGTAAGAACGATAGGCCGGAAGCGGTACCTCGCGGAAAATACTATTGCCACAGCCTTACTCGGCATCTTTTTCACCCTCCGGTTGATAAAGTTGAGCAGCAGCAGACTGTCATTCACAACTATTCCCAGAAGCGCGACCATTCCTATTATCGCAGGGAGCGTCATGGGTTCGCCGCGCAGCAGAATCGCCACGATCACTCCCGTAACGCAAAAAGGCAGCACGCTCATTATTATAAGGGGCTGAAAAGTGGAGCGGAGTATGCTTGCGAGAATGAGATAAATGAGAAGTATCGCCAAAAGCGATGCCTTTTTTATGTCGCTTATGGCCTGAGTGTACTGCTCCTCCTCCCCCGCGAACCGAAACGAGTAGCCGGGGTAGTTTTCAAGAAGACTGTCGAGGTGACGCGAAAGATTCGTGTTTACCTCCCTTGAAGTGGTCGTTTGGGTGTCCACTTCGGCTGTCACGGTGACTGTTCTTCGAAGCTTCTCCCTTCTTATCTCAAGCGGCGTCTTGGATTCCGTTATCTCCGCCACAGTGCCGATAGGAACCCGCCTCCCGAGAGGAGTCGGGACCTGATGCGATTTTACCGAGAAAACACCGGAACCTCCCCCCTTTCCATATTGCAGATTTATCTCGGCCTCTTCCTCGCCCACTCTGGTCTTCGCAATTGTGAGACCGTCTCCAAGAGCCTTGATTTCCCGCGACACGCTCCGCTTGTCAATACCGAACACCCCGGCTTTCCTCTCGTCTATCTCAACTCTCGCCTCGGGCTTTCCGTAAACAAGATTGCTGGTCGCGGCGCTCACCCCCGGCTGAGTGCTCAGAAATTCCCGGACCCGGGAAGCTATTTCCATCAGCACCGGTATGTCATCCCCGCTTATTTTGACATCCACCGGTTTCCCGGTGGGAGGACCCACCGTTATGAGGAAATCAACCTGCTTGGGTCCCGTAACCGTTTCCCCTACCCTGCTCTCCGCGACCCGAGAGAGTTCAAGCGTGTTTTCCTTTCTCGCGGAGTGATCCTCGTATTGAACCAGAACTGAGGCCACATGGCCTCCCGTGGAAAACAGACTGTCAGGGTCCGACATATCGATGCCAACCATGGACAAAGTGTTCTTCAGGACATGAGCGGGAACGCTGCGGCGCACGGCTTCCTCCACCTGGGCTACGGAAGCGGTTGTATGCTCCAGACTGGATGAGGGGGGATTCTCAACCCTTATCATTATCTCCTCGGTATCATGAAGGTAGAACATCACGTTGGGAATCTGGACAAACACAAACACTGAAAAAGAAAAAATAGCCACGAAACATCCTATTACCGCATAGCGGTTCCTAAGCGCGAACAGAAGTCCCCGCAGATACAGGCCTCTTACGCGCAGAAGCGCCGCGTTTCCGCGAGGGGGACTCCTTGTGCCGGTTGCCGGAAGCCAGTCGGCGCAGTGAGACGGCATGATCAACAGGGCTTCAAAAAGGGAGAAGCAAAGAGCGAATATCGCAACCTTGGGAATTACGGAAAGGAACTGTCCGATCAGCCCCGTGGCAAGAAGAAGGGGAGTAAACGCGGCGATATTGGTCAGCACAGTCGCGACCACCGGCCAGGCAACCTCTTTTGTCCCTATTACCGCCGCCCTCAGCGGTTCCACTCCCCTCGATATATACCTCTGGACGTTCTCAACGACGATTATGGCGTCATCCACCACCATTCCCAGCATCATTATAAGACCGAACATGGAAAGGACATTCAGCGTTGTGCCGGTCATCTTCATTAATATCGCGGCCCCCAGAAAAGAAACGGGAATCCCAAGCGCGGCTATGAAGGCTGCCCTGCGGTCAAGAAAAAGAGCGAGAAGGATTATCACCAGAACAAAGCCCAGACCTCCGCTCTTAAGCATGGTCCGAAGACGACTTTTCACCCAGTGCGACCTGTCAAACGCCAGGGTTATCTCCCCACCTTCGGGAAGCTTCGTTTCGTACTCTTCGGTAAGCTGCCTTACGCGGTCGACGGTATCGAGGATATCAACGTCTTTCTGCTTCTCCACCCAGAAAGTAATCGCGGGACGACCGTTTATTCTCGATCTCAGGTCCTCTCGCTGTTCCCCGAGAACAACCGTCGCCACATCACGGAGCAGAACATGTTTGCCCTCAACGCTCCTGGCGACCGGAATATCGACAAGGTCTTTCACGGATCTTATCTTTCCCTCAGTCCTGAGCAGAAAATCAGTGCTGTCCCGAGTAAAATTCGCCCCGGGAATATCCAGATTTCTCGCTTTGATGGCATCTGAGATCTCCTCAATCCCCAGCCCGAACTGCACCATCTTCGGGTAATCCAGATAGACCCATATCGCCGGGTCGGGCAGTCCGACGGAAGTCACGTTGTCAACACCATCCAAAAGCGCAAGTTCATCCCGCAGTCCTCTGGCGCTGCTATAGAGAAGATCTCTCGGCATATCCCCCGAGACCGAAACGCTCACAAGCGGAAAGCTCGCCTTCTGCTCCTCGGTCACGGGTTCTTCGGCGTCCTCGGGAAGATCGTCCGCTATCAGGTTGATCCTAGAATCGATATCCCAGGCGATCCTTCTGGTGTCTTCACCCGGGTAGACCTCGGCCGTAACCCGCGAGAACCCTTCGGAAGAAACGGATTTTACGATCTTGACGCCGGAGACGTTCTTTATCTGCTGCTCAATAGGAACGCTTACAAGATTCTCAACATCCTCTGCGGAAGAGCCCGGAAAAGACGTGGTTACCGTCACCATTTCGAGTTTTACGGAGGGAAACAGTTCAAGGGGAAGAGAGAATGAAAAAAGAAGCCCTACGAGCAGTATGGCTCCCATCAGCAGGTTTACGAAAAAGGAATTTTTTACTGAAAAATCGGCGACGTGCATAGAGAATCAGTCGATAATGCCTAGTGTGCGCTCAGTTATGACCCCGAATGGGGAGAAACTGATCAAGCGGTATATCTTCTCGGTATCGGCAGGTTTTCCTCCCGCGGATTCGAGACCTTGTCCCGCGCTGCTAAACGGAGCTTCCACCCGGTCCGCGGTCAACCGCAGCCTCAAAACACCTTTGGTAATTTTACCGGATAATAAAACGCCTCCTAATTCCCCGAAAATCCCCCGAAAATCCCGGAACGGATACCGAGAATCCAAGGCTGCCCGTATCATTCCCGGGACAAATGTCCGGATTGCCGGGGGTGGATTGAGTTTTTCCGATTCCCGTAGTATCGTTTCACCGTAATGAAAAAGCTTAACGTATGCATTCTGGGAGCAAGCGGCTACACGGGAGCGGAACTCATAAGGCTCCTTGGGGGACACCCCCGGGCCAGCATTTCCCATTTAACGGCGTCAAGGCACGCGGGTCGTGCTCTGGCCGAGGTGTTTCCGCACCTCGGAGAAATAGCCGATCTCGAGCTCAGCAGTTCAGACCCCTCGCTTATCCCGGAGGATACCGACGTGGTATTCGCCGCGCTTCCGCACGGAGCATCGGCCGAGCTCATAGAGGAAATTTACGGGAGGGACGTAAGGATAATTGACCTCGGGGCGGATTTCCGCCTCAGGGAAGGCACCTACAGGGACTGGTACGGGGATCATCCGTGCGCCCATCTTCTCGAAAACGCCGTCTACGGAATCCCCGAACTGCACGCGGAACGGATATCGGAAACAAAACTGGTGGCAAACCCCGGATGCTATCCCACCTCCTCGATCCTTCCACTCGCGCCGCTTCTTGAAAACGGCATGGTAGAGACGGAGGGAATTATAATTGATTCCAAATCCGGGGCCTCGGGAGCGGGAAGGAACCCTTCGCTCGACCTTCATTTCTGCGAGGTATCCGAAGGAATGAAAGCCTACAAGGTAGGCGAGCACCGTCATACCCCCGAAATAGACCAGGGACTCTCGGATTTTCTGGGCAGCAAGGTGGAAGTCGCTTTCACCCCGCATCTCGTACCGATAAACAGGGGCATACTCTCGACAATATACGTAACCCTCTCGGGCAGCCACAAGACCCGGGAGCTGCTGGACGCCCTAGGGCAATTCTACGAGAACTCGCCTTTCGTGAGGATCCTTCCCGAGGGGACTTTCCCGAACACCTCCTCCGTCAGGGGTTCAAACTTCTGCGACATAGGCGTAAGGGCGAACCCGGGGAAGAAAACCGCCATAATCGTCTGTGCCATAGATAACCTGGTGAAGGGAGCCTCCGGCCAGGCGATACAGAACATGAACATCATGCTTGACCTTCCCGAGAGCCTGGGACTTGACTCCGTCCCGCTTTACCCCTGATTCGGGCGGTAAATCCACGCTGCCCGCCGATACACGCAGTTCGGCAGACGGCTCCCCGACATCCCGTCAGAAATCCCGAAGCGCCCTTATCCTCTTTACTGTTGCGGGAAGAAGTTCTATCACCCTGTCGATTTCCTCCGAACGGGTAAAACGGCCGAAGCTGAACCTGACCGAGCAGAGCGCTTCCTGCTCTTCGAGTCCCATGGCAAGCAATACGTGGGAAGGATCAACATTTCCCTCGGAGCAGGCGGAACCGGTTGAAACCGCCACTCCGTCGGTATCGAGATTCATTACCACCGAGTCGCCCGGAATGCCGGGGAAACCGACGTTAAGGGTATTGGAGACCCTCGCGTCTGGATGTCCGTTAAGGTAAACATCCTCTATTCTCCGGGAAAGGTCCTCGAAAAGACGGTCGCGAAGCTTTCCCAGTCTTTCGTTTTCCGTCTCAAGCTCCCCATGCAGAAGCTCGCACGCGTAACCGAACCCGCAGACGGCCGCCACGTTCTCCGTTCCCGATCTCTTTCCCCTCTCCTGTCCCCCGCCGTGCACGAAAGGCTCAAGGCCGACCCCTTTTCTTACGTAAATAGCTCCCGCCCCCTTTGGACCGCAAATTTTGTGTGAGGAAAAAGACGCCATATCAACCGGCAGGCCGGCAAGATTGATTTCCATCTTTCCCAGAGCCTGAACCGCGTCGGTATGGAAAATCACCCCCCTCTCGCGGGCAATTTCCCCTATATCGTGAATCGGGCTTACAACTCCGGTCTCGTTATTCACGTACATGCAGGAAACGAGAATCGTACGCTCCGTAATCGCTTCTTGAAACTGTTCGGAGAAGACTCGTCCGAAGGAATCCACGGGAAGATAAGTGACCTCGAAACCCCTGCGTTCAAGAAACCTGAACGTCTCAAGACACGAGGCGTGCTCGACCGCGGTCGTAACCAGGTGGTTTCCCCTGTCGGAAAGAGCGTAGGCCAGACCTTTTATGGCGAAATTGTTGCTTTCACTGCCCCCGGATGTAAAAACTATTTCTCCCGGCCTCGCTCCGAGACAATCCGATACTCTCTCGCGGGCGCAATCAACCGCCGCGCGCGCGACGCTTCCGGGAGAATGAATGCTTGATGGATTCCCGTAATTCCCGATAAGATACGGGGTCATTTCTTCCAGAACGCGCGGGTCAAGGGGCGTGGTCGCGTTATAGTCAAGATATATGGAACTTGTGGAGTCAGGCGGCATCTTCTCACCGTCAGTCAAACAGCATATCTGATACCGGATAATAACCGATCGGCCGCGTAAATCACGGCGACCCGCAGCCGCAAGCAAGGCTTAGAGCAGGTCAGGCTTGTCGGTGATAATCCCGTTAATCCCCGCCCCGGCCAGCTTTTCGCCCCGCTTCGGGTCGTTGACCGTCCAGCAGCACACAAAAAGACCTCTTCTTCGGGCTTCAGAAGCGAGGCGGCGCGTCATGAAACGGTGATTCGTGGCAACTACCCGGCAGCCCAGAGAAAGGGCCTTCTTCACGCACCCGAAGCCGAAAACCGTGATAAGTCCCGTAGTAACGGAACGATCAAGCTCCCTTACCGCGCGAAGACAGTCCTCGCGGAAAGAAACCACCGCGACATCCTTTATAAGACCATGGGCTTTTATAAGCGAGACGGTCTCTTCTTCCGTACCTTTTTCCTTAAGCTCGACCACCAGTCCGCAGCGCCCCCCGAAATTCTCGAGCACCTCCCCAAGAGTCGGTATCCGCTCCCCGAAACCGGCGTCAAGAGACCTGAGTTCAGAAAGCGTCTTCCCAGAAACGGCCCCCTTGCCATCCGTGGTCCTGTCGACCGTACGGTCGTGAATGACGACCAGGCGGCCGTCGAGACTTTTCCTCACGTCGAACTCTATCACCCCGGACCCCATGTCAAGGGCCCTGCGGAAGGAGCGAAGAGTATTTTCAGGTTCGTAATGACTCGCGCCGCGGTGAGAGATAAGGAGGAAGTCTTTTTCGAAAAAACCTTTCATGGAATTTGGGGAAATTACCTGAACAGGTCGTGGGCCGGGTCTCTGATCAGTTCATCCGAACTTCCTTCCCCCCGGATATACTCAACCCCGCGGGCTATCACAACGGGCAGCGCGGCGGTTTTCTCCATCAGCAAACCCGCGGCACACGCCACCTGGTCCGCGGTCGCCATCTCGGTCGCAGTAAGCGTAAGCCCCTTGGAATCGCTTTCTCCCCTGCGGTCAGAGAGCGGCCTCATGCCGCTACAGCCAATGGCGATGTCGGTAAGCCCTTCCCGCCAGGGACGTCCCACGGTATCGCTTATTATGACGGCTGCGTACTTTCCGGTTTCCCGTTCTATATGTTCTCTTATAGCCCCGGCGGAGCGGTCGGAATCAAGCGGAAGAAGCGTGACATCCTCGCCCCCGGAAACGTTCGAAGCGTCAACGCCGGCGTTTGCCAGCACAAGCCCTCCGGTCGTTTCAACTATAAGCCTTCCCTTGCCGCTTTCCCTCTCGTCCATTTTCACGATTCTCCTGGTTTCCCCGAGAATCACCTCCACCAGCCTCGGGTCCTTTGAAACTTCCTCGGAAACCGTAACCGCGAAATCCGAAGGTTCCACCTGAGAGAGATTAACGACCCTGCCTTCGGCCTTTGAAACCACTTTCTGCGCCACCACAACTATATCCCCGTCGAGAAACGAAAACCCCTCACGGGAGGCGGCGCGCAGAATCATCTCCCCGATACTGTCCCCTTCTTTCACTTCCGGGATTCCCTTCAAGGGAACAAATCTTATCTCTCCAGTCTTGTCCATGCGGAAACTCTCCCGATGCCGCGGCGGCGTTTTGTATATACCGGCCAAACCATCTAATATATACTACCGATATCGAGGGGAAGAGAAATGGAAAAACTCTATTTGGAAAGAGAGAACGACCTCGAGCTTGAAAAGCAGTTCGAGGTGTCCGACGTGGCGAGGGAATCAGGCCTCATGATCCGCATGTTTGTAACCTCCTCGCTTAAAAAGGAAATGATGGAACCCGATTCCGAGGCCTCGGCCCGCGGCGAGGATGAGAACACCAGGCTAAAAGAGATACTTTCCCCGCTCGTATCTTCCATAAGGACGACCAGGAAAACTAAGAGAACCAACCTGATCAATTTCACCGCTTCGGTTACCAAAGACGGAAAGGGGCGGGAATTTCAGGTTATTTCCTACCTGAGCCCGGTAACGAAAGACTCCGAGGAACCCTGCATAACACTTCTCCTGCCCGAAGACCTGCCGGAAGAAACACCTTAGCCGCAAAATCGTGTATTATTAGCTTTACAATGGGGTGTACAGAGGACATTTCTGGCGAAATCTACCTTGACAACAACGCAACCACAAGACCACTTCCCGAAGTAACCGAGGCCATGCACGAAGCGATGGGCGAGGGGTTCGGCAATCCCTCAAGCGCCCATTCGGCTGGAGAGCGAGCGAGGCGCCGCGTGGACCTCGCCCGCAAACGGACCTCCGATCTTGTGGGATGCTCCCCCGAAGACCTCATATTCACAAGTTCCGGCACGGAATCGAACAACATGGTCCTTTATTCCCGCACGAGGAAAAAAGAGAAGCCTCGCGTCGTCACAACCCAGGTAGAGCACTCCTCGATAATGAAGATGTGCAGTTTCCTCGAGCTAAACGACGTGCACATCGAGATGCTCGAGGTGGACAAACAGGGGATTCTTGACATCCGAAGACTCGAAAACGCGATTTCCGAGAAAACCGACCTCGTTTCCGTGCAGTGGGTCAACAACGAGACCGGAGTTATACAGGATATGGCGAGCATTTCCGAGGTCTGCAGGAAAAACGGAGTGCTTCTCCACACCGACGCCGCCCAAGCCGTAGGGAAGATCGAGGTGGACCTTGCGAAGCTTCACGTGGATTTTCTCTCCTTCACGGCCCATAAAATCAGCGGCCCCCAGGGCGCCGCGGTTCTCTACGCAAAGGACAGGCTGCTTGTGAATCCTTTCCTTTTCGGAGGATTCCAGGAGGAAGGGTTCCGTCCCGGCACTGAGAACCTTCCGGGCATAGCGGGCTTCGGGACCGCCTGCGAGATAAGGCACACAAGGCTTGAGCAGGCCATAGAAAAGATGAAGGGTCTTCGGGACCAGTTCGAGAAAACAATAATCGAATCCATCCCGGACACCTCGGTTAACGGTGGCGGCGGGGAAAGAGTATGCAATACCACCAATATCCATTTCGGCGGAACCGACGGAAGGAAACTGGTTTCCCTCCTTGACGAAGCGGGAATAAGGTGTTCGCAGAGTTCCGCGTGCACGAATTTCGACGTTACGCCATCCTACGTCCTGACCGCCATGGGACTGGACGACCAGCATGCGTATTCAAGTATAAGATTCAGCTTCTGCCCGGAAAACACCTTCGAGGAGATACAAAGAGCGGCGGAGATTATCCGGGAGAAATGCGAATTCCTTGGGAGCCACCCCAGCTGAACCCGGGCACCCCGGAGAGATGGAAAATCATTGGACGACCCTTACCGGCTGACCGGGAAGGAGGCCGAAGTTCCCCTCGGTTATGATTCTTGAAGCCGGGGGAAGCGAATCAAAGGATATGTAGGCCGAGTTATCGTCTATCCACGTGGGCGCCACTTTAGCCTTGAGAACTTCTCCGTTTTTTTCAACCAGCACGAAAGAGGAATTTTCCCTGCTGTCGGACAAGACAGCCGCCTTGGGAATTCTGACGACATTATCAAGCGTCTGCACCGGTATTTTCACGGAAACCATTTCCCCGGGCCACCATTTTACCGAGGGATCAGATATGGCAATCTCGATATCGTAGGTGCCCGAGAAATCATCGGAGCCCGGACTCACGCCACTAACCTCGCCCGCGGCGGTTTCCACCGTCCCGTCTCTCGCAAGTGATACCTGGAGGACATCTCCCTGTTTGACGCTTCTGGCAACGGACACGTCCACGCCGGCTATAACTTTTCTGCCGCTTAGATTAACGACTTCGGCTACTACATCTCCGTTTCTTGTCTCCTGTCCGATGTCGGGAACGATTTCAACGACCTGACCTTGGATAGGAGAACGGATCTTGAGGTTTTCGTAATTCCACTTGGCCCTTTTGTAAGAAGCTTCAAGGGCCTTTACGCCGGCCGAGGCGGTTTCAAGAAGGTTTCGCGACGCCTCGGTCTCATTCTCAGAGACTATTCCCTTCTCGAAAAGAGCCGCGTTCCTGAGGTATACCCTTTCAGCCTCGGCAAGCTTCCCCTTGGCGGATTCAAGATTGTACTTCGCCTCGTCAAGCCGCGTTTCCACGCGGTAATCGTAGAGTTCGAGGATAATTCCGTCCTTTTCGATTTCCTGACCCCGGCCGGAATCTATCCGCTTTACCCATCCCGAGACGGTCGTTCGGACCAAGACGGTCTGCTTGCCGCGGACTCTTCCGAGGACTTCGGTGTAAACTGAACCCGAGGACGCAACGGGCGTCATCACTTTTACGGGTCTGTAGGCGTTGTCCCGAGAGTGATCCTGCGCACTCGATTCCCTTTCCTGAAGAAACCTCGCGTACAGGAAAAAAAGAAGCAGGAGAAAACCAAGAAATATTAAAAGTAGGGCCAACCAGTCCTTTGTTTTCCTTTCCCTGAACCAAGATCTCATGTATTCTTCCACCCACATAAAGTCTCAATAAAAAAGACATTCATAACAATATTGAGAATCTGGCGATTTATCAACAACGGTAAAACAGATTGACTTTTAGCTAGAATACCCTGATAATTATTAAGAGATTTTTAAGGAGGATGTCAGTGAACGGAAAACCTTTAACGAAATCCCAGCTTTCGAGCAGCTTGGCAGAGAAGGTGGGAATAACCAAGGCGACAGCCAAAACCGTTATTGACGCTATGGCGTCAATTGCATGTGAAGAAGTAAAGGGAAAAGGAGAATTCACGATTCCTGGAATCGGTAAACTGGTTATCAGCAATCGCAGTGCCAGAATGGGAAGAAATCCCGCCACCGGTGAAGTGATCAGCATACCTGCAAGAAAGGTACTGAAGTTCCGCGTGGCAAAAGCCTGCAAAGATTCTGTGCTAGGTTAAAACTGTCTCCACACTCTATCTAGTTGATTCTGCCTCTCAGCGACCAGTTGAGAATTTCTACTGGATGCACAATTCTGGTCTTGGAATCTGAGTTGAGCAGTCCCTTGCGGATCTGTATCATGCACCCGGGATTCCCGACGGCCAGATAATCGGCGCCGGTTTTCTCTATATCGCTTATTTTCCCTGAGAGAAGCTTAGCGGACATTTCGGTCTGCACGATATTATATATCCCGGCGCTTCCGCAGCAGTGATCCGACCGCTGCATTTCGACGAGTTCCACTCCCGGGATGCTTCTCAGAAGTTCCCTCGGAGCGGACCGTATCCCCTGTCCGTGAACAATATGGCATGCGTCCTGATAAGTGATCCTTATATCAAGAGGGTGCAGCGATGCCCCTATTTCCGCATCCGAAAGAAATTCCATGACATCCACGGTTTTTTCCGAGAGTTGCGCCGCGGCTTCGGAGTAAACCGGGTCTCCTCGCAGGATCTCGGCGTATTCCTTCATAGTGGAACCGCATCCGGCAGAATTAACGACTACGGCATCCACGTTTAAGGTGGCGAAAAGGGCCACCAGTTTTCTTGCGAACTCCCTTCCCTCCTCAAGCCTTCCCGAGTGAACGGAAAGGGCCCCGCAGCACCCCTGATTCTTGGGAACAAAAACTTCGCAGCCGCTTGCGCGAAGCACTTCGACCGTCGCCCAGTTTATCTCCGGAAAGAAAACCCCCTGAACGCACCCGCTCAGAAGGGCGACTTTCTTTTTTCTCTCTCCAATTGCCGGATAGAAAGCCGAAAGAGTTTCCCCGAAAGCGGAGCTGACCTCGGGCAGCATATGGAACATGGAAGAAGCCGAGGGACTTATTCTGTCAAGAAGCCTCGCCGGGAAAACCCTCTTAAGGCCAAGCGCCTTTACCAGGTAGACAAACGGCAGAAGAAACCTCAACCTTCTGGAATAGGGAAAGATTTTGAAGATGAAGGCCCTGAGAATTTTCTCCCCCAGTCCCCTCTTGAACCTCCTTTCAATCTGTCCCCTCGACATCTCTATCAGACTTCCATACTTGACCCCGGAGGGACACGCAGTCTCGCAGGCAAGACATCCCAGACACAGATCAAGGTGCTTCACAAGCGACTCACCCATCGGGATTCTTCCCTCCTCCGCGGCCTTTATCAGATGTATTCTTCCCCTGGGAGAGTCGAGTTCGTTTCCGGTCGCGAGATAGGTGGGACAGGATGAAAGACAGAACCCGCAGTGAACGCAATCCTGTATTATCTTCTTGCTCGGGCGATCCATATGGTCAAAAGCGGTCTCAAGCGACATTGCGTCCCTCCACTCCCGAAGAAATCGAAAAATCAAATGTTTCGCCGCGCGCCAGATGAAACGCATTCTCCAGTTCCGCCGCCGCGGCAAACGATTTTTCCTCAAGTTTCCTGCCCGATATGTCAAAACGAAGAAATTCCCGTGAAAAAGGATTAGGAGAGATCGTATAGTTAAGCCCGTCTTCTGATGACAGGGTTATCTCCACCGTGTCTCCGAGGTAATTAATCGGAACGCCCGGAATATTGACCGATTTTGATCCGTGGCAGAGGCCAAGCGATATTATGTCGCCCACCTGAAGAAACCTGAGATTGGTCCGGATATCGGCAGGCAGGTATCCGTTCAGATTTCCTTCACCGACATTGATCTCCAGGCTTCTCCGCAGAAATTCCCTGATTTTCTCCCTGAGCGAAACGGCCGCTTCGTTGCCCGGGTCTCTGGATATGGTCCTTTCGTTAAGTTCGGAGAAGTGAAGCGCTATGAGCGCGCAGGCGTATGGATGCTCGCCGAGATGCTTTTCGAAACAATCGGACCAGATCTCAAGCTGGCTCTCGGCCCGCATTTCCATGAAATTTCTCGGGTAGCCGTTTTTCGGGTTCAGATCAGCCATGGAATCCGTTTTCTCCCATCCGCAGTCATGTTCCCTTATCGCAAGCATCACTTCATCCCTTGGGGCGATGGCCTCGAAATCCTCATTGCCCCAGAAATTCATTATTCTCGAAGAAAGAAAAGCGTGGCTGGGCTGCGTTATGAGAGTCCATCCTTCACCGGATTCCCTTCTTATCATAATCCGTATCCTCAGTCTGCATCGAATATTTTTTCGCCGGGCAGAATGTCTCCCGGATCAAAACGCCGTTTGATGTTCTTCATAAGAAAAAGCGCTTCCCCGAAACTTCCCCACGCTTTTATCCTCTCCCTGAGTTCGCGACGGATCCCCGAGAACATGATACGGCCCCCGAGCGAATCGGCAAGATTCTCAAGAAAACGCGCCGCTCTGACCGCCTCTTCACCGTCACCGTCTACCGAAACAAGCGCAACCCCCCTGGCAGGCCTCGAAAGGCAGCGCACCGTGACTCCCGAAAGCGCCGGATCGCTCTCAATATCGGAGAGAATCTCGACTGAAGCGGTTACGGGGAGAGTCAGCTTCGAGGAAAAGCTTGCCCCGGACGAAAACGGGAATTCCCTTACCGAATCCCATAACTCCTTCGAATCCTCATCGCCCATCTCGATGAAAGAGGCGGATTTTCCAGAGGTTATCTCCCTCACCTGTTTTATCTGCTCGATCACTGCCTCCTCGAAGCTGTCGAACTTAAGCAGGACGCTTCTTTTAGCCCCTGGTGCCGCCGCGAATTCCGAAGAGAGTCTCCCGTCAAGTATTTCAAAGCATGTGGGAACAACATCCGCGGCAAATATCGCTCCAGCCGCCTGGGAACAGGAGACATGGCTGTCAAAACCCAGAACCAGAGTTCTTGAGAAGGGTTGGCGGGGGTATAATCTGAAAGTCGCTTCCGCTAAGACGCACAGTGTCCCGAGCGAACCTGCCATAAGCTTGGGAATATCATAACCCGCCACGTTTTTAACTACTTTTCCTCCCAAGTTTATGATCTCACCGTCAGCCCTAACGGCCCTGACTCCCAGGATAAGCTCCCTGCACGTACCGTATCTGGTGCTCATTGGACCGCAAAGATTTGTCGACACAAGCCCCCCCACAGTGGCTCCGGAGTTAAGACCGGGCGGGTCCACGGGAAAAAGCTGGTTTTCGCACCCGACGGCATTCTGAAACTCCCTCACCTCCATTCCGCATTCGACCGTGGAAACCATGTCGGAAGGCTCGTGAAACAGAACCCTGCCAAGACGCCTGAGCGAAAGCGCCGCGCCGACCGCGCCGACCGGGTTGCCGAGAAAAAGCTTGGTGCCTCCCGCAAAAGGAAAAACACGGATGCCCTTTTGTGAAGCAAACCCGAGGATCCGGGATATCTCCTCGACGGTTTCGGGATAGAGAATTACTTCGGAAGAAAAGCCGAATTCCGGAACACCCGAGTCCGCATCACCGGAACCGGGAACATGGAAATTCGAAACCATCCTGGAGAGTTCTGTTACGTGAGACATCTTTTTTCAAACGAACGGACCATTAAACCTTGAACACGGGCCCGGATCTGCTAGAAAAGCTCCCCCATTTCCCTTGCAGGATGAGTCTCGGAACCTGGTTTTTTCATCCCCGGCTCAACGCACGTTCTGGGAGTAGGGAACACCTTGCCGGGATTGCATAGCCCCTCTTCGTCGAAAGCGCACCGCACCAGATTCATCGTGTCTATTTCCTGCTCGCTGAACATAAGCGGAAGAAAGCCCTTTTTGTCAAAGCCGACACCGTGCTCTCCCGTAATGCTGCCGCCGACTTCAACGCATACCCTGAGAATTTCCCCGGAAAGTTCCTCGGCTTTCTCGGATTCCCCCTCAACTTCGGGATCATAGAGTACCAGAGGATGAAGATTCCCGTCTCCCGCGTGAAAGACGTTCGCGACCCGAAGACCGTACCTTCTGCCGAGCTCACCTATCTCCCCAAGCACCCTGGCCAAGGTGCTCCTGGGAATCACGCCATCCTGCACATAGTATCCGGGACTTATCTTCCCCATGGCGGCAAACGCACTTTTACGCCCCTTCCAGAAAAGCTCTCTCTCGCTTTCATCCGCCGCCAGCTTTATTTCAATCGCGCCGTTTTCCCGAAGTATCCCGCTTACGGCAGGAACCTGCGCGCTAACCTCCGCCCCAGGTCCGTCAAGCTCCACGAGAAGTATAGCTCCCGCGTCCCTGGGATATCCGGCACCCACCGTGGTTTCCACAGCGTTTATGCTGAGATTGTCCATGATCTCCATTCCCGCGGGAATGACCCCGGAAGAAATGATCGCGGAGACCGACGCCCCGGCGTCCTCGATTCTCTCAAACGAAGCGAAAAGGGTCTTAACCATCTGAGGTTTTTTTATTATCCTCAAAAAGACCTTGGTCACTATGCCCAGAAGCCCCTCGCTTCCGACCACAAGCGAAAGAAGGTCATATCCTAAACTCTCGGGGGCAGGGCCCCCGAGCGTGACCACCGCTCCGTCGGGCAGAACCATCTCCACTCCGAGCACGTGGTTGGTCGTGACTCCATACTTAAGACAATGGACCCCTCCCGAATTCTCCGCGACATTGCCTCCTATTGTGCACACGATCTGGCTTGAAGGATCGGGGGCGTAGTAAAACCCCTCGGCGCTCACGGCATCGGTTACGGAAATATTGACCACTCCGGGCTCAACTACAACGACGCGGTTGGGGACATCCACGTCAAGAATCCTGTTCATTCTTGAAAGCGATATCACTATTCCCTCGCGGCTAGGAAGGGCGCCTCCGGAGAGCCCGGTTCCCGCCCCTCTCGGAACAAAAGGAATCTTCTCGCGATTGCAAAGCTCTACGACTTGGGAAACCTCCGCCGTGCTTGAAGGCAAAACAACGAAAAGGGGCTTTACCCTGTATCCCGTAAGCCCGTCGCTTTCATAGGCGATCAGCTCATCATCGGCTGATATGACCGCCCCGGCGCCAAGCATTTCCACAAGCTCCGAGGCGATACGGGATTTCCATCCGTCGGTTCTTTTTACAGCTTGCGAGTCCATCGTTAAACTTATAGTATATCGGAACCCGGGGAACGCGAAAAATTGACTGAGATTATCAAAGAAACCGATCCGCTAGTATTTGACAAGCTATCCGAATGCCTCACGGGCGGAGGGGTGATCGTATACCCGACCGAAACTCTCTACGGGATCGGCTGTCTTGCGTTTGACCAGGAAGCCTGCCGGAGAATAGTAAAGATAAAACAAAGGTCCGGAGGCGAGGGACTTATAGTCCTCGTAAGTGATGAGGAGATGCTTGACCGTCACTTTCATGTTCCCGGCGACCTGCTCGGAAGATACTCCCGGAGCCAGAAACCCCTTACGCTCATACTGCATCCGAAATCCGTTTTTCCGCAAGAGGTTTCAGGGGGAAGGGACTCGGTCGCGGTAAGAATCTCCACTTCCCCTTTCGCAAAAGAGATCCTTCGTCGCGTGGGAGAACCCATAACCTCTACGAGCGCGAACATAAGCGGCAGGGGCAACTCGAACCGTTTCGCCGACATCCGCAGGGATTTTCCGAGCGGGATTGATGTTATCGTTGATTCTGGTAACCTTCCACCCTCAATGGGTTCAGCAATAGTGAACCTGACGACCACGTCACCCGAGATTATCAGAGAGGGCGACCTTTCCGCAACCGAAATAGAGAAGATTCTTCATGGCTGAAATAGAACCTTTCAGAGGTATAAGATACAGCAAGGAAGCGGTCGGGGACTTCGCGAAAGTCATCGCCCCTCCCTACGACGTAATAAGCCCGCCGCAACGCGAAGAACTCTACGCCAAAAGTCCCTTTAACGCCGTGAGAATTGAACTGCCCGACGGAGAAGGCAAGCAGCGTTATCAAAACGCGAAGGAAATCTATTCGAAGTGGCTCCGCGACAAGGTGCTAATAAGGGACGATGAGCCTTCAATCTATCCCTACTACCAGGATTTCGAGTTCGAGGGACAGCGCTACACAAGAAAAGGGTTCATAGCGAACCTAAAGGTTGAAGATTTCGACAAGAAAATCGTCCTGCCGCATGAACAGACCTTCAGAAAGCACAAGGAAGACCGGCTGGCGCTCACAGTCGCGTGCAACTCCAACCTGAGCCAGATCTTCTGCGTCTATCCCGACGCCTCGGGAGAGGCCGAGGAGTATGTAGATAAGAATATCGGAGAGCCGCTTGTGGACGTCACCTTTGAAGAAGGAATAAGAAACACTCTCTGGAAGATATCCGACCCGAAAATCATAGAACGCATAAAAAGCCACCTCGCGGACAGGTCCATTCTGATCGCAGACGGTCACCACCGTTACGAAACCTCGATAAACTTCAGAGACCTGAAGAGAAAAGAGGCGGGGGGAAATTCAGGACAGATGCCCTGGGATTACGTGATGACCTATCTCTCGCGCGGAGAAGGCCAGGGACTTATAATTAATCCCACTCACAGGATGGCAAAAAAAGTCGGGGACAAGCTGATTGACAGTCTGCGGGAAGATTTCGAAGTCGAGAGAATCGCGCTTGAGAGTTCGCTTGATCTCGGCCCGGACCAGATATCCGTCGTAACCAAGGACCCCGGGAGAACCTTCAGGCTTACCCCCAAGACGACGCGTGAAAAAGACTATGAGAACCTCGCCGTGATAATTCTTCACAGTCAGGTGTTCGGGGCACTGGTAGAAGAAGACAAGGCGGGTGTGCGATACTCCAAGTTCCCGGAAGAAGTATTCGAGAATGTGCACAACGGGGAGTTCGATGCCGGATTTCTTCTTCCCAAGCTAAAATCAGAAGACATATTCAAAGTGGTTCTCGACGGAACCAAGATGCCTCACAAGACCACCTACTTCTATCCGAAAATCCTCTCCGGACTGGTATTCAGCCCTCTCTGGCGTTAAGTAAGCAGACAAAAAAAAGAGGAGGGATAACCGTTACGATCTCCCTCCTCTTTTCACTCATCAAGAACCTGTGTCTAAAAACACAAGCTCTTCGCCATTATCCCTGGCTATACTGCGGCAGCAGGAACCTGTGACGCATCGTGTACTCAAACGGTGTCGAGTATACCACATGACCCATGTCATCGGCTGTCCTCTCTACCGTCCTCGTCCATATCGTCAGCGCCGGCGGTATGATCAGGTTGAACGTGAAGCTTATCAACCCTACTACCTCCGTCGCCGGTATCTGACCACCCATGTAGTCAAACGGTGTTCCCGACATGTACCACGAA